>NZ_JADGHT010000314.1 GCF_019683755.1 Thermogemmatispora sp. | reverse complement strand
GGAACGACCCTGGCACAAGGCGCAGGCTTTGCTTGGAATCCCGAAAGGAGGTTGTATGCAGATGAAGAAACCGATACGCCTCTTAGGGATGGTGTTCCAAATTGACTAGGAGCGCCCGTGAAGGCGGGCTTTCCGAGCCTCTGAGCGCTGCGCCATCGATCTGACAACCGCTTCAATGGCCAGAAGTTTACGTGCGGTCGCGACGACGGGGTGACCGTCGGGTCCTGGCAGGCGTAAACAGAGGATTGCGGGGCATACGTAAGATCTATTTATGCCCCGTTCTTTGCTTTTTTGGCTCGTGCTCACCCTCCTTCGGGCTTCACTCTCCTTCTTCTTTGAGCGAAAGCACCGCCATAAAGGCCTCTTGTGGGATCTCAACGCTACCTACCATCTTCATACGCTTCTTCCCCTCTTTTTGTTTCTCCAGCAGCTTCTTTTTGCGCGTGACATCGCCTCCGTAGCACTTGGCCAGGACATCTTTACGCAGAGCCTTGATCGTCTCACGAGCGATGACACGCGAACCAATGGCCGCCTGGATTGGTACTTCGAAGAGTTGGCGAGGAATAAGCTTGTGCAATTTCTCCACCAGGGCCCGCCCACGGCGATAGGCTTCACTCCGGTGCACAATGATAGAGAGGGCATCAACTGGCTGTCCGTTCACCAGAATATCCAGCTTCACCAGATCGGCCTCACGATAACCAGCAAAGCTGTAATCCAGCGAGGCGTAGCCTTGTGTCCGCGATTTGAGCTGATCATGGAAATCCACGATCAACTCCGCCAACGGCATGCTATAGGTCAGCAGCACACGGTCAGCCTCGATATATTTCATCTCCTTGAAAAGGCCACGGCGGCTTGTGACCAGCTCCATAATAGGGCCAATATAGCGGGCTGGTGAGAAGATAGAAAGATCTACCCACGGCTCCTCAATCTTCTCGATCTCACCCGGCGAGGGGAAAGCTGAGGGATTATCGACTTTAACCACCTCACCATTGCGCTTCGTAACATAGTATTCCACGTTGGGCGCTGTGGCCAGAATACGCAGGCCATACTCACGCTCTAAGCGCTCTTGAATGATCTCCATATGGAGCAGGCCCAGGAAACCACAGCGAAAACCGAAGCCGAGGGCGGCAGAGGTCTCAGGTTCGAAGGAGAGAGAGGCATCATTGAGCTGCAGCCGCTCCAGCGCATCGCGCAGCAGTGGATAATCCTCGCTATCAACCGGATAGAAGCCCGCAAACACCATCGGCTTCGCCGGCTTATAGCCCGGCAGCGGTTCGATCTGGCCAAGGGCTTCAGGAATCGTAGCCGTATCGCCCACCCGACAATCTTTGACATTCTTGAAGCCTGTTGCTAGATAGCCTACCTCACCAGCGCTCAGCGTCTGCGATGCCACCATACGCGGCTGAAAGTAGCCCGCTTCGAGAACTTCGGTGACACTGCCGGTGGCCATCATAGCAATCCGATCCCCAGCGCGCACGCTTCCATCCACGATGCGCACATAGGCAATAACCCCTTTGTAGCTATCATAATGCGAATCGAAAACCAGGGCACGCAAGGGACGCCCGAGATTGCCATGCGGCGGCGGGATACGCTCAACAATGGCCTCCAGGATCTCTCTGATGCCAATGCCCTCCTTGGCCGAGGCCAGCAGGCACTCGCTGCCAGGCAGACCAATCACCTCTTCGACTTCCTGACGCACTCGCTCAGGGTCAGCGCTGGGAAGGTCGATCTTGTTAATGACAGGGATAATGGCCAGGTCGGCCTCGAGAGCGAGATAGAGGTTAGCCAGGGTCTGGGCCTCAATGCCCTGCGTGGCATCAATGACGAGTAAAGCTCCTTCGCAGGCGGCAAGGCTGCGCGAGACTTCATAGGTAAAGTCGACATGCCCCGGGGTGTCAATCAGATTCAGCTCGTATTGCTCACCATTGCGAGCGGTATAGAGCATGCGCACCGCCTGGGCCTTAATGGTAATGCCCCGCTCCCGCTCTAGCTCCATCTGGTCCAGCACCTGCTCCGTCATTTCACGACTGGAAATGGTGCCAGTGTATTCCAAAAGACGATCAGCCAGGGTCGATTTGCCGTGATCGATATGCGCAATGATGCAGAAGTTGCGAATATGGGCTTGATCCGTCATGCTTCAATGATGCCTCCGCACAACACTTCATCGCCATTGGCGCCTCCATAGAAGACGGCGCCCTGCCCCGGTGTCACAGCCCGCACCGGCTGCTCCAGCGTGACCAGCGCCCGCCGACCCTCCAACGGGAGCACGCGCGCTCGCTGCTCGCTGGCCTTGTAACGGATGCGAACAGCAGCTTCAAATGGTTCTGTCGGAACGTCGCCGCTGAGATAATGCATGGAATGAACTGTAAAGCTGGTACGTTCCAAGGCCTCTGGCGGGCCAACAATCAGGGCGTTTCGCTCAGCATCAATCTTGAGTACATGGAGCGGACGGGACGAGGTCAGCCCAAGACCACGCCGCTGCCCAATGGTGTAGAAAGCCAAACCCCGATGCTGCCCGAGTAGCTTCCCCTCCTGATCATAGATCGGACCAGGACGCGGCACTGGTAGGATACTCTCAGGCTGACTCCGCGTCACCTCACTGCTAGCATAGCGCTGGATAAAACCGCGGTAGTCGTCGCGGGCCACAAAACAAATTTCCTGACTCTCTGGCTTGCTGGCCACAGGTAAACCGCGCTCCGCCGCCATAGCCCGCACCTGCTCTTTGGTATAGGTCCCCAGCGGGAAACAGGCCCGCGCAAGCTGCTCCTGGTTCAGGACGTGCAGAACATAAGACTGATCCTTTTGCCGATCAACAGCCCTCAGCAAGCGATACTTGCCTGTCACGGGATCGCGCTCAACACGCGCATAATGACCCGTAGCCAGATAGTCGGCCTCTAACGCTAACGCTCGGCGCAAGAGCACTGTGAAGCGAATAAAGCGGTTGCAGACGAGGCAGGGATTGGGCGTGTGACCCGCTACGTACTCTCGATAAAAGTAGTCAACGACATGCTCCTTAAATTCTTGCTCGACATTGACCAGATAGAAAGGAATGTCTAGCAAGCGTGCTACACGCCTTGCATCATCAACTGCCTCTAGCGAGCAGCACTTGTTCTCTACCACCCGCTCAACGCCGTCATCTTCCTCACTGCCAGGCTCAGCCCAGAGGCGCAGCATGATCCCAATCACTTCATGCCCCTGCTCCTTGAGAAGGGCCGCCGCCACCGAGCTATCTACACCACCACTCATGGCAACAACAATCCTCGCCATATTACCGCTCCCTTCCCGCAACTCTCACGCTGTCGATACCTTTCAACGCTCCTAGTATCAGCATGCTCTGGTTCTACAAAACACCGTTCTACTGCGCCGCTGGCTCTCTTGATGCCTCCGATTGCTACCTGTCATGTCTGCTCTGCTATCACCCAGCCGATCGTATCCAGCCAGAGTGAGCGAAAAAAGACTAGCCGACGAAACTGGCTAGCCTCCACGTGCAAACAGCGCTGGTCTCCGGTGCGTCTGTTGTTGCTCGACAGGGCAATAGAGACAGGCAAAAGATGCGTGCTCTCCTCTCTCGCTAAGCGTAGCACAGGTTGCCGGCCTTGTCAAATGGACCCACATGGACAGGGTTCCTCCCCCCCACATGACGCTTAGGCCCGTAGTGCTTGCTTCAAACCGCCTCTCGACGCGAAGGCTACAATCGTGTATAATAGGCGCAACGTCAAGAAGCCTCGCAGCTTACCGGCTGTTTGTCTGCCAAGCCAATGTCAACGTCTCGCCTCCGGAGGCTCTTGATCCAGCGGCAGCAGGTTGAGCTGCATCTCCGTGCCTCAGCAGTGCGGAGAGGTTGAGCCCTAGAGCAACGCAGGCGAGTAAGACCAGCGCAGCTCTATCGCTGCATGAAGATCTTGCGGTGCCGCGCCGACCGCAGTACAGTAAGCCAGCAGGCGCAGAGAGGCCTGGAGCGGCGGCAGCGGGCCCGTGTAAGCAGGAGTGAGTCAACATGGCAAAGAAAGCAGGTGCACGCGGTGGGGCCCGCCAGAAGGCCCGCGCGCAGAAGCACATCGAGCTCGTTCGCCAGGTAGGGGGAGAGCAAGCCAACGCCCCTAGCCACGAAGGTGGCGCAGCATCGCAGAGCAAACTAGGCCCTAAAGCGACTGTGGCCGCCCAGGCTCGCCCAGAGGAGACGCGCGAGCAAGAGCAGATGGCGGCTGCGGCTGCCGCTGAAGTTTCTCGCCCGGCTAGCGCGGCCAGTAAGTTGGCTTCCCGCCGCCAGGTAAGCCGAGCTGCCCAGCGCAGCGCCGCCTTAATTACTCCAGAGCACTATGCTTATGTCCGTCGCGACCTGGTGATGATCGCGATTCTGGCCGCCATCATGTTCGCAACCCTGATTGTGCTTCATTTCGTGCCAGCTCTCGGCGGCTGAGGTTTGGCGCTGCTCGCTGCGCGCGGTATGGGCTTTTGTCGATCATTAGCAGATTGCACACTGTCCAGTAGGAGGGATCTTTCCGTACGTCCCTTGCTCTGCCCAGCTCCCTGCCTCAATCAGGGATATGCTTAGCTCTGCAAGGGTGGTTTTTTCTCTCCTATTTTCAAGGCCACCTTTTCCCAATCTTGATGAGCTGACAGGCACTTAAACGATCAGGCAGAAAAGAGCAGAAGCACCGAGGTTCTCCACCTGCCCTCAGTGCTTCCTCTATTGTTTCTCTTTCAGCGTTGCGGCTTCTTTATCTGGGATAGCTCGCCTGGCAACCAGACAGCCGCCCGGAGCTAGGTCGCCAAATGGGAAAAGCCATGTGAGGCCCGCGGCAATGTACTCCCTATTCTTCCCGCCACTAGTGCATCAGGGGGCCGGTATTCAGCCCGGCGGAAATACCCTGGCGATGTTCAGCAGGGATAGTCACACCCAGCACACGCTGCATAGCCATGGTGTGCGAACAATGCCCCCAATCCTGGAAGAAACGGCAGGTGCAGTTCCAGACCCCATGATCATAGTTGGTGGTATGGACATCGTTCTCACCCCGAAACTTGGCTTCGAAGCGTGTGAACTGGATACGCTCCGGCTCTTCCGCATAGCGCTTGGCTTTTGCAATTTTGCTGATCATGCTTGAATTCACGGTCGGTACTCTCCTTCAGGTGTAGCAAGCAAGCAACCACGTCGCATACATATCAACAGCGATTGCCTCACAAGGCGCGGACAACAGCTTATGCCAATAGGTTGGCCAATCCCATCCCATCAGCAAGGTTCTCGATGTGCAAGAGGCTGAAGGCCCGAGAGCACGTCTCACCCTCCTTTCGCGCGAAGTCTCGCCTCGGAGCAGAGGGACGAACAGCTACCAACACTGGCCCACTCTCTCCTATTCGCAATCAGATACGGAGGCCACCTGCGCCTGGGAGACATCCCAACGGCGCCATTAGAAGAATCCGCTGCGTAGAGCCTGGCGATGAATGCATATTGACCGTGATTAAGAGAAATAAAAAACACCAGGGCCGAATTTCCCCAGTGTGTATGAGTCCTAGCTTTTGGCAGTACGGGCTGACA
>NZ_JADGHT010000313.1 GCF_019683755.1 Thermogemmatispora sp. | reverse complement strand
CTTTTCGTGGTTGCATACTATCCTCCACTCGATAGTAGCTGGGACTTCCTAGCCAGAAACTGAGTTCATCATCTCTGCAATACTAGATATTACTGCTAAACCTTTATAAGGATAGTTAAATTTCAGCCAGAAGTCAACAAGGGAGCGTAGAGGCACCAAAGATTTGGAGGTGAGAGTGGTTCCACATGATCTGGTGGATCAGCTGCTGCCGCTGATTCCGCCTGAGCGGGCGGGGGACGTCGTCTTGATGGATCTCAGTGACCCTGAGCATCTCCCCGGGATCAATCCGCTCGATGTCCACTTCTCGCCCGTGCGGGACAAAGCCGTCGCCGACCTGCTGGCCTGCTTCCGCGAGATCTGGGCGACGAGCTGGGGGCCATGCATGGAGGCGGCCTGCGAGGCCGCCTTGAAGCTGATCTACAGTGTGAACCAGCAGCTCGTGACGGAAGGAGACGAGCGGCAGCTCACGCTGCTGGAGGTCCTGCTCGTGTTATGCAGCAACCGCGTCCGCAACCGTCTCCTGCGCCTCCTGCGCCGGCCAGATCCCTTCCTGATCCGCTGGTGGGCTGCCTACTTCGAGCCGCTGAGCACCTGGATGAGACTCGAGCGGATTGACCCGGTGTTGACCAAGTTCGCCAAGTTCGAGCAGGTCAGCGCGCGGCGAGTGCTGGGCCAGAGTCGCTCCACGGTGGATCTGCGAGCCTGTCTGGAGGGCCGGATCCTCCTGGTCAAACTCGCCAGCGTCGTGGGAGAGGATGCAGCGCGGCTGGTGGGGGCGACGCTGCTGAACCTGCTCGGCCTCTTCTTCCAGGAACAGCCCCCTGGCCGGACGCGAACGCTGGTGATTGTGGACGAGTTTCAGTGGTTTCTGGGAGTACGCTGGCGGATGCTCGCGGAGCTCAGGAAATTCGGCGCGCACTTCGCCCTGGCAACGCAGTCCTTAGCGTTCTTCCGGCAAGAAGCGCAGGAGCACAAGGTGCTGGCCCAAATCCTGGCGAATGTCCAAAGCATCCTGGCGTTTGCCGGCAGCGCGGACGATGCTCAGACGCTCGCTCCCGAATTGGGAATCACGGCGGAGGATGTGCAGAGCCTCCCGCGCCATCACCGCTATGCCCGGTTACCCGTCGCAGGAGAACGCATCACCTGCTCGCTCCAGTTGTTGCTGCCCGACGCAGCGGACCCGGCCCTAGCGCTGGGACTGGTATGTCGCCAGCCCCAGAGGAGTGATCCTGGTGGCCAGGATGCTGCAGTGTGATCCTGGCGCACTGGCTGCGCAGCACGGCTACACCAGAGCGCAACTGCTCCAGTGTCTGCCGCGCCTGGCTGACTGGAGCCTCTGCCAGCAGCTCTTGCGAGGTGCTCCGCCGCGCGCCCACTCAGCTGACGGCGCGACTGCCGGCCCCGCTGCAGATCAGTGCCGCACACGGGCAGGTCCGCTGGCTCTGGACCTGGCTACGGGACTACCGGAGCGCGTTCCTGCTTGGTCAGCAGCGCTGGCCCCTGCAAGCGACAGCGCTCTTCTGGCTCGGCGTCCAGGATCTGTCAGTGGGAGCGGAGGGCAGACGGGACACCACCACGGAAGAGCAGCAAGCCAGCAGCCTCTGCAGCGTGCACCTCCCGCTGCTGCTCGATCCAGGCCTGCCTCTCGCTGACGAAGTGCAGCGACTCTGCCAGCAGGTGATCGGCTGGTTGGCCCTCCAGGCTCATGCCCAGCGCGAGCCATCGTGTCCGCGGGTGGGGCCAGTACTCTTGCTCCTGCCAACCGGCTCAGGGCCTGCTGCTCCGCCCCGCCGGCTCCAGCTCTGGCGGCAGGCCGCGGAACGCGCTTGTCAGCAGCTTGGCCTCTCTGGCCTCGCAGAGCAGCAGGCCCCGCTGATCCTGGCGGCCTGCATCCCTCCAGGCCCACGCCTGGCCTGGCACTCCCTCACCTGGCACGCCCTCTGGGCTGAGCGCCCCTGCTCCTTCTGGCCGCTCAGCCAAAGACACACCCGCTGGTTCGTGGCGTCCCTCAACCCTTCCCCCACGCAGCAGGCCCATCTCCCTGAGCTGGCTTCCCTCAGCACCCGGCTGGGAGCGCGCCATCTGCAGGTGCTTCGTCACGTGTTCACACTTCCCCTGGCCACCACCGACGAACTGGCGAGCGTCTTTGCACAGCCTGCACGCACCCAGGCCACCCTTGCGCATCTGGTGGCCGAGCTGCGCCGGATGGGCTGTGTGCGCCCCGTCGAGCCTCCTGCTCCCCGGCCCCAACCTCGCGGCGGCAGTCCCCACTGGAGACTGACGGAACGAGGGCTGCAGTTGCTCGCAGCAGTGACAGGCCTGCCCCTCTCGGCGCTGGCATCTCGCGCGGATGCCTGGCCAGGAGAGCAATGGGGACAGCGGGCGGTACGCGGGCTGTGGCGCCAGTGGGAGCATACCCAGCAGCTCCGTCGTCTCCTCCTGCAGCTGATCCAGGCGGCACAGCAGCGCGTGGTCTGGTGGGACCTGGCTCCTCACACCCGTCACGAGGATGGCCGCCTCACGGTCATCCCCGATCTGCTGTTCGCCTATCGAGACGCCCAGCGAACCGTGCTCGCCTGGATTGAGGTAGACCGCGGGACGCTCAAGCCGCCGCAGTATCGTGCGAAGTGGCGTCGCTACCTGGCGTTGAGCCAGCGACAGGCTCGCAGACTCTCCCTCTATCTGGTCTGTCCGGATGGGGCACAGTCGCGCATGAGCCACCTGATCCAGCAGGCCACTGCCCATCAGCCCGCTGAGTATCTGGTCGTCCGACTCGCCGGGTGGGAGCAGGTGCAGCGTGCAGGAACCTCCGTGCTCCATGCTCCGCTCTGGCGCCAGATTCTGCCTCCTCCAGGTCGCGATCAGGTCACGTTCCTTGACCCATGAGGATCGCTCACGGCGCACGCCCCTCCTGGTCCTTCTCTCTGGTCAGCGCGAAGGAAGGGGTGCATCTTCCTTACGCACGCACATCATCCTCCTTCAGCTCTGGCAAAGACGTTCCATCCAGCGCTTCCGATTGGAAGCAGTGAGAGGGGTCAGTATATGACCCCCCGTTCTTCTCCTTGCATCTCAGGCAGATCGCTCTCGATCGGCTCCCTTCGCCTCCGTTCCCGCTTCCGCTCCGGAGGCGCTTTGCTCTTCCGTTGCACCGAGTCTGCACCAAGCATAGAACCTCGCTGCTGAAACGAGAAGGACAGGGGTGTGGAACGAGCAGGTGAGCCAGCGATCCCGATCAATGATCGCTTCCTGGCAAGCCGACAGTCATCCCGGATGGCAGGGCCCGCTTCTGGACCAGCCAGGCAGATCGGTGCAGCAGGAGTGCAGGGCCGGCAGGGTGGAGAGAAGAGCCTCCCAGCGGAACCTCTTGACAGAGGCGCTGCTCCCTGATATCCTCAAAACCGCTCTTCCCCTGCATCTCGATCAGTCCAGGCACATTGGTGCTTCCCTGCTTTTCCTGGCTGCTGTCACAGGAGATGCTTGCTCTGTTGCCCGAGTCCTCAGAACGATGAAGGGAACAGGTGCATCGATGAAAAGAAATCAGTGCATCCAAACAGCTGTTGAGCGACAGCAAGGGCACGTGCCTGAAAGATCCGCTGCAGAAGCAGATGTGCGGGCCTTTTGCCAGCTGCTGGCCCGGATTCTTCTCCGCACACTCCAGGAGCAGCAGACCTCCTCAGAGCGAGAAGTCGGAGCAGGGATGAGAACTGGGCAAGGGGATGTTCGTCTGCCAAGGGAGCCGGCAGAGACACTCACTCGCCCAGATACGACCGAGGATCCATCGGGAAGAGAGGGAAGCGACAGGCTCCCATTCCACCCACTGCCTTACCACAAGGAGGAGAGATGAGCAACCTATCTCGTTTCTTGTCCCATCCCCCCAGTCAGCCACCCAGGCTGCAGGTCGCAGGGTACGTGCGTCGCTCCAGCGAGATGCAGCGCGAGAATTTCAGCCTGGCAGCGCAGCAGCGAGCAATAGAGGAGGCTTGCCGTGAGCGAGGCTGGCCTGAACCAATCTGGTACATTGACGATGACAAGAGCGCCAGAAGCGAGCAGATCTCCAAGCGACCGGCATTTGCCCGGTTACTGAAGGAGATCAGTGAGGACAAGATCCAGGTGGTGATGGTCCATACGTTGGATCGCTGGTCGCGCAATGTGGAGCTCACGCTGCAGAGTTTTCGCCTGCTGGCGGACCACGGAGTGGCCTTCATTTCCCTGCAGGAGCAGATCGACTATGGCACCCCCGAGGGACGATTGCAGTTGACGATCCTGGCGGCCTTTGCCGCCTATTTCTCTGATGTCCTCGCAAGGCACACCAGTAAGGGCAAGCAGGAACGCGCCGCCCAGGGGCTCTGGAACGGCGATATCCCCTACGGCTATCGTCGGGGAGCAGGGGCAAAAGCGCCGCTGGAGCTGGACCCGGAGGAGGCGCGGGGGCTGCGGCTGATGGGAGAGTTACGCATGAACTGTGAGTTGGAGGCGGACCGGATCGCAGAGGTGCTCAATCAGCAGGGCTACCGCACAGGGAGCAAGCGGTTTGGAGAGCGGCTCTTTACGAAGGATACAGTCAATGCGATCTTGCGGAACGAGTTCTACGCTGCCTTTGCGCCCGGCGATGACCGGGGGACCATCCTGTACAAGGGAGAGCGGTTCCGGGGCCAGCATCCGGCGATCTTCACCTATGAGGAGTGGCAACGAATTCGGCAGGCGACCCGGCAGCTCTATCGGGCCAGTCGACGTCAGGAGCCTGTCCGGCGCCAGTATGAGTTTGCGGGCTATATCGTCTGTGCCCACTGCGGCTTGCCCCTGCGGTGCGAGACGGGGAGCCGTCGCCCCAGCGGCTATTATCGCGATCCAGCCAAGGTGCGTCGGTTGCCATGCCCGACGGGAGGCCATCGGATGGTCAAGGCCGAGCTGGTGCAGCAGCAATTTGGGGAGATGTTGGAGGCCATCAGTTTGCCCGAAAGCTGGCAGGAGGAGGTCCGGGAGCAGCTGAAAGTGCTGGCGTTGCAAGCGGCTGGGCTGAAACGGGAGCCAGCCCAGGAGAAAGAGCGGCTGTTGCAGAAGCAGGGACGGCTGGTCAAGCTCTATTCCGAGGGCTACCTGAGTGAGAAGAACTTTCAGGCGGAGATGGCGGCCGTCGACCTGGCCCTCTATCAGCTCGAGCAGCCTGTCCTGGCAGGGGTCAGCTGGGAAGCGATCCAGGAGGCCGCAGCGCAGCTGCCGCAGCTGCAGGCGCTTTGCGAGCGGGCCACGCCCGAGGAGCGGCGGGAATGGGTGATCCGGTTCTTAGAACCGCAGGGGTTGTACTATGACCTGGAGCAGCACCTCATCGCGGCCCTCAAACCGCGCCGCTCATTTGTGCCCCTGTTGCAAGGGAGCCCGGTTTTCTGCGCAGACACAAACAAGGAGGCCGTTGGCCTCCTTGTCACGGAAAAGTGGTGGGAGCGGAACCGACGGGCATCGGTCTCTCTTTCAGTAAATATCTTGCTTCACGAGAAAGATCTTCTTTTCCTCATCATATTCTACCACTTCCCCGAGCAGA
>NZ_JADGHT010000312.1 GCF_019683755.1 Thermogemmatispora sp. | reverse complement strand
GATGATTACTTCATACCCAGCCTGCTCCAGATAGAGCCGGATCAGTTGTGCAATGTTATTTTCATCTTCTATAATTAGGATCTTCATAACCCACCTGTCCTGTCCTGCTTTCCTATTAACAGGTAGGAAGTATCCACTAAGTTATAGCATATAGAGCATAGCTCCAGACAGTGAGGAAATCTGCAGTATTTTGTAAAGATTCTGTAAGACAGAGCGCCCCAGGGCAAGCAGCAAGACCGAAGGGCGACGCGAGCCTTCTGCTTTTTCGCGCCGCCCTTCCCTTGGTCCTTGCTTCCTTCCCTCCACAGCCAGGGCTAGAAGGCAGCTCGCAGGTAACCCAGACGTTCCAGGGCTAAATAGGCGGCAGCGATCTGGCCCTGGACCGCAAATTGCCCGCTGTGGATCAGCTCAAGTAGCTCACGGGGGGTCACTAGCAGGTTCTC
This sequence comes from Thermogemmatispora sp., assembly GCF_019683755.1. Classification (GTDB taxonomy): domain Bacteria; phylum Chloroflexota; class Ktedonobacteria; order Ktedonobacterales; family Ktedonobacteraceae; genus Thermogemmatispora. The sequence goes on along the minus strand of NZ_JADGHT010000312.1, from coordinate 5,105 downwards.
TATGACCTCGCGCGGGTCTATCTTCTGCTCGCCGGTCTTTTCGACATCGCGAGCCAGATACCACCAGATGCGCGTTTGGGCCCCCGTGGGATTGGCATACATGTGGGCCAGTAGCTCAATCTTGTCAGGTGCCACACGATAGCCTGTCTCCTCCATCAGCTCGCGATGGGCGGTGAGCAGAGGATCATCCTCGTGCGGTTCAATGGCGCCAGCAGGGAACTCCAGCACCTCTAGACCAATACCATGCTTGTACTGGCGGTTGAGCAAGAAACGACCATCGGGGGTCAGTGGGACAATGCCCACCCAACCGCGATTTTCGATAATGTAGTAGTCGGGAATCAGCGTGCCATCCGGCAGCAGTACCTCCTCACGCCGCACCTTGAGATAGGGGGTGTCCAGTACCCGCTCGGCGGCGCGCGTCACCCAGGGTCGTAGACGCGATTGCCTCTGCTGCCGGCCAGCCTGATGATCTGTGGTCATGCTCTTTCGCGCTCCCGTTGCTCCCGTTGTTGCTGCTGCCAGCGCGGCGCCCGCTTCTCCAAGAAGGCCTGCAGGCCCTCCTGAGCGTCCTCCGAGCACGAGACCTCACTGAGATAGAAGGTATTGACGCGCCGGAGCGCCTCCAGGCGCGCGCGGCTCTCGCGTAGCTGGCGGGCGCTTTCATCTTCGTCCTCAGTGGGCAGCGGTAGGGAGAAGCTGCCAGGCTCTCGCTCTCCCCCGGGCGAGACGGACAGACTACTAGGGGGAAGCCAGCGCAGTGCCAGTCGCACGGCAGCTTTGGCCTGACGCAAGGCCAGGGCACTGCTCCGGCGCAAGAGCGTCAGCACCTCCTCTAGCCGTCTGTCAAGCTGACGCGCTGGCGTACACCAGGTGGCCAAACCTAGCCGGACGGCTTGCTCACCTGGTAGGCGCTCGGCCTTGCGCGCTGCTGCGGGAGCTGCGATCAAAGTGGCCTCGCGCGCGATCAGTACCAGATCGGCAGCCTGGACCAGCAGCGAGGCCTCTTCCGATAAGGCTGCCCGTACTACGGCTAGCACCGGCTGCGGCACTGCCCGCACCAGCGCCGCCGCGCGTTCAGCCGCATTGCGCAGCTTCGTCGCTGCTCCCGAACCAGGCCGGCAATCGGCCACCAGCCCCCCTAGCGATCCGACCTGCTCAGCCGGCGGCGGGACAACCCCAAAGTCGAGGATGACACAGGTTAGACCGGCGCTTCCGTTCTGCAAGGCCGCGCAGGCGCTCGCCAGTTCATCCAGCAGCAGCGCACATGGCTCAGCAGTCAACATCATGCGCACCGTTTGCGCTTCGGCCAGAATACGCAGCGCACGATAAGCCTGTTGCACTCTTCCCTCCGTGGCAGATGAGGCGGGCCTCTCGCACCGGAGCAAGCAGACGCGACCGACCTTGCTCTCCTGACCGATGCTTGGCTCAGGTCAAGAGAGAGGCGCGGTCTCGCCTGTCTCGCGCAGCTTAAAGCGCTGGATCTTGCCCGTCGCCGTCTTGGGCAGCTCCGTGACAAAGACTACCCAGCGAGGATATTTGAACGGCGCCAGACGGCCCTTAACAAAGTTCTGCAGCTCGCTGGCTAGCGCTTCGGAAGCCTCGTAGCCAGGCTTGAGTACCACGAAAGCCTTGGGCTTGATCAACTGATCGCTATCGTAGGCTCCTACTACTGCCGCTTCCAACACAGCCGGATGCTCGATCAGGACATTCTCCACCTCAACCGGCGAGACCCACTGACCACTGACCTTGAGCATGTCATCTGCACGCCCGCAGTACCAATAGTAGCCCTCGTTATCTACATAATACTTGTCGCCGGTATGAATCCAGTGGCCAGTAATGGTGTCTTTGGTCTTTTCATGCTTGTTCCAGTAATAGGCGGCAATGCTATCTCCACGAATGAGTAGGTTGCCGATCTCGCCCGGACCCACCGGGTGGCCCTCTTCATCGACAATCTTCGCTTGATAGCCTGGCACAAGCTTGCCCGAGCTGCCCGGTTTGATGTCGCCAAGACGGTTGCTGATAAAGATGTGCAGGATCTCGGTGCTGCCAATTCCATCAAGAATGGGCACCTTGAATTTCTCTTCCCAGCGCCGCAGAATATCCGCCGGCAGGGACTCGCCCGCTGAGACGCAGACGCGCACCGATGAGAAATCAAAGCGCTTCTCAGCTTCGGGGACATTCAGCATGTTGGCGTAGAGCGTGGGCACACCATAAAAGATCGTTGGTCGGTAGCGCTCGACAACCTTGAACATGTCTTCCGCTAGGGGTCGCCCAGGATAGAGCACGGTGCTGGCTCCAACGCCGAAGGGGAAATAGAGGGCATTGCCCAATCCATATGCGAAGAAGAGCTTCGCCGCCGAGAAGGTAATATCATCCCTGGTGATGCCTAGGATGGGTTTGGCGTAGCACTCCAGACAGAAGGTCATGTCGTGCTGAAGATGCACACAGCCTTTCGGGAAACCTGTACTGCCCGAGCTGTAAAGCCAGAAAGCACTGTCGTCTTTACTGGTGGGGGCAGGACTGAGCGAGGGCGAGGCTCGAGCGATCCAGCTTTCAAAATCATGTAAGGTCACCCGCTGACGGCCCGCCAACAGCGTCGTTCCCGCGCTCGCCGGCTCAAGACCGACCACCACCACATGCCGCAGGAAGCGTAGCTGAGATAGGACCTGTCGCACTGCTGGCCAGAGAGCCGCATGGATCAGCAGGACCTTGGCCCGGCTGTCGTTGAGCATGTAGACATAGTCTTCGGGGCGCAGCATGGTGTTCATGGGAATCGGCACCGCGCCCATCTTGATGGCTCCGAAGAAGGCGGCTGCAAATTGCGGGGAATCGAGCAGCAAGAGGGCCACTCGCTGCTCCATCTCGACGCCGAGTTCTAGCAATCCATTGCCGACGCGGTTGGCCATCTCGGCCACCTGCGCGTAGGTAAAGGTCTGATCTTCATAATAGATGGCTACTTTGCCACCACGCCCTTGCGCAAGATTCGCATCGAGAAAGGCGCTGGCCGCATTGAATTGGTCGGGCACGTTGACCGTTGGCATCTCCATAATAGTCCCTCTTTTCTCGCCTGCAGACGGCGCCTGGCTGACCCCCGGCTGATGCGCCTCTTCCTTCCCTGGCCTCTCCTACCCAACCCTCTGGCCCACACTTCTCCTTTGGCTGGCTGTCACACCCAGGTTGTGCCGGCACGCGCCTTTGCGTGCTCGAGCACGCTCGCTTTCGACCATGCAGCCGTCACAGGGGAGAATGAAGGCCCGCCAGGATATCACAGGGAGCAGGCTGGCGCGTCACTCCAGGGATGGTCTACCTCTACCTTGCTGTTATTGTACCAGATGGCGGCCCGACCTTCCCAGATTGTTTTGTCGCCTGCTTTGCCGGGCGAACAGCTCCGGCTAACGGCGTTCCTTCGCCTTGCAGGCCGGCTCACTCCCGCTCGCCCCTCCGCCCTGTCTTACTGACTCTCCCCTCCCTCAGGGAGAACCTTCTTCGGTACTGCCTGGGCAGCAAACCAAGAGAGAACGCTCGACGGGACGCCGCTCCGCACGGGCCTTCCTTCGACCCGTCTCTGATAAGCGCACAGATCAGCTCTTTCTGCACGCCTTCATCGCTTATCTAAGACTCAGGTAGACGAGAAATTCTTTGTTGCCTTCTCTGCCAGCAATGGGTGATTCGGTCATACCGCGCAGCTCTAGTGGTGTATGGTCAGGAATCCAGGCAGCCAGTTCGCGTAGGACGCGCTCATGAACACGTGGATCGCGAATGATCCCCTCGCCTCGATCGGCCTCCTCTTTGCCAGCCTCAAATTGCGGCTTGACCAGTGCCACTATCCAGGCACCAGGAGCCAGCAAGCGCGCTACTGGCGGCAAGACAAGGCGTAGAGAGATAAAGGAGACGTCGATCGTGGCACACTGCGGCTGCTCCGGTAAGCTCTCCAGATAACGGATGTTGACCCCCTCCATGACGACGACACGCGCATCGCTGCGGAGTTTCCAGGCGAGCTGCCCATGTCCCACATCGACAGCATAGACACGCGCTGCTCCTCGCTGCAACAGGCAATCAGTAAAGCCGCCCGTCGAGGCGCCAACATCCAAAGCGACTAATCCCTGCGGATCAAGGCCGAAGACATCAAGGGCCTTTTCAAGCTTCAATCCACCTCGACTGACGTAGCGCAGTTCCGGCGCCTCCAGGTCTAGGCGGATCTCGGCGTCGTTGGGCACCTGGACCCCGGGTTTCTCAAGGCGTCGTTCTCCTACGTAGACGCGTCCGGCCATGATCAAGGCCTGCGCCCGCTCACGACTGGGCACCAGACCACGACGTACCATTGCTACGTCAAGACGCTCTTTCTTCTGCTGCGTTGTCATCTTGAGTCTGACTGCTACTCCTCTTGCTGCCTGACCGTTCTACTGTGAACCCGCGGCAGGTATCAGCGATGATGATAGTAGATCAAGGTGCCGGCCCCCACTAGCCCCACATTGGGACCAAGCTGGGCCAGCTCGATGCTCACGATGGAGCGCGGGGCTTTCATAGCGCGCTGCTCCACTACCTCAAGGGCCGGCCCCAGAATGAGGTCACCGAGCTGCATAACACCACCCCCGAGAATAATTTTACGCGGGTTGAAGACATGGATCACATTGACCAGGCCTACGCCTAACCCCCGCGCTGCCTCGCTGATGATCTGCCGCGCCAGGGCAATGCCGGCCCGCGCCGCTTCGCCAACAGTGCGCGCATTGACGCGCTCAATCGCTTCTTTCTCTTCACCAGCAGGTAGATGCAAGTGTCGCGCCGTTTGTTCGTCAAGCGAGCGCGCAAAGGCCAGTAGATCAGCTCCCTGGCCAGCAGCAATGGCCTCGTTGGCTCGCCGTGCAATGGCTGTGCCCGAGGCGATGGCCTCCAGGCAACCGATGTTGCCGCAGTTGCAACGAGGGCCATGCAGGTCGATGGTCATATGCCCCAGCTCGCCAGCGGTACCACCCGCTCCCTCCAGGAGACGACCCTTGCAGATGATGCCTCCACCGATCCCTGTGCTGACGGTCATGTAGACCATGTCCTCGCTACCTCGCCCCGCTCCAAACATGTACTCTCCCAGGGCTGCGCAGTGCGCATCG
>NZ_JADGHT010000311.1 GCF_019683755.1 Thermogemmatispora sp. | reverse complement strand
TTGCTGTCGGGCCTCTCCGCCGAGCAGTTGCAGCGTTTGGCGCCCGCACTTCTGAGTCGCTATTTCCAGGTTGAGCGCCTGGAAGGCGAGGGTGGACGCGGCGCGGCCCTGGTTAGCCGGCTGGCCGAGGCGGGTCGCACAGCGCCGGCTTTTGCGCTGCTGACCAACGAGGGAAGCTGGCTGTTGAGGTTGACCGAGGCGGGGCGGGCACGGATGGCTGAGAGCGGACGGGCGCCGGCCTGGAATGCGCTGGATGTGGCTATCGCTCATCGCTTGTTGCTGGAGGAGCTGCTTGGCCTCAGTGCTGAGGATGTGAGCGCGGGACGCTATTTGCGCTATACGCATGAGACGGAGGAGGCGCTAGCTGCTCTGCCGCGTGGGGAGGCGCAGGCGGTGCTGTTGCTCAATCCGACGCCCGTGCGCCAGATCTGCGAGGTGGCGCGCGCCGATGAGCGCATGCCTCAGAAGTCGACCTATCTGTATCCCAAGCTGGCCAGCGGGCTGGTCATTCATCCGCTCTGGTAGCTCCGGCCAGGCCGCTTGTACGACCGCTGCCGGTCACTCGGCCTGGCTGACCAGGCGCGCCCGCGCGGGCGCGCTCTGGGCCGATGGCTGAGGCCGGCTTGTGCGTTTGTCTGCCCAACGGTTTGATGCGGCTGAGCTGAGTTTCGGGAGCGTGATCAGGCGCTGGTCGGGCATCTATGCGAGCGAAGGAGAGGAGCGACGTCCATGATGACGACGACATTGATTGCTGCCGCACAGCTTGAGTCGAGTCCTTCGGCAGAGGAAAATCTGGCGAAGGCCCGTTCGGCGATCGCGCTGGCGGCCCAGCGGGGGGCGCGCCTGGTGATTCTGCCGGAGATCTTCATGGCCTATCTCTCGCATGAGGAGTTTACCGCCCCGCAGGCGCGCCGCGTGGCGCAGTCTTTGGATGGGCCTTTTGTGACTGGTCTGCGCGAGGCAGCACGGACGGCTCAGGTCTGGGTTGTGGCCGGGATGATCGAGGTGGCTGGCGGGACGGAAGAGAAGACCTATAATACGACAGTGGTTATCGATGGGCAGGGCGAGCTGCTGCGCGCTTACCATAAGACGCATATGTTCGATGCCTACGGCTATCGCGAGTCGGATGTCTTTGTGAGTGGGGATCAGCTCTTTGAGCCGCTGGCGACGCCTTTCGGGCGTATGGGGCTGTTCGTCTGTTACGAGTTGCGCTTTCCCGAGGTGGCGCGCTATCAGGCGGCGCGCGGGGTTGATTTCTTTGTGGTGCCCTCTGGTTGGGTCAATGGGCATTTGAAAGAGGTACACTGGCGCCATCTGGTGGTTGCGCGCGCTATTGAGAATACAGCGTATGTCTTTACGTGCGACCAGGCTGGTCATCAGTTCTTGGGCCGCTCGCTGCATGTTGACCCCTTGGGGGTCGTGCTGGCAGAGGGGAGCGAGGGCGAGCAGTTGGTTTTTGGGGAGTTTGATCCGCAGCGTCTGGAGCAGGCCCGGATAAAGGTGCCTGCACTGCAGCATCGCCGCCCCGATCTCTATCGCTAGCGCGGCGCGGCTGCTTGGCCTGCGTGGTCAGCAGCGCTGGCTGCCAGGTGGGTCTGCTCCGTGGGGGCGGAGCCGGTCTCGTGCTGGACCGGCCTAGCGCGGCGGGAAGAGATCACCTGGCAGCGGCTGCAGCTCGTCGCTGTCGAGGGTTTCCAGGAGCAGACGGAAAGGCCCCTGGCGGATCGAGAGGCTGAGGAAGGCCCGGACAAAGGGCTGCTCTTTGAGGGGGAGGCCCGAGCTGGGGTGCAGGGCCGCGGCCACGGCGCGGATGAGGGCGACCTCTTGTTGCCGCCCGGCGAAGGCGAAGAGCTGCCCCTGACGGCGCAGGCGCCTCTCATAGAGGTGGCGCCAGTGGTCGTCGATCAGTTCCTCCAGGGCTTGTTCGACGACGGTCTCGAGGGCCTGACGTTGATCGGTGGTGGCGCGCTGGCTCTGCTTGTCGCTGCGTCCCCGACCTCGGCTGCTGGCTGACGGTACCTGGGGGAATTCGATGGTGCCCCAGTAGCGAGCCATAAAGGGCTGGATGCGCTCCAGTGGCTCATACATCCAGGAGGCAAATTCTGGCCAGCGAAATAGCTCGTCGCCTTTTTGGACGAGTGGGAGCAGCTCGGGGGTGAAGGGTTGGGGATCGAGGGCCGTGGGAATGGGCTGGCCCTGGTGCTGCTGCATTTCGGCGGTGAGCAGGGGGCGCCAGATGGCGTATGCGATGGGCAGCTTGTGGCGCCCGCGGCGGTTGAGGGTGACAGCTTCGGCGATGAGGGCCAGACAGTAGGCTGGGGGAACGGCGAAGTTGGTGAAGCCCTGGTCGCTCATTTCACGGACGAGGCGCTGCCAGCGGTCGACGGTCATTTCGTCGGTGCTGTAGCAGTCTTTGATGCCCCATTGATCTTGACAGAGCAGGTTGATCCCCTTGACGGTCTCCTCAGAGTGCTTCCAGGCAAGCATGATGATTTGGGAGCCGCTGCCGTCGATAAAGCTGACGCGCGCTTCGTAGAGCGGGTAGGTGGGGCGGGCAGCGTCGGCCAGGGCCTGGGCTTCGGTGCCAGGGGTGGCCTGCATGGTGAGGCGTCCCAGGGCGGCGCGAGCGTGCTGCTTGAGCAGACGGTTGGAGCTGGTGCTCAGCAGGTGGTTGAGGGCCGGGATGGCCTGCGGCGCCGCCAGGCTGCCAAGCTGTTCAAGGGCGTCTATGGCGGCCATGACGACGCGCGTTGATTGGTTTTCGAGCAGGGGCAGGAGGAGATGAACGGCACGCGGGTCGTGGCTGCGACCAAGCCAGTCGACGAAGCCAAGGCGCCGCTCCAGGGGCATGCTGAGCACGTCTTCAAGGACGGCTTCAACGCCTAGCTCGCTCTTGCCGACAAGTTCGAGCAGGCGGCTTTGCATCTGCAGCATGGCAGCCTCGGGGTCGTTAAGGTATTCAACCAGGCCTTCCTCTGCTAGCTCGGAGTTGAGTTCGCGGAGGACGGGCGCCAGGGTGAGCTTGGCAAGGTCGCTGACGGTGGGGTCAGTGACAAAGTCTTCGAGGACTTCGCGGTCATCTTCGGTGGCCAGGTGCGAGAGGATATAGACCGCTGTGGAATGGGCCGCCGGGTCACGGCGGCGGAGCAGGGACAGTACTTTGTCGCGCGCCCCTAACAGCCATTCTTCGTCGAGCCGCTCCAGGTAGGCATCCATTTGTAGTGGCTCGATGGCGTCGCGGTGACATAGGGTTTCGAGAATCTCGTCGATGGTCGGGGCTGTGTCTTTGCGCTTTTTTGGCATGCCTCTCCCTCTTTTCTCTCTCTGCGCTGTCTTCCTTCTCACTCAGGCCACAGGGGCGGAAGCGGATGGCAGACGCTGACGCTTGTGCGCTTTGCTCGCTCGCTCTCTTGTTTACCAGGGTCCGGGTGGCTGGTGTTGACTCTCTCTGGCTCCTGCTCGCGCTGGCCAGGTCGCCGCAGTCGGGATCGGTGCGCTCGTTATCTGGCCTGATGGATCAGCGACGCCTCTGCTGTGGTGAAGGCTGCTGATTGTCTGGTTGCTTGCTCGTCGCCGGGCCTTCAGGTCTCGCTCTGTTTGTGAGGATTGTACCACGTCACGGGGTACAAGTCGATAGGTGGTCGGGGGTGAGGCACAGGCTGAGTGAGCCGGCAAGCAAGGGAAGGCCAGGGAAGGGGAGAGGCCAGCCGGTCGGCGTGGCTCAGAAGGGGCTTTCGTCGCGGTAGAGGCGCGGCGGTGGGATGAGGGTCGACAGGGGCGGCTGGTCTAGTTCGTTGAGGGCTTCGCTGAGGAGGGCCAGGCTGATGAGAAAGTCGTCATGGCCGTCGCTGGGGTTGACGTACATGTCAAGGCCACTTTCTCCGAGCAGGCGGTAGCGGGCCTGGCGTAGTTGCTGCCAGCATTCGCGTACAATGGCCGCCGGGGCGCTGGCAGCCTGGTAGAGCTGGAGTCGCCCGCCGTTGATGGCGGCCAGGAACTGGTAGGTGAGGCGCGATTTGCTGGCGCGGGTGAAGGTGAAGGGGAGGAGACGCTCAGGGCCGAGGCGGCTACCCAGGAGGGCGGCCAGGCCGGCGCCGAGGCCGGTGGCGTCGATGATGAGGCGACGCAGGCGCCAGCGCTCGGCCAGGGCCAGGACGGCGCTGTATTGCTCCAGATAGGGGCGGCCTGTCCACCATTGCTGGTGGACGACGTGCAGGCTGGGTAGCCCTAGTTCGTTCTGGCTGAGGGCGGCAATGCTGAGGACGGTGCTGTCGCGGCGTCGCCGTCGTGGGATGCTGCCGCTCTGGCTCAGGAGGGCTAGCTCTTGCTCGGGCCGCCGCTCTTCGCCGCCGATGTCGATGGCTCCCACATAGCGCCCTTCTTCGTGCGGTTCTTCTTGCCAGGGATGCTTTCCCTGGAGCAGGGTGCGCTGCAGGGGGGTGAGCAGGTAGCCGGCGCCGCTGATGGGCTGGAGCAGGTACTGCGTTTGAATGGCGGGGTGGCTCTCGCCTAGTCGCTGGATCTCGCTTTCGACGAAGTGTCGGTAGGCCGGGTTGATGGCCGCCAGGGCGCGCCAGTCGTATTCAAAGTGGGTGCGCCGGCCTTCGTGTTGTTCGCGTTCCAGGTTCAGGGCGCGCTGGCGGGCCAGAAGGGTGTCCTCGCTCCAGGCGGTGCCGTAGAGCACGGTGGTGGCGTTGGTGGTGGCTGCCATTGGACGGAAGTCGCGGTCGAATTTGTCGGGGCTGACGTCCTGGGCTTCGTCGATTTCGAGAAGCAGGCTGGCGGTGGCGCCGACGACGTTGCTCTCGGGGGCGGCGGAGAGAAAGAGGATGCGCGGCCCGCAGTGCCGACGGACAAGCTGCGGTTCGGGTTGCGGCGCCAGTCCGAGGAGGTGGTCGCCGTCGCGCCAGAGGCGCTCGGCCAGGGGCGAGGATTGGAGCAGGCTGAGCAGGCGCAGGCGGCTGTTGAGGAGCTGCGGCTTGAAGGTGGGGGCGGCTTTGACGATGGTGCCTTCGGCGGCAGTGGCTAATAGATAGGCTTCGAGGACAGCGGAGAGCTGGTTTTTGCCCATCTGGCGCGCCAGCATGACGCTGAAGATGTCGCCGCGCCCGTTGTGGACGGAGTCGAGGATGGCGGCGGCGATCTCTCGCTGGTAGGGATAGAGGGGACGCGCCAGGATCTTGCTGGCGAAGTGGTCGAGGTCGTCTTTGGGTGGCCTGGTTGGTGGGTGCTGGGGGTCAATCATGGTGGCACGAGAGCGGGCCAGGCTGGGAACTGGGTGGTGTTGCTCTGAGGGAGGGCCGTCACGGCGGCGGCAGGTTGCCGCCACGCTGGGAGAGGTCGCGTAGTTTGAGCGAGATCTGTGGCCAGAAGCAAACAGCCTGGCCCGCTCGCTCGGCTGGTATGGAGGAGCCTGGAAGGACCGGTCTGCGCGTCGCCTGGCTTTCGCCTGCGGCCTGCGACCGGTCCTTGTAAGGAGTATAGCATATGGCTCTGGGAGTTGGCAAGAGCCGGCGGCGGCAGTGCGCTCAGGCGCCTGGCCCGGGCGGGTGGGTAG
>NZ_JADGHT010000310.1 GCF_019683755.1 Thermogemmatispora sp. | reverse complement strand
CGTGATCGCCGCTGTCAGCGTCGTCTTGCCGTGGTCAATGTGCCCGATCGTTCCCACGTTCACATGCGGTTTCGTCCTCTCAAACTTCTGCTTCGCCATTGTTCATCCTCACTTCTTAGTGCTCACATGCTCAGTGCAACAGGACATGCAACAACGTGCCCAGGGGCTGCACCTTGCAACAGCATCGCTTCACGATTACCAGCTAAGATAGAGTAGCACGCACTCAGTCTGTGCGAGCAAGGTTGCGTAAAGTGCGGACGCCATTGAGAAGCGAGCGCCGCACGACGCGACCAGAGATAGAGTCGGTCAGCCCCTCAATGGAGGCGGGGCTGCCCAAGAACAGTATCTGCCGCCGGGCGAGGTCGGTCTTTGTGCCTAGCCAACGCTCACCTGAGCGGCACGCTGCTCACTCAGGGCCGCGTCCTGGGAGGCCGTCCCCTGGCACCGGCTCCAGGACTTGTGAGAGCCCGACGGTCCGAGCCGCTCATGTGGGACTGGGCATCGCCTGCCCCTGGTAGAGGAGGCGTGGCGCAGACGTAACCTCTCACGATCTTCTCCCCCATCAGGTTGGGAGGAGAGAGACATGCGCCAGACCTCAGAATCCGCCCATCCCACAGCGGGAAAGGAGGCGCTGCCAGCAGCAGCGTCTGCTCTTCCTAGCTGGCAGCCGCCTTACCAATAATCTCATCCGCGATATTGCGCGGCACTGGCTCGTAGTGGTCGAACTGCATCGAATAGCTGGCACGGCCACTGGTCAAGGAGCGGAGATCATTGACATAGCCGAACATTTCGGCCAGAGGGACATGCGCCCGCACCACATAGACGGAGCCACGGCTCTCCATGCCCAAGATTACGCCACGACGACGGTTCAGATCACCGATGATATCGCCGTAGAATTCCTCGGACGTCGTCACCTCGACCAGCATCACCGGCTCCAACAAGATGGGACCGGCTTTGCGCGCCGCCTCCTTAATCGCCAGCGACCCGGCGGTCTTAAAGGCCATCTCACTCGAATCGACCTCGTGATAGGAGCCGTCGAAGAGGGTGACCTTGACATCGATCATCGGGTAGCCGGCGATGATACCGTTCTCCAGCGTCTCGCGGATACCGATCTCAACCGGCTTAATATACTCCTTCGGGATAACACCGCCCACGATGGCGTTGATGAACTCGAAGCCTTTGCCGGGATTGGGTTCGACGCGAATCCAGACATCGCCGTACTGGCCGCGGCCACCAGTCTGGCGGACATAGCGGCCCTGGGCGGTCGCTTCGCGCGTGATGGTCTCGCGATAGGCCACCTGGGGGCGCCCGATGTTAGCCTCGACTTTGAATTCGCGGAAGAGACGGTCGACGATCACCTCCAGATGCAGCTCACCCATGCCACGAATAATGGTCTGGCCGCTTTCGGGATCGGTGCGCACCTGGAAGGTGGGGTCTTCCTCGGCCAACTTGCCGAGGGCGATGGCCATCTTATCCTGATCGCCGCGCGTCTTCGGCTCAATGGCGATCTCGATCACTGGCTCAGGGAAGGAGATCGACTCCAGAATCACCGGGTGCTGCGGATCGCAGAGGGTGTCGCCGGTGAAAGTATTGCGCAGACCAACGGCAGCACAAATATCGCCGGCGCGAATCTCATCGATATCCTCGCGATGATTGGCATGCATGCGCAGCAAGCGCCCGATGCGCTCTGTTTTGCCCTTGGTCGTATTTTCGACCGAGGAGCCTTTGGTCAGAGTGCCGGAATAGACGCGCAGATAGGCCAAACGGCCCACGAAGGGATCGGAGACAATCTTGAAGGCCAGGGCGCTAAATGGAGCATCATCAGCCACCCTGAGCGTGACCTGCTCACCAGTATTGGGATTGACGCCGACGGGAGGATGGATATCGAGAGGGGAAGGAAGATAAGCGACTACCGCATCCAGCAAAGCCTGAACGCCTTTATTGCGCAAGGCGGAGCCACAAAGTACCGGCACTAGAGTGCCGGCAATTGTCGCTTTGCGGAGGGCAGCCCGGATTTCCTCCTTAGTGATCTCCTCGCCCTCAAGGTACTTGAGGGTCAGCTCCTCGTCGGTCTCGGCAACACGCTCGATGAGCGCATCACGATGGCGCTTGGCCTCTTCCTCCAGCTCGGCCGGAATGGGCGTCGGCTCAGGCCGCGTCCCCAGCTCATCGAGGAAAATCACGGCGTGCTGCTCGATGAGATCGATAAAGCCCTTAAAGTCACTCTCTGCCCCGATGGGTAACTGGATAGGAAGAGGGTTAGCCCCCAAACGGTCACGGATCATCTGGATGGTGCGCCAGAAATCAGCTCCGACGCGATCCATCTTATTGACAAAGCAGATCCGCGGGACGTTGTACTTATTGGCCTGGCGCCAGACGGTCTCGGACTGGGGTTCGACGCCGGCCACGGCGTCGAAGATCACAATACCCCCATCGAGGACGCGCAGTGAGCGCTCGACCTCAGCCGTAAAGTCGACGTGACCGGGCGTATCGATGATATTGATGCGATGGTCAAGCCAGAAGCAGGTTGTAGCCGCAGCAGTGATGGTGATGCCACGCTCCTGCTCCTGTACCATCCAGTCCATCGTCGCAGCCCCTTCGTGAACCTCACCCATGCGGTGAATCTTCTTGGTATAGAAGAGGATGCGCTCGGTCGTCGTCGTTTTTCCCGCGTCAATATGGGCGATGATACCGATGTTCCGTGTTCTTTCGAGTGAATATTCTCTAGACATCTTTGAGTATTACCAGCGATAATGGATGAAAGCCTTGTTGGACTCTGCCATCCTGTGGGTCTCCTCCCGTTTCTTGATGGTAGCACCCTGTCCGGCGGCAGCGTCCATAATCTCGTTAGCGAGCTTCTCCACCATGCTCTTGCCGGTACGCGCCCGAGCAGAGTGGATGAGCCAGCGCATGGCGAGGGAGATGCCGCGTTCATCGCGGACATTGACAGGCACCTGATAGGTTGAGCCACCGACACGGCGGGGCTTGACCTCGACCGTCGGCGTAGCATTCTTAATCGCCTGTTCAAAGACCTCTAGCGCTGGGCGCTTTTGCCGCTGCTCGATTAAAGCGAAAGCCTGGTAGAGGATACGCTCGGCCAGGCTCTTTTTGCCGTCGACCATCAGCTTGCCGATGAAGCTCGCCACCTTGCGGCTCTGGTACTTAGGGTCTACGACTTCGAGCCGGCGCACCCCACGTCGATACTCATACTTGCGGCTGGTGTCCTTATTATGCTTGTCTGACTCTGACCGACGGACACGTTTGCGTCTTGGCAAGGTTCCTTTTCCTCCCTTTCGCTTCGCGGTCGACACATATGCTCGTCGCTGCTGCCGCTATTAGCTTGGGCCGTGAGATGGGCCGTAAGCCATTGACGCGCGCAGACGAGCATCTACGCTACGCTACGTATGTACCTATGATACCTGCCTTGTGCAAAGCACCAGAAAAGGCGTCGCTTCGATTGTAGCTGATACCCCTATCTGCTGGCCTGACCTAGCCTGCGCTACCTACCTGCCTCTCCCTTCTCGCTTTTCCACGGTCGGCCAGAGGGCAGAAAGGCGAACGCCGAGCTGCTCCGCGGGCCGCTGAGACTGGCCCTGCTCTCTGCACCTTGGGTGGCCAGAGGTCTCGGCCAGTTCTACTGGTGAGCCAGGTCGGCTACTTCTCTGGCAGCCGGCTGGCGGTTCTCCCGGGCAGGGCGCCCACCCTTGCATGAGAGGAATGTGCTTTTGCTTCTGCTGCTCGCCGATGAGAACGAAAGCTACAATCGGATACGAACGCCTACAGCATCAGCAACGATGATAGCCGCACCGGATTGCGGATCAGCCGCTCTTGGGTTCACACTAGCGCTCGATTGCACGCCGGTGCAGGCCTTTTCCCAACTTACCTGCTTGCCTGTTCGGGCCAGACAGTGGGACTACCGCCGCGAACAGGCGCTCTTCTTGGCTGGCCGCTTTTGCTGGCTCCTACCCCGCTCCTCACTTCCATCTAGCGCTGCGATGCGGCCAGATGTCTCGTCTCGGCTTTTCTCCTCTTCTCAGCTAGCTTAGCGCTCTGCTTTGACGATGAGGTGCTTGCTTTGCTCTCGCCTACCTGTGGCCAGGCGCCTGACTCTCCACTGATTTGCTCTTCACTACCATCGCCCCTGAACGAGAGAAAGTCCGACCATCCAGGGCGGCACAGAGCCAGCGACAACTGCCCAACCGGTACGCTGCTCGCACCGGCCGGTCATGGCACAATCAGCCTCTGCTTTCGTTTAACGCTCCCCTCGCTAGCGGGCATTACCTCGGGGAGGCAAGGCCTGCTGTGCTAGCAAAGACTGACGCAGGTAGCTCCCCACCTGCTCCGCTCTTAGGGCTAGCGGGCTTCTTCACGCCGCTAATCTTCGCTATCTAGGTGCTTGTATTTGTTTGTGCTGCTGCTGCTGCTGCTGCGTATTGCTGTATCTGGCTGCTGGCACTCTGGCCCAGCCTCCATCTGCCGACCCGCCCGGGGTTGGTTATGAGATGAGCAAGTGGCTTAGTACGTCTCTTCTTCTCTTTCTGACTACAACAACCGGACCCCAGACGCTGCAGCGAGGATTACCTTGCCTGCTGGCTCTAGACGAGATACAAGGCCAGGGGTGGTAGCCAGCCAGTCAGTCGGGCTTCTCCGAGCTATCGCAGGCAGCCAACGATAGACGAGGCTGCCATTCTTCTTCTGCTTAGCCCTGGCCCGCTCACCCGGCGCCGATGCTCTCCGGACGCTGGTGAGCGAAGGACAGACACACACGAGCGTCTCTTTCCACGTGACACAACACGCCAGAGCGAGCGCATGCCTTTTTGTTGCCTGCCTGGCAGAGGGACAGACGTGGAGGACACCCGACACACATCGGGCGAGAAGAACGCCGATGCATGCGTGATCGAACGTGATGTACGACCTGTAAACCGACCTACCTGAACGCTCTCAGGCGGTATCGGGCAGGAAAGCGGGGAATGTGGCGGGTCGGATGGCTATGCTTCTGGCATGCTTCTGCTGCACTTCAGCAGCCGCCCACGCGCTACTTCTTACCACCCCTGGCGGCTGGAGTGGCCGCCGCCTGCCCAGGCTTGGGCCGCTTGGCTCCATATTTCGAGCGACCACGGCGCCGCTTAGCGACACCCTCGCTATCTAGCGTGCCGCGAATGATATGGTAGCGCACACTGGGCAGATCCTTGACGCGCCCACCGCGGATCAAGACCACCGAGTGCTCCTGGAGGTTGTGGCCCTCACCTGGGATATAGGCCGTTACCTCCATCAAATTACTCAAGCGCACGCGCGCGATTTTGCGCATGGCCGAGTTCGGTTTCTTGGGCGTCATCGTACGGATCTGCGTACACACGCCACGCTTCTGCGGCGCGCCCCGCATGCGCATAACACGGTTCTTCAGCGCGTTATAGGAAAACAACAGCGCTGGAGCCTTCGAGCGTCTGACCTTCTTGGAACGGCCCTTACGGACCAACTGATTGATCGTTGGCAACGAGCAATCCTCCCCTAACTGTCCTCTGAAGGGGCGCGCTGGTGCGCGCCCCTTCTCAATCTATGCGCGGTTGTATATCTGTCTCTTATACAAAA
>NZ_JADGHT010000309.1 GCF_019683755.1 Thermogemmatispora sp. | reverse complement strand
GCATCTCAGCACTGCCGACGGTGTCGACGCTGCTACCCGCTGGACCAAGGTTCCGCCTATTCTTGAAACCCTGGTCCAATTTCTGACCGTCTTTCCCGAGGAGGCCGGCGGGCGCATTGGTGCCATCGGCAAAATGAATCCGCCTTTGCGCGACCGTGCCAACGGCGAACGCCTCTGGGAAGCCATTCGTCGCGGAGCCATTGCCACCGTCGGCACCGACCATATCGCCTGCGAGAAGCATGAAACCGACGACCTCTGGAGTGTCACCGCGGGCATGCCTGGCATCGAAGTTGCCCTCCCGCTGCTGCTCTCTGAAGGCGTCCACAAAGGGCGCATCAACCTGCAGCAACTAGTCCACGTAGCGGCCCTCAACCCGGCCCGTCTCTACCATATTGACGACCGCAAAGGCTCCATCGCCATTGGCAAAGATGCCGACCTTGTGCTTGTTGACATGGAAGCCGAGCGCGTTGTTAGTCCCGAGACCACCTTTTCCAAACTCAAGACGCCGGCTAACGGCATGACCGTGAAAGGCTGGCCGAGACTCACTATCAAAGGTGGCCAAGTCGTCTACCGCGACGGGCAACTGCTTGCCAAACCAGGCATCGGGCGCGTGCAACGCTCCTATCCCTAGAGGAGACAAGGGCACCGCTTCCCTGCGCAGGGAAGCGGTGCCGGGCTTCCATCTCCCGGCATCGAAGCCAGCAGAGCAGATCACCTGGCCAGCCTGGCGCTTAAGAGAAGAGAGAACAGCGAGGGAAGTGAAGCGATGACACGCATTCTCATCGACAACGTCGACTATCTCCTGACCGTCGACCAACATGATAGCATCCTGGAGCACGCCTCGGTCGTCATTGAAGATACGCGGATTGCTGCCATCGGTCGAGCCGACGAAATCGCTGCACGTTACCAAGGCAGTCGCTTCGACCGCATCATCGACGGGCGGCGTACCCTGCTCATGCCTGGTCTCGTTGAAGCCCATGTTCACCTTTCGGAGCAGCTCAGTCGCGGGCTTTTTCCCGACAGCCTCACAACGCGGCCCTGGGTTTTCAACTGGGCCAAGCCCTTCTACGCTGCCGTCGACGAAGAGGCTGAACACTGGAGCGTGCTCTTAGCCTGTCTCGAAATGATCAAAACGGGCACGACCTGTTTCCTGGATATGGGGTCCCAGAACGACGCTGGCATCACCGTTCAAGCAGCGGCTCAGGCTGGGATACGAGGCATCACAGGCCGCCACGCTGCCGACGTCAAGCCGGAAGTCATCCCGCCCTACTGGACCCCTGAGATGGTGGCTCATCACTTCTTTCGAGACGCCGACGAAGCCCTGGCCGCTCTCGAAGCCTGCGTTAAACGCTGGAACGGCTACGCTGACGGACGCATCCGCTGCTGGGTCAACATTGAAGGCAAGGAACCATGCAGCCCCGAACTGCATCGCGGGGCTCGCGAGCTAGCTGAGCGGCTCGGTGTTGGCACCACCTACCATATTGCCTCCTCCATTGAAGAAGCGCGCGTCAGCGAGCAGAAATACGGTCTCTGGCCCGTTGAGCGCCTGGAGCGCATTGGAGCCCTTGGACCGAATCTTGTTCTGGCGCATGTTGTCGCCATCAAAGAATCTGAAATTGCCCTCCTGGCCCAGCATGGGACCAAAGTTGCCTTTTGCCCCGGCACCTCACTCAAGATTGCCAAAGGAGCCACACGCATCGGCAAATATCCCGAAATGCTCGCGGCGGGCATTACCGTGGCTCTGGGCTGCGACGGCGTCTCTGCCTCTGGGGCCCTCGATATGACACGTCAGCTCTACCTGGCAGCCGGCCTTTTCAAAGATGCTCGCATGGACGCTGCCATGATCCCGGCGCGACAGGCCATTCGCATGGCCACTATCGAAGGAGCGCGGGCCCTGCTCTGGGATGACGAAATCGGCTCCGTCGAAGTTGGCAAGCGGGCCGACCTCATCCTCTTTGACCTCAACCAGGTCGAGTGGGTTCCCTGCAATGATCCAGTCCAAACGCTGGTCTACGCTGCCACTGGGAGCAGCGTCAAGCACAGCATCATCAACGGCACTCTGGTCATGGAGAATCGCCGCGTCCTTACCCTAGACGAAGCTGAGATCATCGAACACGCGCGACGACTCACAGAGCGAGTCGTCGCGCGTTCTGGCCTCAAACGCCTTCACATTCCTATCACAACCAGTCTCTACGACTGAGGACCGGCTCCATCAGAGGGTGTTGTCAAAGAAGAAGAGCCGGTATCAGGAGCGCCCATAGCGGTCGAGGCCGCCACACCTTCGCTGCTGGTGGCCTTCAGACGAGGACTGACTACCGGCTCTCCGTCGCCGTCGCCATAGAGAAAACAGTGGGTCCAGTGGCCATTGCCCAAATGGGTACGGCGTGGGAAGCGCTGACGGCAGATTTCCATCGCGTGAGGACAACGTGGGTGGAAGCGGCAGCCGCTGGGAGGATTGATCAGGCTGGGGATCTCCCCGCGCGCCGGTAGCTGCACCTTCTGACCAGCCATCATGCGATCGGGATCGGGAGCAGCCGACAGCAGCAACTGAGTATACGGATGCTTCGGACGCTGCGTTACCTCCTCGCTGGGACCACCCTCCACCATCTGTCCGGCGTACATCACCAGCGTCTCCTCAGCGAAGTAGCGAGCGCTAGCGATATCATGTGTAATATAGAGCAAGGCGAGCTGCTCTTCGTCCTTGAGACGCAGCAAAAGATTCAGAATATCCAGACGGATCGACACATCCAACATCGAGACAGGCTCGTCAGCCAGCAAGACCTCCGGGCGCACGGCCAGCGCGCGAGCGATCGCGATGCGCTGGCGCTGACCACCGCTTAGCTGGTAGGGATATTTCTCAATGAACTGCTCGGCGGGGGTCAGGCTCACGCGGCGCAGCAGCGCTAGAATCTGCTCGGTCTCCTCCTGGCGATTATGGACATGGCCATGCACGCGCAGCGGACGGCTGAGGTGGTAGCGGACGCTGTGGATAGGATTCAAAGAAGCGAAGGGGTCCTGGAAAATCAGCTGCACGTGGCGGCGATACGCGCGCAGGGCCTGGCCACGCGCCTTCAGATCGACAGGCTGCCCGTGAAAGCGAATCACCCCTGAAGTCGGGTCATAGAGACGGGCCAGCATGCGGGCGATCGTCGTCTTGCCGCTGCCGCTCTCGCCTACCACAGCCGTTGCGCGCCCTGGATAGAGGGCCAACGAGGCATCTTCCACAGCATGGACAGCACGCGGTGGACCAAAGAGGCGAATAGAGCGCAGGGGGAAATCTTTGCGCAAATGCTCCGCCTCCAACACCGGTTGTAAGACCTTCTCTGGAGTCTGTTGTACAGTCAGCTGCTCAGAAACGCTCATGCGATTGCACTCCCTTCAGCCAGAGCCTCATAGCGAGCCGCGAACTCGGCGCTGCTCGGCGGCCCTTCTGGTCGTAGATGAGCATCATAGAGATGGCAAGCCGCCAGTTGGCGCGGCGTCTCCGCCGTTGAAGGCAGCAACTGGGGTTCAAGGCGCTGACAAGCCTCCCAAGCGAAGGGACAGCGTGGATGGAAAGCGCAACCCGAGGGGACAGCGCGCAAATCAGGTGGAGAACCAGGAATCCCGGCCATGCGGCGAATGGGGCCGTGCAACTTGGGGAAAGAATTCAGCAGGCCGTAGCTATAGGGATGACGCGGATGAGCGTAGAACTCCTTACTGCTGGCCTTCTCCACCATCTTGCCGGCGTACATGACCGCAATCGTATCGGCCAGTTCCAGCAGCAGCGACAGGTCGTGCGTGATAAAGATCAGCGCCGTTGAAAACTCGCGGCAGAGCGAGCTAATCAGGTCAAGGATCTCACGCTGCACCACTACATCGAGAGCCGTCGTCGGCTCATCCATAATGATCAGTTCGGGAGTCAGCGCCAAAGCGATGGCGATCACCGCGCGCTGACGCATACCGCCGCTCAACTCGTGAGGGTAGCTGCGGAGGCGATCGGGGGCGATGCCTACCATCTTCAGAAGCTCAGCAGCGCGCTCCTTGCGCTGCGCCGCGCTCATCTCAGGACAGTGCGTCTTCAAGACATCCATGATCTGGGTGCCGATGGTCATCACCGGATTGAGCGCATTCATAGCGCTCTGGAAGACGATGGCCATCTCATTCCAGCGAAAAGCCCGAAGCTGAGCCGGAGAAAGACGCAGCACATCGATGCTCTCCGGCGAGGGAGTGGAAGCCGCCGCTCCGTTGGAGGAGGGCTGACTGGCCCCTAGATCACTAACGGCGACAATTTGGGAGGCTTTTTCAAGCTTCTCCCGCTTGCGCGGGTGATAGAGCACCTGACCGCCAGTGATATAGGCAGGTGGACGCAGGAGGCGTGAGATCGCGTAAGCCAGCGTCGACTTCCCGCAGCCGCTCTCGCCCGCCAGCCCCAGGATCTCGCCCCGCCGCAGCTCGAAGCTCACCTCTTTGACCGCGTGTACGATGCCGTTGACCGCATAGTAGTCAACGCTCAGGTCGCGGACCTCCAGGAGGACTTCATTGCCATTGCTATGAGTGTTGGGGGTGTGGTGAGACTGATTGTCCGTCATAGGCATTACGTTACCGCCTTCTCTTTGAGTTCCTTCGGCACATGCTCGCTGATCTCGCTGCGTAGTCGCGGATCAGCAATCTCATCGATACCGAAGTTAATCAGCGCCAGGGCGGCACCAAGCAAGGCGATACAGCAGCCCGGAGGGGCAAACCACCACCACAGGCCGGAGAAGATCGAATCGGACTGCTGTGCCCAATAGAGCATACTTCCCCAGCTCACGGTGTTAATATCGCCTAGCCCCAAAAACTCCAGTGCCGTCCAGGCCAACAGCACAAAGATCACTGTGCTCACAAAAGCCGCCGCCACAATGCCAATCTCGTTGGGGAAAATCTCGAAGAAAATGATACGCCAGACACTCTCACCGCTGGCCCGTGCCGCCGTCACAAACTCTCGGCTGCGCATCGAGAGCGTCTGTGCTCTCAGTAAGCGGGCATTAAAGGACCAGTTGGTGAGGATGATCACCAGGGCAATCGTCAGCGGCCCCTTGGGGAAGTAGCCGACCGCCACAATGGCCAGCGGGAGCGCCGGGATCACCAGAAAAACGTTGGTCACCAGCGAGAGAATCTCGTCGATGATCCCGCCGAAGTAACCGCTCACCAGGCCAACCACGACTGAGACCAGAGTCACCAGGAAGCCGGTCAGGAAACCCCAGAAGACACTGCTGCGCGTGCCGTAGAGCAGCTGCGAGAAGATATCCTGACCCGTTGCCGTTGTGCCTAGCCAGTGGGCAGCCGAGGGCGGCGTTTCCGACAGCTTGGAGGTCGCAGTGGGATCATAGGGGGCCAGCAGTGGCCCAAAAATGGCCACCAGAAAGAAGAAGGCGACAATGCTGCTGCCAATCGCTACCTTGCGATTGCTCGTCAGAACCTGCCAGACCAGCCGGAGGCTCTCACCCAGGCGAGCAAGCCGCGAATCCTTGCGTGGAAACTTTTTTGGAAACGTTGACGGGATCGTTTCCGGCTCGAGAGTAGCTACGTGCTTGAGATCCTTGCCCAGGCTCATAGTAGTCAGGCACTCCTTTCGAGGCGGACGCGGGGATCGAGAAAGGCG
>NZ_JADGHT010000022.1 GCF_019683755.1 Thermogemmatispora sp. | reverse complement strand
ATCATATTCTAGCATAGAACTATATGATAGTGATACTCCTATAGTCGAGCCACATACCTGACCCGCCAGATCAGAACGAGCGGCACCGTAGAGAGCCTTTACTCTCCAGGCCAGAAAGCAGAAAAGCTTGACCCCGACTGGCCACCAGGGATATCCTAACCTACAGAAAGACAAGAGAAGAGCGAGAGCCGACAGAGACAGGCAGGCCTCTCACTTACTTAATCAGCCAGCCGAGCCGATGCGCCAGAGAAGAGAACGGAGCGCAGCAGCCAAGCCAGCCAGCCAGACAGCAGAGAAGGAAGGTCCATGTCAACAGAGCAACCCTTGCACCTTATTCTTGACACCGACCCTGGTATCGACGACGCCTTGGCCCTTCTGCTGGCCCTGGCCTCGCCCGAAGTCAGCCTAGAGGCCGTCACCACCGTCAGTGGTAACGTTCCACTAACGCAGACCACCCGCAACGCGCGGGCCTTGTTAGCCCTTGCAGGGCGGCAGGACATTCCTGTCGCCGCGGGTGCCGAGCGTCCGCTGGTACGTCCGCCCATCCACGCCGCAGACGTACACGGTCCATCGGGCTTAGGGCGAGCCGAGCTAGCCGAACCAGCGTCACCCGCTCGTGCAGCCACAAAGGCACCCATACTGATCAGCGAGCGCATCAAAGCTGCTCCAGGCACCATTACCCTGGTCGCCATTGGGCCACTAACCAACCTGGCACTGGCCGTCAGAATGGACCCAGAGATCGCCCAGCAGGTACGCGAGGTTGTCATCATGGGCGGCGCTCTGCGTGTTCCCGGCAATGTGACCCCTGCTGCAGAGTTCAATATTTACGCTGATCCCGAGGCCGCCCATATCGTCTTTCACGCCGGCTGGCCATTGCGCCTTGTCAGCCTTGACACCACCCAGCAGGTTGGCCTGACCCGCGCCCAATTTACCCCCCTGTGCCGGCCAGAGAGCCTCATCGGGCGCTCTATCGAGGCGATGCTTGCCCATTATTTTGAAGACTTCGCCCCGCGCGCCGGCTACGAGCGCTTTCATCTCCATGACCCGCTGGCGCTCGCAGCCGCCTTTCGTCCCGAGCTGCTCCGCTGGGAACCGGTCTACGTTGACGTTGAGCTGAGTGGCAGCCAAACCGCTGGGGCAACCATTGCCTGGTTCCGCCGCCGGAGCCAGACGCCACCTCCCAACGTCCTGGCCGCCACCGCCGTCGATATCGAAGGCTTCACCACCTTCTTCCTGGAACGGCTGGCGCGCCTGCTCTGAACAGAACGGCATCATGACTTTCGCCGCCTGCCTGCGTCTCTGGCCACTCCTCGTTGCGTCAGGCTCTGGTCAGCAATCAACCAAGCCTACAAGGCCTTGACCCAGTCTTTTCAGCGTCTGCGGATCGCCAGGTTGAGCCAGCGGTGCAGTCTACCAGCCCGACCTGACGGCTACCCGGGCCCGCTACCATCAGGACCAGGAAGGATGGAGCAAAACCTGTGACGCACATTCACCAGCAGCCACGAGAAGAAGTTATTAGCTCACGCCGACTCAGCGAGCTGCAAAGCGCCCTGCGCGCCCAGGTGCGCGGCGACGTCCGCTTTGACGCCGGCAGCCGGGCCATGTACTCGACCGACGCCTCCAACTATCGCCAGGTGCCTCTAGGCGTCATTCTTCCGCGAGATGCCGAGGATGTCTGCGCCGCCATCGATGTTTGCCGCGCCTATGATGTGCCCATACTGGCGCGCGGTGGTGGCACCAGTACCGCCGGTCAAACCTGTAATGTGGGGGTTGTGCTCGATCTATCGCGCTACATGCGGCATATCCTCAGCCTTGACCCAGAGCGGCGTCTAGCCCGTGTTGAACCCGGTGTTGTTCTGGATGACCTACGCCATGCCGCCGAGCAGCATCACCTGACCTTTGCCCCTGACCCCTCAACCCACAACCGTTGTACCCTGGGTGGCATGATCGGCAATAACTCCTGTGGCACCCATTCGCTCATGGGAGGCAAAACCGTTGACAACATCGAAGAGCTGGAAATCCTGACCTATGATGGCCTGCGCCTGCGCGTCGGCCCTACCAGCGAAGAAGAACTAGCGACCATCATCGCCGCCGGAGGACGGCGCGGTGAAATCTATGCACGCCTCAAGACCCTGCGTGACCGCTACGCCGACCTCATTCGTCAGCGCTACCCGAACATCCCGCGCCGCGTCTCGGGCTACAATCTCGACCAATTACTTCCAGAGCATGGCTTTCATGTCGCTCGTGCCCTCGTAGGCAGCGAAAGTACCTGCGTCATCGTTCTGGAAGCCACCGTTCGCCTCATACCCAGTCCACCAGCACGCGTCTTGCTTGTCCTGGGATATCCAGACTTCTTCCGCGCCTGTGATGAGGTTCCGGAGTTGCTCGAATTTCGACCCATGGCCCTTGAAGGCCTTGATGAGGGGCTGGTTGCCGATAGTCGGCGTAAAGGACTCAACCTTGATCACCTGCGCCTGCTGCCCCCAGGGGGTGGCTGGCTGCTGCTCGAATTTGGCGGCCAGAGCCACGCCGAGGCCGAAGACCAAGCACGGGCCTTGATGGCCCACCTGCAGCATCGCCGTGGAAGCCCTCCCCCTCAAATGCGCCTCTGCAGCAGCGAGGACGAAGCACGGGCCTTATGGGAAGTGCGCGAATCGGCTCTTGGAGCCTCCACTTTTGTTCCAGGCCAGCCTCTCAAATGGGAAGGGTGGGAGGATTCCGCCGTTCATCCCAGTCGTCTCGGTGCCTACCTGCGTGAGCTGCGTGCACTGCTCGACCGCTACGGCTACCAGGCCAACTTTTACGGACACTGTGGTGAAGGCTGCGTTCACATGCGCGCCAGCTTCGATCTGGAAAGCCAGGAGGGCATTCGCCAGTTTCGCGCCTTCATGGAAGAGGCCGCCGATCTCGTCGTACACTATGGTGGCTCGCTCTCGGGCGAGCATGGCGATGGCCAGGCGCGAGCCGAATTGCTGCCTAAAATGTTCGGGCCAGAACTGCTGGAAGCTTTTCGCGAGTTCAAGGCCATTTGGGACCCCGCCGGACGCATGAACCCCGGCAAGGTTGTCAATCCCTACCGACTCGACGCGGATCTGCGCCATGCGCTTCCCCTCCCCCGCCCTACTGCCACCCATTTTCAGTATCCCGCCGATCATGGCAACTTCGCCCATGCAGTCATGCGCTGCGTAGGGGTCGGCAAATGTCGCCGCACCGATGGCGGCCTCATGTGCCCGAGCTACATGGTTACCCGCGAAGAAGCCCACTCGACCCGCGGACGAGCGCGGCTGCTCTTCGAGATGCTCTATGGCCATCCCCTGCGCGGGGGCTGGCGCTCCGAAGAAGTGCGCCAGGCGCTCGATCTCTGCCTAGCCTGCAAAGGCTGCAAAAGCGAATGCCCTGTCAATGTCGACATAGCCACCTACAAGGCCGAATTCCTGGCCCATTACTACGCCGGTCGTTTGCGACCGCTCAGCGCCTACCTCTTCGGCCTCATCCATCGCTGGGCCGCCCTGGGGGCACGCGCGCCCGAGCTGATCAACCTACTGACACAGACCCCTCTCTTGAGCCACCTGCTGAAGCGCACCAGCGGCATTGCCCCTGAGAGACGCCTGCCGCGCCTGGCCCCGCTGAGCTTCCGCGCCTGGTTCCGGGAGCGGTCGACACAGACACGCCCAACAGAACAGAGCTGTGGTATGCGGGTCCTCCTGTGGCCAGACACCTTCAATAACTACTTTCACCCCGAAACAGCGCGCGCAGCCGTCGAAGTCCTGGAAGCTCTTGGCTTCCAGGTCGAACTACCGCCAGTCGCTCTTTGCTGCGGGCGACCCCTCTACGACTACGGTATGCTCACCACCGCGAAACAGCACCTGCGTCAGATCCTTACTGCGCTGCGGCCCTATCTGGAGCAGGATATCCCCATTGTCGGACTGGAACCCGGCTGCGTCTCCGTCTTCCGCGACGAACTACCCAATCTCTTTCCTGAAGATCGCGAAGCGCAGCAGCTCAAAGAGCGCGTCCTCCTGCTAAGCGAGTTTCTCGAACGCTACGCCGGAGACTACCGCTGGCCACGCCTGGAGGGTCAGGCACTGCTGCAGCCACACTGCCATCAGCGTGCCTTGATGGATGTGGCCGCCGAGCGTCGCTTGCTCAGCAAACTGGGCCTGCAGGTCGAGATACCAGACGCTGGCTGCTGTGGCATGGCGGGCGCCTTCGGCTTTGAAGCTCAACACTACGCCATCTCCTTGCAGGTCGGTGAGCGCGTCCTCTTGCCCACGGTGCGCGCCGCCCGTCCAGAAACCCTGATCATCGCCGACGGCTTTAGCTGCCGCGAGCAAATCGCCCAGACTACGCCGCGCCGCGCCTTGCATCTGGCCGAAGTTCTGCAATTGGCCCTGCGCCTTCCGGCCAATGCTCGCCTGGGACCCTATCCCGAGCGGGCTGCTCTCTTCGCTCCACCCATACCGACGGCTAGACGCCGCCTGAGCAGCGCCTTTGCCCTTACTGGGAGCCTGCTCCTCACTGTGGGTACGCTGCTGCTCTTACGTCGCCGCCACGACCACCGCCGTAGCCTCCGTCCGCCGCTCCAGCAGCAGCGGAAGTGAGTGCGAAATTAGAACAAATGTTTGACACCCATCTTGACCTGAGCTATAATAAGGGCCAGAGAGAACGGTCCACTATCGTCGCCAGAGCGAGCAAGGATCATAAAGTTGCCAGGCGAGCGTTTTTTCTCTGTAGAATGGCGCGCTGCGGTAGACGGGGCGCTTTCCAATGAGGTAAAATGAGTATAAAGCGCACAGTGTTCAGCGTTTACTCAGGCCACCGATACTGGCAAGGTGACCACGCCACCGACCAAACAGCCTGATCAGTGTTGGGAGGAATGCATGACAAACGAGCGTATGGAGAGAAGGCTATATCGCAGAAGCCCGGGCCGCCAGTACAGCCAGGAGGATTACGAAGAGCAGAGATCGCAGAGCTATCGCGGGCAGACAGAGCAGACGCGCTGGCCCACCAGTGGCAGCCGCAGCCCCTCTGGCTCGCTGCTGACACGGCGTCCTGATCTGCGCCGGACGCGCCAGCTCATGCGTCAGAGCATCCTGGCGAGCAAACGGGAGGAAATGAGCCTCCACAGCGAAGGGGTCTTAACCGTCTCCCCCGAGACAGAGGAGGAGCTGATGCCCTCGGCGCGGAGCCGGAGCCATACGCTCTATAGTCAAAGTCGCGAGCCGTACGTCACGACAGCGCCACGCTCGTCCCGTCTGCCCTCGCGTCGCCCACTGTCGGCGGAACTGGAAGCCGAGGGCTGGAGCGCAGAGATGATGCCGCTTGCCCCAGAGGAACCGGTCTTGTATGAGAGTGGCTCTTCAGAGCCTGCAGTCGCCGGTGAGGATGAGGTGGGCTACTTTGATCAGGAGGCTGCACTGACAGGCCACTACGAGGACGAGCTTGTTGAAGAGGAGACCTTCGGCGCCAGCTCCAGCGAGCCCCTCCTGCCGGTCAGGCGACGCGCGACCAGACAGCCGACAACGCGCCGCCTGGCCGAGCCAGAGCCGGACTTCCTCCCTCCCGCAGAAGAGGAATACTTCGAATACGAAGAGGAGAAGCCGCGGCGCAAAAAGCGCCTGCTAACGCGACGCCGTATGTTGGTAGGCCTGGGCGTCGCCGCCACCGGTGGGGCTGTGGTCGCCGCTTCCCAACTGGCCCCCAAAGTCCCCCAGGCGCTCAGCAATACCGCCAGCAATATCGAGCACCAGGTCGCCGACGCCTTTAATCGCGGCTTCCAGGCCGGGGCAGATTCTGTACGCAAGGAGATCATCGCCTCGCTGGAGAATATGGAAGGGGTTTCGCTTGATGCCGCCATCGCGGCGGCCCGTCTGCTGCGCACAGCCTACAACGTCTTTGTCAACCCACTGCTGACCCTGGCCGCCAACGTCACGGGCGACTTCCTGAATGTGACGCTGCGCGCCTTCAAGCAAGCGCGTCAGTGGCTGGCGAATATCGGCCAAGATAACCAGGTACTGGCCGCCCTGCAGACCGTGCTGGAGAACTGGTCAACCCAGGTGAAGCAGATGCCCAAGCAGATCCAGGCCATCACCGATGCCGATCTAGACGGCGCTCAAGCCTATCTGCGCGGCGTCCAGCGCAAGATCGCCGAAGAGAAAGCCAAGCTGAATGGGAGCAGCCAGCAGACTACTCCATCTCCTTCACCCACCGCTTCAGCAAAGAAAAGCTGACCCTGGCGCAACGGCCCACTATTGGCTATACTCTAGAGAAGAGAGTCCAGGACGTTCTGTCTGTGCCGGCCACGACCTTACCCGAGACAGGCCTCTCGCGGCAGTGGCTCAGATGTGGGCAAGAGTTGCCTGCCGCGGCACACAGCTCTGAAAGGGGGGATGTTTTTTTCGCTCCTTTAGCTTGAGCTATAGCACCACACAGCTCTATGGCGCTCAGTCTGATCTATCTCGTAGACCAGCGAGGGTGCCTCGTCCCGGAGGATGAGCAAGCGCCTATCTCCTCAATGTCTTGCTCACCCACCTCTCAGCTGCGCCCAAGTCCTTCTTTCTCAGGCAACTCAAGCCGGACCAGGTGCTCTCGATTGGACCGCCCCTCTGCGTGAGGATCAACCGTCGTGAGGGTCGCTCAAGGCTTCAGGCTTTTCCAGCTTGCTGCGCTCACTCAGCCAGACCCTTCCTCTCCTGGCGAACTAAGGAAAGAGATCAACCGCTAACACTGAGTGAGCAGGCGCTGTTTGCGCTCACAAAGCAAGCAAGGAAACAAGGAAGCAGAGTGACCAGTTTCCCAGCCGGGAGGCAAGCACATATGGAGACAGCTGCAGAGAACACCGGAACAGTCTTGCGCTCCGAGCGTATCGCCGGTGGCATTCTCCCGAAGGTCCTCAACTCTTTTGACATGGTGGCAATTTTCGTCGCCATCGTTCTCTTCATCAGCAACTCCAGCGTTGTGACCGGAGCCGGGGCAGCGGCCTTTATTTACTGGCTACTGGGCTTTCTGACCTTTCTCATTCCTGGCGCCATCGTCACCGGCCAGCTTGGCCTGATGTTTCCAGGCGAAGGCTCGATCTATGTCTGGACCACACGCGCCTTTGGGGCCTTCATGGGCTTCTTCGCGGGCTTCTGCGCCTGGTGGCCTGGCGTTCTCGTAATGATCGCCACAGGCGACGCTGTTGTCTCCCTCATCCAGCAGCTCGGCAGCCAATACGGTCTTAATCTGCTGGCTGATCCCTGGCAGCAAGGCCTGGTAATCCTCTTAGTGATCGCCCTCTCATGCATGCTCTCAGTCCTGCGCTTCCGCGTGACGCAGAACCTGGTCAACATCATCTTTGTGGCCTACGGTGGCGCCATCCTGCTGGTCGGCCTGGCCGGCCTGACCTGGCTCTTGAGCGGGCACCCGGCTCAAGCGGACTTTTCCCCCGCCCGCTGGCAGCTCAACAGCACAAATTACACCTTCTATGGCCTGGTGATACTGGCCCTGCTCGGCATCGAAGTCCCTCTCAACATGGGAGTAGAGATCCAGAACACACGCGCCATCACGCGCTATCTGCTCTGGGGTTCAGTTGTCGTCATGGTGGCCTATCTGCTCGGGACATTCGGCGTCATGATGGCCGTGCCTCCTAGCATCCAGAACCAGGGTAACCCCTCTGTCGTAGCGGCGGTGGTCAAGTATGGCTTCGGCCCGGCGGGCAACGTGCTGGCCACCATTGTCAACCTGATTTTCATCGGCTTCTTCCTCTTCAACACTGTCGTCTACAATTACTCCTTCGGGCGCCTGCTCTTCGTCTCCGGCCTCGACCGCCGCCTGCCCACCTTCATGAGCAAGGTCAACCGCAATCGCGTGCCCTGGGTAGCGGTGCTGGTCCAGAGCATCATTTCAGGACTGTTGACGGCCATCACCTTCATCATTGCCCCGCTCGTGATCCAGGTCCTTAAGCCCTCGGACCTCTCCACAGTGGTTTACGATGTTCTGCAGGCGGCGGTCACCATCATCTGGTGCATCTCGATGGTCTTCCTCTTCATCGATGTGATCTATATCCGCTATAAGTATCGCGAGAGCTTTCGACGTGTCCAACTGGCCCCGGACTGGGTCTTTTACCTCTGCGCGGTCATCGGCTGCATCGCCAGCGCCTTCGGCGTGGTCGTCATCTTTATCTCGCCCTGGACGACCCTGATCAGTACGCAGGCCTGGGACCTCTCGCTCATCGGCTTCGCCGCTATCTCACTTGTGGCCGGTGCCGTCATCTACGTCATTGGCCAAGCAACCATACGACGCGATGTCTCTGACGAGGAAATCCTAGCCGAGGTCGTGGGCGCGCCCGAGGGCATGCGGCCAGCCAGCGATAGCGCCGGAGGCAGCAACTCCTCAGCCTGAGCGTTGACACAAGAGCGCTGAGCGCAGATAGCATAGCCACGGCGACCATATCTTCGCTCGCTGGCCCACAAACCAGCCGATCTGGCTAGGACTAGGACTACACGAGCGCAGGACTGGTCGCCGCTGGCGACCTCTCATCCTGTTCACTCACGCCTGGCTGATTCAGCCTCCAGTGAACAAGTCTCGAAAGCAGGCCGACGGCACGTTACGTTATATGTAAGCAGCCATCATCTCATCGGTGCCGAGGTCCATAGTCCTTGCAGCAAGAACATAGCGAGCGTGAGCTGAGCATAGACGAACTGTCACAGGTGACAGGTATTCCCAGCCGCACTATCCGCTTTTACAATACACAGGGCCTACTTCCACCGCCTCATAAGCGAGGCCGCGTTGCCTACTACAGTGGGGAACACGTGCGCGTCCTTACCCTGATCAAAGAGCTAAAAGAGCAACATAACCTGCCGCTTGACCTGATCAGACAGCTCCTGGAGATCCGCGCCCAGCATGGCGAGATTCAGATGAATCTTGCTCTTAAGCAGCGAGTGCTCCGTCCCCTGGCGAGCAGCGGTCAGGAGATACACTTTAGCCGCGAGCAGCTCCTTGAGCAAACAGGCATCTCGCCAGGATTCCTCGAGGAATTATTGCAGCTCGAGCTGCTTTTCCCCATGAAGGACGGGGAGGAACTCAGCTTCACAGGCGACGATCTGCTGCTGATTGAATTGTACCGCCGTTTAACGGAGCTAGGGCTGCCGCTGGCATTGGTCACACTCATGCGCTTCCATCTGCGCCAACTGGTACGTAGCGAGATTGCTGCCTTTGAGCAATATCTGCTCCCTCAGTGGCGCAGCCGCGGCTTTCCTCTAGAAGAGCAGGCACGCCACTTCGAGGAAATCCTTACCCTGACCGACACCCTGATCTCTATTCTTCACCGCAAGCTGCTCTAGAGTGTCGCAGGCGATAACACTCAGCGTCGGCGGCGAGAAGAGGAAGGTGATCAATCATAGGCGGCGAAAATAAGCATGGGCCAGGCAGGACTAGCACGCGTTAGAAGACGCCGAGATGATGGAGGACGGCTAGTACAATCACCACCACCAGGATCGCCACAATAACGAGCACAGAATAGATCACGCGCCGTCCTAGATGAATCTGACGCGGAGCGGTCTCGGCTATTTTCTCAACTGCCTTCCTCTGCTGCTCCCTCTTTCTCTTCTGCTTTTCCAGCCTCTTGCGATATTTATCGGCGGGCGAGGGAGCCTCGCTATAGGGGCCGGCCTTCATCTGGCGCAGACGGCGGCGCATCTCGCGATTCAGGTTCTCGAACTGCTGCTGCTGCGGATCAGTGGTTGTCACCGTCCGCGGGAGGGTCGACTTGGCCCCCGGCACTGCAGGGCCTCCGATGCGAGGTTTCTGCTCTTGCCGTCCCTTACGCGTCTCCGCAGATTGCTCGCCAGCCTTCAGCTTTTGAGAAGCCGACGCCGCGGGGAAAGAAGTCGAGGCAGCAGTCTGTGATTGCGACTGCGCTTGCTCTCCTGGCTTATTCTTTGGCATGGCTCAAACCCTCACCTTGCTCTTCCTGCTGTTGCTGCAACTCTTGCTGGTGCAATTGGAACTGTTGGGGTTGTTGTTGCTGTTGCTGCTGCTGCTGTGCCGTGCCTTGCCGCTCTTGTTGAGCCACGAACTCTCGGGCGAACTGAGCAGCGCGCTCTTTATCATCGGGGGCCAGGACCCCATCGATGACCAGGCTGAGCAGGTACTCTTTCAGCGGTCGCAGCCAGGGGCCGGGACCGCGTCCGAACATGGCCATCAGCTCATGGCCATCAAGCGGGCTTTTTAGCGGCACGCGCTCGGCCTCCTCCTTTAAGCGGCGGCAGCGTTCGGCTAGCTCCACGACACGAGCAGCAGCGCGTGACACCTTATCGGCGCGATAGCTGGTGATATCAGCGCGAGACAGATCCAGCAAATCCTCCAGATCGTCATTGGCCTCCAGCATCAGGCGCCGCACCGCTCCATCGGTCCAATCCGAGGTATAGGCATTGGCACGCATATGCAACCGGACCACCCGGGCGACGCGCTCACAGAAATCGCGATCAAAGTGGAGGCGACGCAAAATCTCGCGGGCCATCACCGCCCCGACCTCCTCATGGCCGAAGAAATGCACCTTGCCATCTTCGACGGTGCGAGTGCGTGGCTTAGCAATATCATGAAGCAGCCCGCTCCAACGCGCTACTGGACGTGGCGAGGTACGTTCCACTACGCGCAGCACATGAGCATAGACATCCTTTGAGGGAACGCTCCGCTGACTCTGCTGTTGACTCACTCCTCGCAGTTCCAGCACCTCGGGAATGATCCACTGCATCAGCCCTAGCTCGACCAACAGCTCCAAGCCACGTGCCGGATGAGGCGAGAGGAGCAACTTATGCATCTCATCGCGAATACGCTCGCGACTAATCTTTTGCAGCTTACTCGCCTGACGAACGATAGCCTGACGAGTCTCTTCCTCAATCGTAAAGTTGAGTTGGGCCG
The DNA here is from genome assembly GCF_019683755.1 of Thermogemmatispora sp. Lineage (GTDB taxonomy): Bacteria > Chloroflexota > Ktedonobacteria > Ktedonobacterales > Ktedonobacteraceae > Thermogemmatispora. Next base: position 14,451 of record NZ_JADGHT010000022.1, on the reverse strand, counting down.
CCAGACGAACGGCGCGCAAGAGGCGCAGCGGGTCCTCATCGAAGCGCTTATCAGGCTCATTGCCGACGGCGCGCAAGACGCGTCGCTCTAGATCAAGGCGCCCGCCGAACGGATCATAGAGCTGGCCTGTTAGAGGGTCATAGGCCATTGCATTGATCGTAAAATCGCGGCGGCGCAGGTCCTCCTCTAGAACGGTACCGAAGCAGACCTCCGGCTTGCGCGACTCGGGATTATAGCGCTCATCACGGAAGGTCGTGATTTCAATGATATGCTCACCATAGTGGAGACGCACCGTGCCAAAGCGCTCCCCTACCAACACAATGGCCGTCGGCTTCGTCGGCGCCACCAGGCGCTTAATCTCGTCCGGGCGCGCATCCGTTGCCAGGTCAGCATCGCTTGGTTCACCGCGTCCCAGCAGCACATCACGCACCGTCCCCCCCACCATATACAATTGTTTGTTGTGTGCGCGAAATGTCCGGGCCAGTGTTAGAATGATATCTCGCATCGAATGTGTATATATTCGCTTCCCTTCCCTAATAGAGTCGTTCCTTTGCTGGTTCGCTACGATTGGCCTACTCCTTCTTCGAGCTTTGAGCAAGATTGGCGGGGGAATTGCTGGAAGCGATCTGCCTCTCTGTCTGATCCAAGGACAGGTCACAGCAAGTGCAACGGATTTATTATATCATGGCCCCAGGTCACAGGCGATAGCCAGCTTTACCCGCCCGACCGGGCAGGGCTTCCCCCTCACGGCCTCACAGGGCAGGCGCCTCAGCTTTGGAGGTCAGCGAGCTAGTTTGTCTGTCTCCCCTCTCTCCTCTTGCTGTGCAGAATACCATCCTGGTTGCTGTCTGCCGCTCTGCTTGTTTGAGATGGGCAATGTCGACGAGCTTGCGGCTTTTTGGCTGCCGCCTGCTGAAGGTCAGCGGCAGCCATGATACAATAGGACACACGCCTTAACTTTTTGACTGGAGAGCAGAACGAGGAACGATGAGTAAGGCTTCTACTGGGCGACCACGCCCGTTCGTGCTGATCGTGATGGATGGTTGGGGCTTCAACCCGCGCAAGGAAGGCAACGCCATTGCGCTGGCGCGCACACCACACATAGACGAGCTAGAGCGCCGCTGGCCCCATACTCTCGTCAAAACCTCTGGCGAGGCCGTTGGTCTGCCTCCGGGCCAGATGGGCAACTCCGAAGTTGGTCATCAGAACATCGGAGCAGGCAAGCGCGTCCTACAAGATTTTACCCGCATCAGTGAATCGATCCAGGATGGCAGCTTCTACCAGAATCCTGCCCTTCTGAAGGCTATTGAGCATGTCAGGCGTAATCACTCACGGCTGCACATCTGCGGCTTACTTGGTAATGGCGGCGTGCACGCTCATGAAGACCATCTGGAGGCTCTGCTGCGCCTGGCCCGTCAGCATGAGATCGAGCAGGTCTATATCCACGCCTTTACCGATGGGCGCGACACCTCGCCCACTGCCGGCGTCGAATTTATGAAGCGCCTGGAGGCGCGTGCGTGCGAGATCGGTGGCGATCATCCGGCGCGTGTGGCGACGGTCAGCGGGCGCTACTATGCCATGGACCGAGATAATCGCTGGGAGCGCACCGCCAAAACCTACTTTGCCATGACGCGCGGCGAAGGCGAGCGGGCCTCATCGGCGGTCGCTGCCATCCAGCAGTCCTATGAGCGCGACGTGACCGACGAATTTATTGTCCCCACGGTGATCATGGAAGAGGAGCACCCGCTAGCTCTCGTCAAGGAAGGTGATGCCCTCATCCACTATAACTTTCGCCCCGACCGTGCTCGTCAGCTGACCAAAGCCTTTGTGTTGGAAGAGCTACCGCCGCAGGCTGCTGGCAAATTTGAGCGCGGGCCACGCCTGCGTGACCTGGTCTTTGTCATGATGACCGAGTACGAGGCGGGCCTGCCAGCCGAAGTGGCTTTCCGCGCCGATGAGGTCGAGATGCCCCTAGCACGCGTCATTTCTGAGCACGGCTTGCGTCAGTTTCACACCGCCGAAACTGAAAAGTACGCCCATGTGACCTACTTCATCAATGGGCGTCGTGAGACACCCTTTCCCGGTGAGGACCGTCTGCTTGTCCCTTCACCGAAGGTTCCCACCTACGATCTACAGCCCGAGATGAGCGCACCAGGCGTCACCGAGACAGCTATCGAGCGCATTCGCAGTGGCCAATACGACCTTGTGATCATGAACTACGCCAATGCCGACATGGTTGGCCATACCGGTGTCCTTGAGGCTGCCATCAAGGCAGTCGAGGCTGTCGATGCCGGCGTAGGGCGAGTGGTAGAAGCCACCCTAGCTGTCGGTGGCGGCTTGCTGATCACTGCTGATCATGGCAACGCCGAGCAGATGATCTATTATGACAGCGGTAAGCCCATGACGGCCCATACCACCAACCCGGTTCCGCTCTATCTCGTCGTCCCCCAGCTTGCCGATGCCAAGCTACGCAACGATGGCATCCTGGCCGATATCGCCCCGACTATTCTGCAGATCATGGGGCTGCCCCAACCACGCGAGATGACCGGTCGTTCTTTACTACTACCTCAGCAGTAGCCAGAGTTATCCACATCTTGTGCTAGAATCGGGAGAGTTATCCACATCTTGTGGTGACATATGTGGATAACTCTCCACCAGTGTGGATAACTCTGATACAGAAAGAGCCTCCTCAGAGGCGGCGAGCCAACACACGCAAGCGGCGATAGTCCAGCTCCCAGCGTCCTTCTTTGAAGAGCACTGGGCGAAGTTTCTCCTCGATAGCGGTTAAAATCTCCTCTCGTCGCTCCGTAGGCACGGCCCCTAGCAATGGGGACCCGAACATCTCCAGCCAGAGGCGCAGCCCTCGTTCTCCCTCCTCGAGGGCCGTTGGTCGTTCGAAGAGCCAGGCGGCCTGTACCTCGAAGCCGTGGGTCTCCAGCAGGGCCGCATACTCGCCCAGCGCAGGGAAGTACCAAGGATTGGTCGGCGTTATCGCCAGGTGCTCCTGTAGTACCGCCTCTACTGCCGCCTGCAACGTTGCGACATTACCGCGCCCGCCCATCTCCAGCGCCAGGCGTCCACCGGGCTTGAGCAAACGGGCCAGGGCCTTGGCCACCCCCTCTGCATCAGGTATCCAGTGAAGAGCGGCATTCGAGAAAACAGCGTCAAAGGGCTGCGGATAGGAGAACGTGCGAATATCGCCTACGTGCCATTCGAGGGTCGGATAATGCTGGCGGGCGGCCTCGATCATCGCTGGAGAGAGATCGAGACCCACCACCTGCGCCCCGCAGTGCGCAATTGTGGCTGTCAGATGGCCCGTCCCACAGCCCACATCAAGAATCAGTTCGCCTGAACGTGGCGCCAGCAGCTCCACCAAGCTGCTGCCATACGCAAAGACGAAAGCATGTTTGGCATCATAGAGAGCTGCGTCCCAGTCACCGGTAGTCAAAACAGCACCTCAGCTTTTCTTTTTTTGTTCAAGGAGAAGAGAGAACAAGAGCTGTGAGAGAGAGAAGAGGGTCCCTTCGCTGCAGGGGAAAAGCTAGCCAATGCGATCGAGGCAGGAAAGGGCTGCGACAATCACTTCGCCTTCTTCCAGCAAGATGCGAGCCGCATGAGCATACACGCCCGACGGAAGACGCTGGCGATGAAGAAAGAGAGAGAGGATCTCGCCAGTCCTACCACGGTAGTCGCCGCAGCAAATACGCACGCGCGCCCCAGGGACCAGTGTCAGTTCTGGTTCCTGAGCAGGCAGGGCCTCAGCCTCAGCAGCGGTCAGCGAGATCAGCAGCTCGGGCAGCACACGCTGTCGCACTGAGGTCCAACCAGACAGGAGGACCACGCGCCCTTGATAGCAGCTCAACAGTTGCAGTAGGCGTGCAGGCATCGCCAAGCTTCCTAAGCCTTCTGTCAGCATGATCGTCAAAGGTGGCAAGCGAGACTGCAGGGCTTCAGCGTTTGGACTATTCACCAGCTCCAGCAGATCGGCATGTAGGAAGCCTTCAAGATCACGCAGAAAGATACTGCTAGCGATAATGCCAACTACTCCAGAATTGAGGGCATGACGCAACAGAAGGAAGCTAAGCGGGCCAGGTACCACCAGGATAGCGCCGGGAGGAATAGGCTGTCGCGAACATGAGTTACCCTTACCAAGGGCCTGCCAGAGCGTCAAGATGCCCGCCACCTGGGGACCGGCGCCCAGGACCCCCTGCACAGCCACCACCTGGCTTTCGATCACAACTCCCCCGCGTGCCGTCACATCGACAACACGTCCCCGCAGGCCAGCCGGTACTGTCTCCTCACCCAGTGTGGGCACAGCCAGCATCGTTCCCGTATCGTTTAGGTGATGCGCAGCACCAGCCGGCTGGATTGCCGGTAGCTTTCGCGTCACAGCCGGCAGCGAGAGACGGGGGAGATCACTGAGTTCCTCGTGGCGCTCCTCATGCTTCAGTCGGATCACTGGCTGATCCGGCTCAACCATTTGACCAGGATAGACCAGGGCCACCGCTCCTGCACGCGAGCCACCGGGCCAGCGCTCCCGGCGCACCACAACCTGTAAGCGCACAGACCACCCCAGGGGATAGGCCATCGTAGCGAGTGCCTCCCACGCATGCGCCAGATCATAAGCAATATGCCATCAACATGAGCAACAGAGCAGCTTGTAGCGCTTTGAGCCATAGCGCACAGGCCATAATTGAGTCCAAGCCCTAGAGGGAGAGCAGGATAGCCATCTTCCCCGCTCTGCACCGACCCGCCCTGCAATCACTTGATAGGAGTGAGGCGCTGCGCTGCTTCCGCAACCAGCAGCAGCCAGTATCAGGTTGGATATCGAGGTTCAGGCCCCGATGGCCTGGGACCACTGCAACAGACGGGCCTGGCGTTCAGCCTTATCTGCTGGCAGCATTAACGGGCGACCGCGGGCATCGATAATCAAGCCTACCAGGCCGCCATCGATCTCCTCAGCGGCGCGGGCCCGTTCACCCGGGCCCAGCCCCACATCGACCGTTGAAGCGGGATAGAGTGTCAGCAGGGCCTGCTCGTTCAAGCGCAGAGGGATCACCTCTATCGAGCCGCTCATGACTTCGACCTGGACTTGCCGTCCATTACTATACTCCACAACGACACGCAGCGCAATCTGATCGGGTGGCAATGCTCCATAGGGAATCACGCAAGTCCCGAGGCGATGAGTCACAGCATCATTCTCATTGACCTGCACGGCAGCCACCGGGTTGACCGTTGCAATGGCCCCCAACTGCTGGAACAGCAAGGTACGATCGAGCACCAGGGAGGTCACACCGCGCGGCTGCAAAGCGTCGAGTAGGATCAAGGCCGCCTGAGCAGGTCGAGGAGCGTGCGCCAGCACACTGCCGGTAGCCAAGATCAAGTCAGGTGAGAAGTTGCTCAGCGCTCCTGTCCTCAGCGCCTCGGCAGTTAATAGAATCGCTTCGCGCGCGAACGCCTGGCTAATGTGCAGCTCTCGCTGGTTGCTAGGAACCACATGAGGATGCAACATCGTATTCAGCACAAACTGGCGTAACTCTTCATCGGAGACATCAAAGGGCAACCAGCGGCTGATATTCTGAGAACCGACGCGCTTCAATAGCTCGCCCAAACCGGAGCCCACCCCAATGCCCGCATTCACCAGAGGGATGAACTCCCCACGCTCGCCAGCCAGCAATAAGGTTGTATTGGCGCCACCAGCATCGACAGCCATCACGTTCATTGTATAGTGGTGAGCCAGAAAGCGCACTAGACTGCTAAGCGAGGTTGCTGTCGCTACAGGAGCTGCTGCAGACCAAGACCAGAGGGTGTCACTACCGGGCAGGCGACGTAGAATCGTGCGCTCGTAGAGCGAACTGGCAGCCATACTGATCGGGCCGAGATTGGCGGTAGAGACCAAAGGATCAAGACGCATCACCTCGCCAGCACCATTGATCAGACGCCGCGACGCCTCGACATACTGAGGAGCAGCGGCATAGAGCACTGGCAGGGGGAAAGTGCGCGTCTTCTCACGCTGCTCGTGCGCGGCATTCAGCAGCAACTGGCACGCCTCCTGGATGGGAGTTGCTCCTGTTGGCCCGTCGGCCATACCGACAATGATGGCAGCATGGGGCTGCAACTCGCGCAAGCGATCGATTTGGCGGCGCCACTCCAGGGCCAGGCGCTCAGGGGTCCAGGGAGCAGGGCCGACACCTGGCAGCGGTGTTGACCCTGGCTGCGACAGTTGGCCAGCGGCCATGCTCGCGCTAAACGTCGGCGAGGGCAAGGCATGCAACTCCGCGTAGAGGCCGGAGACCGCCTGTCTCACCAAGTCTGTCAGCGTGGGGCTAGCTGCCCCCAAGACCACCAGGCGCAGCGGGCCACCGGCGCTAATCGTGGTCACAAAGACATCCACCCCATTGCCATCGAGCTGCTCCGGCACGAGTAAGTGACCATCGACAATAATTTGCCGCCCAGTGACCAGCTCGATTTCATTGATGGCCTGCACAATGCCCCGGGTAATATCCTCCTGAGGAGCTGCCAGCGTCGTTGGTGCCTCACCACGCGCCATCAAGCGATACTGCCCTTCGACCAAGCCCAGCAATGAAACCTTTGTCAGCACGCTGCCGCAGTCAGCAACCAAAATAGAATTTGCGGCAGCGGCCTCTTTTCTGTGAGCTGCCGCCTGACCCTCCTGCTGATTCAACTGCGTCTGCATCTCCTGAACACCCCTCTTCTCTCACCTAATGCGGGAACCAGCTACGAATCACATCAAGGAAACTGCGCTTAGCAGGCCGGGCCTGCGTCCGGGACTGAGCTTGAGCCTCGACGCCTGGTCCTGAAGCGGACGCGGGCGGCACAGATGGAGGCGGTGCCGCGTATCCGGGAGCCGCAGATATAGGGTTTGCGCCAGCACTCGGGCCAGCATAAGCACCAGTGGGATAACCAGCAGGGCCTGCGGGCGCAGAAGATGGCGCCCCACCGGCGGCAGGGGTCGGCGGAGGCGAAGTCGGCATCGTCTGCCCATAGCGTGGATCGCTTCCCTGAGTCGGTAACGAAGGCGTGGCCGAGGCCACTCCCAGGAGAGAAGCAAAGACATTCGCTGCCGCCTCACTCTGCTCGCTGACGCCTAGCTCCGTGCGTGGCCGGCTGGGCACACGCATATTTTCTACACGCGGTTGCATCGGATCGGGCAGCGCTCGCCCCGGCTCCTGGGGAAGCGAGCCCTGGCCAGTGGAGCCAGCCGGAGCAGGTGTATCCATCGAGGAGCGTAGCCATTCGGGTAAAGCATTCATATCAATGAGCGAGGCTGCTGTCAGGCTGCCAACGGGCATAGTCGGCGCAGGAGGAGAAGAAGAAGCCGGACTCCCTTGTGTCCCTGATGGTACTGATCCCGCTGCTGAGCTGGCACTCTCTAGCTGGCCCTCGCGCAGCCAGGTGGGCAGAGCATTCATGTCGATAAGCGAAGAGGCCTCTAACCGCGCGGCGCCACCAGTTCCAGGAGCAGGACCCAGCTTGGCCGCCTCGATGCCCGAGCTTTGGCCCCGGAGCCAATCAGGTAACTGTTGCGGATCGATCAGCTCATGTGCCTGCAGCGGCTGACCAGGCATGGGGGTCATGCCTGGCTCTCTGCCTGCTCCCCTGGCCCATTCCTGGGAAACAGGTGCCGAAGAATCCGGCGCGGCACTCTCTTCCGTTGATGGTTTCAGCGACCTCATCCATTCTGGCAGAGCATCTGGCTCGATCAAGCTAGAGGCGGGAATATCCTTCTTCGGACCACTCTCCTGCTCCTGCCCCTCACGCATCCAGGAAGGCAAAGCCTGCTCATCGATGAGAGAGCGTGCGGCAATCCCTCGCGCTGGCGAGGCCGCCGCGTAGCCTGCTGGTCCACTAAACTGGGAATTGGCAGGAAACTGATATTCAGCAGTATCTTCCTTTTGCTCCGCACGCATCCAGCTTGGAAGACTATCTTCGTCGATCAGATCAGCGGCAGAGAGCGGAATAGGGCCGGTAGTGCCCGTTGGCAGGCGCTCGCCTGCCCGCAATGATTGCAGCCATGCGGGCAGTTCTGACCGCTGAGGTACTCCTTTCTGCGCATCAGCAGCGCTTGCAGCACTTCCAACTCCGCCAGATAACGGCAAGCCACAGCGTCGGCATGTCGCCATGCCGGCAGCGACTGGCTCTCCACAGTTGCTACACCTAATCACTGTTGCTCCTCACTTTCACCAGGCCGTCTCCTTCGCTCCTGGATCTGGCTCGTTCGCAGTGTAGCATGCTTTTCAGTGGCACGCAACGCACTGCGCTGGTTGCCTGCCTCGATTGCTAAGAGCTATCTAGTGATAAACATGACCAGGCTCACTGATATGATACTATAGATCCATAATCCCCAGCCAAAAGTACTACTTACTTCTCTCCCCCTGCAGGCTAGCTAGACCTTGCGCCTCTTGCAGGCAAGCCATGCCCTTTTTACAATAGGACTGGCCTGGTCGGCATTCTGTAACAAAAGATAGGACAGATGCTTAACATTCGCCAGGCAGAGGAGGAGAAAGAGCGATGAGAATAAGGGGTGCCAGGCGACGCCCGTGGCGACAACGGCTCTTGCTCTGGCTGCTAGTGAGCAGTGGGATCAGTCTATTAGCTCAGCGTCGCGGTGCTCTCAAATGCAGCGGCGTGCCGGCAGCCACCGCGACGGGGACAGTGACTGCTGGAGTCGGTGGGTGGGAACTAGGTCTCTCTCTCATCTTCTTCTTTGTTTCTTCCAGCATTTTATCGCGTTTTCATCAGCAGAAGAAGGCTAGCCTTGCAGCGGAGAAGTTTAGTAAAGGTAGCGCCCGCGACATGTTACAAGTGGTGGCCAATGGTGGTGTGGCAACCTGGTGCGCGCTATGTTATGGCCTATGTCGGAGGCCGTCCCGCCAGGGGCGGGCTTCCCCATCCTTAACCCATTCAGAGGTCGCAGCATGCGATTCCTGGCTGGCCGCCTTTGGGGGCGCTCTGGCAACAGCCACAGCGGACACCTGGGCCACTGAGGTAGGGGTCTTGGTGCACCGCTCTCCACGCCTGATCACGACCGGACGCCTAGTCTCTCCTGGCACCTCAGGGGCGATCTCCTGGCCAGGGACGCTTATGGCCGCGGCTGGCGCCCTGACGACTGGACTGGTACTTGAGGCATCGTTCACGCTGGCTCGCCTGCTCTCTAGCGACCCTAGAGAGTCCAGCCTAGGCCGGCCTCGGTCGTTGCCGTTGGCCTTTATTGCCTGGCTCAGTGGGCTCACAGGCTCTCTCATTGACAGTTTTCTTGGTGCAACTCTCCAGACCGTCTACCGCTGTCCACAGTGTGGACAGGAGACAGAGCGCTCCTTTCATCAGAGCTGCAGCACAGCTACTCAGTATATGCGAGGCTTACCAGGCATCAACAACGATGTCGTGAATTTCCTGGCTACCTTAAGCGGATGCCTGATCGCTTTTGCTCTGAACCGCTTTGCCTCTGGACACAGCCGCTGCTCCTACACCAGGCTGTCCGCCAATTGGCCGAAAAAGGGCAGGCGGTAGTCCGGTCTAAGCCAGGCCATCAGCATCAGCCAGAGCCAGAGTAGCAGCACTAGCCAGCCTAGTAGATTGATCAGCAGTCCCAGCCCGAAGCCGATCAGCCAACCCAGCAGCGGCAGCAGGCTCACAACACCGTGCAGGAACTGGAGCACCAGAATCACTAGCCAGAGAGAGCCGAAGGTCACCAGCGACTGAGCAGCGTGCCAGCGCACATTGCGGTTTCTCTCGAATAAGAGGAGGATCAGACCCGAGATCCAGAAAAGCGCATAAGCAAGCACCCGTTCTAGACGCTCGTCCAAGCCCAGAGTTGTCATGCGATTCATCATGGCCTTTTCCTCGAATCCATCTGGTCGGGCTATATAATTTGCCCTCAGGATCTGACTGCCTATATATACGCGGAGCATCGGAAGGTGTTGCAAGACCGAGGCGCTGCTCCTGTCATTGAGATTCCTGCTCATCGGCCTCCCCGGAGTGATTTCCTTACTAGCCGACTAGGTGTGCTCATGCCCTAGCGGGAGCTGCTCAAGAGGGCAGCTATTGTCAGCCCTCTGAAGCTGCAGTATAATACGAACGCAAAAGCTAGCTAGCGGGAGGCAATGCGAGGTCTATGGGAGGACCGGCACTGATCATTAATCCCAGCGATGGGCTTTTCTTGGCCAGCCTCTTCGGTTTCTTGCTATCGCTACCCCTGTCGCTCTTTGTAATCTTCTGGGTCAGTATGGTGCTGGTCAGGCGACGCTGGGCCGTGATTCTGGGAGCTTTCTTTGGAGCCTTTATCGGCCTTCTGGTGGTCTTGGGTTGGGTCGATACGCTGATTTTTGATACGCCCTTGCCCAACGCTCAGGTCGGAGCCACCTTTTTCGGCTCGCTGTTCTTGTGCAGCATCTTGGGTCTCGTTGGCGGCATGCTGACCGATTGGCTTGTCGCGCGCTCAGAGAGCCGCCGCTCACGTCGACATGCGACGCCTCTCCCCGAGTGAGCTACGACTGTGGCCCGTCAGTCAGCAAGTCTGCCGGAAAAGGCTCTTGCTTTTGAGTTGAGGAGGAGTGAGGGCTTTTTATGTTTTATTTGCTGCATGGCGACGATGAGTTCAGCAATCGCGAAGTGCTTAGACGTCTGCGCCAGCAGGGGGACTTTGGCTACAACCAGGATGTCTATCACGGCGATGAGACCGAGCTGGCGACCATTGTCGCTACATGCAGTACCTTGCCTTTCCTGAGCGAAGGTCGTTTAGTGATCGTCGAGGGACTGCCCCGGAAGCGTCGGAGTAGTTCCTCGACCGCTCAGGAAGCAGCGGGAGCTAATGCAGGCACTGACCATGATAAGGGTTCCATTCCCACAGCAGCCGAAGGAGAAGCCAGCGGAGGAGAGCGCAAGCGCGGTCGGGCGCGCAAGGGAAGTAAGAAAGCCGGTGGGGTCTCACGCGTTGACTTTGAGCAGGGTCTAGCAGCATTTGTCCCCTCGATGCCCGCTTCAACGACCTTGATTCTTCTGGTGGATGAGGTGCTTGAGCCGCGTCATCCTCTGGTTGAGACAGCTCGCCGCTACGGTCAAGAAATCAAAAGCATGCTTCCCAAGGGAGTTGCTCTTGAACGCTGGATCGAGGAGCGAGCGGCGCAGTACAAGGTTCGCATTACACGCGAGGCTGTAGCTCTGCTAGCTAATTTCATTGGGAGCCAAACCCGCATGCTGGCCAATGAGCTAGAAAAGCTAGCGACCTATGTTGGAGAAGGCGGCGTCATTGATGTGTCTCATGTGCGGGCTCTCTCTGCCCAGGTCCAGGAAACTCGCATCTTTGATCTGACCGATGCCCTTGCCCAGCGGAGACCGCAGCAAGCCCTTGATATCCTTCACAGCTTGCTAGCCGAAGGGCAGCCGCCCTTACTGCTACTTGGTTTCATGCTCTCACAGGTTCGCACATTACTGCTTGTAAAAGAGCTGACCCAGAAAGGGCAGCGAGCCGCAGAGGTTGCCACTGCGCTTGGCATCGCCCCTTTCATTGCAGAGCGAGCTGTCCAGCAAGCACGGCACTTCAGTCTTGCCCAACTTGAGTTCATCTATCGCCAGCTTGTCGAGACGGACGCTGCCCTGAAGCGCAGTCGCCTTACCCCTGAGGTGGCTTTTGACCTGCTGATCATGCATTTCTTTACCACGCCGGCCCGCATCTAGCGACAGCCTTGCAGGTGACTTGCGAGCCATAAATCAACGCAGCCATCTACAGCCACATATATGGCCACAAGAGTCTCCTCTGAGCCGCTATCTCATCCCCGAGATACAGATCGCAACTGCTTCTAAGCCAAGGGTGCACTGATGACCACGACTACGCTCCTTGAACAAAGACTGATTGCCCGTATTGAAAAAGAGGGACCTTTGACCTTTGCCGAATATATGCGAGCCGCCCTCTACGATCCCCAGGATGGTTATTATAGAGCCGGCGCGTCGCGCATCGGCTGGGCGGGAGATTACTTCACAAGCGGTGACCTTGGGCCTTTTTTTGCTCACTGCTTGGGGCGGCAGCTTTACCAGATGTGGGAAGAACTGCGTCGCCCACAGCCTTTGCGTGTCTGGGAGCAGGGGGCAGGGCGTGGTGAGCTAGAGGCAGGAATTCGCGCTTGGTCCGAACAGCAGCGGCCTGAGTTTGCCGCTGTGCTCAGCTACCGAAGCCTGGATCTGCAGCGCGGGGAAGACGTTCTCTCTTCCGAAACCCTGCAAGAACTTCAGGAGAGAGAGGGATCTCCTCACGTTATTCTAGCTAACGAGCTGGTCGACGCCTTTCCAGTGCACCTTGTTGAGGTACGGCGGGGACAGCTCTACGAGATCTACGTGAGCGTAGAAGAAGGCAGATTATGCGAAATCGCTGCCCCTCCTTCGTCGCCAGAAGTAGCCACCTACCTTGACCGTTATCGCATTCCCTGGCGCAGCTTTCCTGATGGCTGGCGAGCCGAAATCAACCTGGAGGCCCTGCGCTGGGTCCAATTGCAGGCTAAGCTACTACGGCGTGGCTTCTTGCTTGTCATAGACTATGGCGACCGCGCCGCACGGCTCTACAGCCGCTCGCGGCTTCGGGGAACCCTCCTCTGTTATCACAGGCACCGCATCAACGAGCAGCCTCTAGTCAAGCCGGGGGAGCAGGACATCACGGCTCATGTCAACTTCAGCGCACTGATCGACGAGAGTCGTCGTCACGGTCTTCGCCTACGTCTCTTCACGACGCAGCGCGCCTGGCTAGAGCGACAGGGCATCTTTGAAGAACTAGAGGAGCTTCGCCGCAGCCAGTTCATGGCGGCGGATCAGGAGCGAGCTTCAGATCAAGGACAGATTGCTCTGCTGCGCTGGTACAACTTACGTCAGCAGGTGCTGACTTTGACCGACCCTGCAGGGCTAGGTAACTTCAAGGTCCTCATTATGAGGCGCTGAGCCAGCCAGGAGCGCGCACCTGCTCTCGCTGGCTCCGGTCTAGCGACCAGGCCTGCTAGCGAAGCAGAGAGGTATCGATCAGCGAGCAGGCACTACTCGCCCCGCTAAAACTGCCGCTATGGAAATTCAGCCATAATTTGCGCGAGGCCAGGCTTGCAGGATCGCTGAGATCAAGGGAGAAGTCTTTGAGAGCAGTTCCGACATCATCAGTCTTTAACGAACCAACCAGGAGAAGGGTAGGGCCGCCACAACTGCCCTCATCAATAGTGAGATAATACGTTGTAGCTGGTTTGAGGCCCTGGACAGCGATTTGCAGATGGGAAGGCGAGGGAGACGAAGCATCTGTCTGAGCAGGAGTATGAACCAGGTGAGCCTGAATATTGGAAGAAGGCAAGGAAATGGCACTAGAGAAAGGCTTGCCCACACTTCCAAGGAGACCTTTAGCAAAATCAGCCAGATTTGGGCCGAAAATGGCCACAATAATTAAGACAAGAAAGAGTGCCACAGCTAGGCGCGTCAGCAGCTTCCAGGGCTTCATCACACGGGTCCCCAGTCGAACAGAACAAGTTCTTTAGAAAGGATACAGGACAAAGCAATCTGTGATTGGAAGAGGCAGCGACGAAGGCATGTCCTCCAGCTCAGTCGCGAGTAGTCGCGACAGCGAAAACCCCATCGCTATGGGTTCAGAATCTATTATAGGCGAGAGACAGCGCAGGTGTCTATGAGAGCCAAGGTGGATAGCGATGGTAATCGAGAAGCAACAAGGAGAGGAGGGAGAAGAGGGAAAGCAATAAGAATAGAAAGCGCCCATCCAGGCAGGTGGGGCGGCAACGTCCTACTTTCCCACGGGGTCCCCCCCGCAGTATCATCGGAGCTGGAAGGCTTAACTTCCGTGTTCGGGATGGGAACGGGTGTTTCCCTTCCGCTATAGTCACCGCCCCACCTGCATGGACAGGCGAGAAACAGCGAGCCAGTTCACATATCAGGGAACTGACATCCCCTCAGGTGGAGATGAGGGGACTCGAACCCCTGACCTCTGCCGTGCAAAGGCAGCGCTCTACCAACTAAGCTACATCCCCCTGTACGGGTGGGTGGGCCATCCTGGACTCGAACCAGGGACCTCAGTCTTATCAGGACTGCGCTCTAACCACCTGAGCTAATAGCCCACAGCAAGGAAATTAGACCGAGTGGTGCCGGGTGACCCGAACACCTGGAGAGTGATAAGGTCGAGTTTATGACGACCGACCTGCCAGGCACCAGCCTCATGGCAAGTGGATTACTCTCTGCAACGCTGCCACCCGATCACCGCTTATTATTTTACCACCTACCAGCGTTTCTGGCAAGGGGGTTTTAGCGGATTTCCCGACTTCGCAGAGAGGAGAAGTCGGGACCTCGAGTCGAGTGACAGGATCGACCTGGGAGAGGAGGAGCAAGGATTGGCAGTGGTGGAGCCAGAGGCATGGAGCAGATGCGCGAGTCTCTACGAGCTGGCTCCGGACCTTTAGG
>NZ_JADGHT010000308.1 GCF_019683755.1 Thermogemmatispora sp. | reverse complement strand
GAACATGAATGATTATCTGATTGGCTGGAAAATCCGCTGGAGTCCAATGTTAGCTCCAGATCAGGGCATGGTACCCGATGCCAGCGTCTTTGCCTTGGCCGAACAGGGGGCGCGGCTGGTCAGCGAGCCGACCTCGCCGGACGAAAAGGAGACTGGCGAGTGCAGCGCGAGGCCAGAGGAGGAAAAGGAGTCTATCCTGACAGGCGATCTCTGGGGGCCATTCGCGGCCTATGAGACGGAGGCCTCGCTGGAACTGGAGTGGATCGAACAAGTCTGTTGCCATATTGAGGTGATGACTGCGGGGGCGGGAGAAGGGGCTTGAGGTCAGCAGACAAGGTGCGCGTTGCCAATATAGCGGCTGGTGGCTGACGCTCTCCCCAGCGCGGCCCGGGCTCCGTGCTCCTTGCGTTGGCTGACTGCACTGGGACAGAGGGAGGCAAGCGCAGGGGCTTTGTGCTCCAGGACTGCACCGGACCAGGAGGGGGCTATGCATAGGCACTCGAGTGGGAACGAGCGCGGCAAGGGTCGTTCTCCTCAACTGAGCGTCATTCTTTGTACTTATAACCGTTGCAATCTCGTACTCTCAGCGCTGGCTAGCCTGCGTCGTCAGACGCTAGCACGTCACCTGTATGAAGTAATAGTCGTTGACAATGGTTCGCAAGATGGCACGCCCGCTGTCCTGCAACGCTATTTGCAGGCGCGTGCGCCAGATGAACGTGACTGGCAGGTGCGCTGCCTGGTCGAGCGACGCAATGGTCTGGCCTATGCGCGCAATACGGCCCTGGAACTAGCGCGGGGAGAGATCGCCGTCTTTCTCGACGACGATGCTTTGGCCTCGCCGCGCTTTCTGGAGTATCTGTTACAGGCTTACACCGAAACCGGTGCTGATGCCGTTGGCGGGCGCGTCGAACTCTACTGGGAGGCACCTCGCCCCTACTGGCTGACCGATGAGCTGCTGCCTGTGCTGGGCTATTTTGCCCCTGCCAGCGAGCGACAGCAGCTAAGGGCGCCCCAGACTTTAAGCAGTTGCAACTTTTCTGTCAAGGTTGCCGTCTTGCGAGCGGTCGGAGGTTTCTCGCCGCTCCTCGACAAGCGCCTGGCGGTGCCAACGCGGCTGGGAGTAGAAGATCTCTGCCGGCGTCTTCATGCTGGAGGCTATACGCTCTGGTATGAACCACGAGCTTTGGTGGCCCATCGCGCTCATGCCGCCCGTCTCTGCCGCACCTTTTTTATCGGCCACTCCTACTGGCAGGGCCGTTCTGAGGTGCTCATGGAGCTGAGCGCCGCTCTCACCCAGCGAGCCGAGGAGCGCAATGCCTGTCTTTCCTGGAGGGCTTTACTTGGCGATCTGCGGCAGCTTGGTCGCCTTTGTCTTGGGGAGCAGCTTCAACTTCTCATCGCGCGCGGCACCTCGGCGCAACGTCTCCATCTCACGATGGAGAGTGTGCGTTGCTGGGGGCGCTTCCAGCAGCGCTTAAGCCTGCTGTGGCGTCCTCTACCCCAGGAAGGCCACCTGGCCGTCTTACTGGTAATGGCGCCGCGGTGCGACGCGGCAACCCTCCTACTAGCCCAGGCCTTGCGGCGCGAAGGGATGGCCTGTCAAGTTGAACGCGCCAATCTCTCTCTGACCTGGCTGTGGCGTCACCGCAGTCTAGATGGTCAAGCCTGCGGCGTTGTGCAACTGCAGCGCCCGGGGGCCTGGTGCCTCCCAGTGCGTCGCGGTCTCCATCTGCTGCTGCGGCTCTGGCTGGCGCGTCATCTGGGGCTGCCGCTGGTGGTGACCGATAGCGGAGGCTGGTGGCATAGTGCTCGGGGCTTCCGTCCTTTGCTGCGTCGCTTCCTGGAGAGCCTCCTCCTGCATCAAGCCAATGCCATTCTTGTCCCCACCCAGCGCATCGAGGACTGCTATGACGAGCGCTCTCTACAAGAGCGGGCGCACAGCCTTCCCCCGGCTGGCTTTCGAGGCTACTATGCTGCTCCTCTACCGCGGGTCGAGGCTTACCGGCGCCTCGGTATACCGGCCTCCGTTCCTTATGTCTATCTCTGCTTTGCTGACCAGCACAGCGAAGAGGAAGTCCTTATTCTCTGTGAGAGCTTTCGCCGCCTCTGGGAAAAGCTCATGCCTGTCCCTGGCGACGTCTCGCAGGGGCCACACCTGCTGCTCATTGGCACTCCGCCTGATCGCCCACGGGCTGCCCGTCTATTACAGGTGGCAGCCCGTATGCCCATGTTGCATCTCTTTCTCCGTCCTCCTCTGGATGATGACATTCCGCTCTACTTAGGAGCCGCTGATGCGCTGGTACTACCGCAGCGCTCACATCTGCGCGCTGGCAACGTAGAGCTTGCGCTTCTGGCCCTTTCCTATGGGCGAGCAGTTGTAGCGCCAGCGCTTCCCAATTTCGCCGATCTGCCGGCCTCGCAGGCGGTAATCTTCTACCATGCCTCAGACGAAGCTGATCTAGAGCGAGCGCTCAGCGAGGTACGTTCCTGCTCCGGGCAGGAACTCTTACGTGTCACCGGCGCTGAGCCGCAGCTAGAGGCTGTAACGGGCTGGCGCGACTACGCACGACGTCTCATGAAGCTCTACGAGACCTTCCGCTGGTAGCCGGGGTTGCTGACCATCGAGATGAGGGGCCAGGACACTCGCCTCTCGGCTGCCCGGTATGGTAATGTATCAGCGGGGGATCAGGAATCAGTGAGGGACTCACTGGGGGCAGCATACGCGACACCAGACGAGCGAATCGCGAACAGCGCAGATCACCTTACTCGAGCCGTAAACGGTCTCCCCATCTGGGAGCCTCATTCTCGGCCTGCCTGTTAGTAGCAGATTATCGCTCGGTGCTCGTGGGCAGCCTGCAGTCTGCAGGCCTTGCCTCCGTGAGGAGCCAGCGAGTGAGACCTTGCTGCTCATGACATCTCAGCGGATCAGCTCAGTACCTTGGGAATGGCAAGCGCCGGATACAGTGAGGTATCGCTGTCCGCACAACGCAGTTCAGAGCTGAGCGTGGATGCGTCTATCCGTTGTTCATGGGCGTTGTTCTGTCAGCAGCGCAGCAGAGGAGAGTACCCAATGATCGCGAGAGACATTATGACCCGCACTGTCTACACCATTCGCCCCGAAGCGAGTGCCCAGGAAGCAGCCCAGCTCTTGGATCAGAAGCGCATCAGTGGCGCGCCAGTTGTCGATGGAGACGGCAGACTGATCGGCATGGTAACGGAGGCCGACATTATCAGCAAGGTCAACCGCGAGGGCTTGCGCGTCGCCGATATCATGAGCCACGAGCTGATCGTTGTCTCCGAAGAAACCCCATTGGAAGAGATCGCTGCTTTACTCTCCGAGCGCAAGATCAAGCGCGTCCCCGTTGTCGAAAATGGCCGGCTCGTTGGTATTGTCAGTCGCGCCGATATTGTACATGCTGTAGCCGCCGGACACCTCATTGTGCGCAACTGGTAGAGGCTGGCATCTCGTGTTATCATAGGAAAGCTGAAGCGTATGGCCCGCGAGTCAGCCAGCGCAAAAGAGACACAGACGGGCGCCTGATGAGTGCCTGAGCGCTAGAGGTGCTATCTGCTTCTCAGCTAGCGAGAGCAAGGGGAGGGATCTGTCTGCAGCGTGCGACGCAGCGGCTGTAACACTGTCTCAGAGGGTGATACCGGGCCCGGGCCTGACGTGCAGCCCTGAACTACCCGTCTCAGGCCCAGTGCTCTAGCAAGACAAGGGAGCATTGGTCAGGGCAGGGCCTGGTAAGATCAGGTCCCTCCCTTAAACATAGGGGATGAGGCTTGGCGAAAACGCAGGCGGGTAGGCGTAAATGGAGGTAGAGGTTGGCCTAATCAATAGCAGAGGAAAGCCGCGGCTCCGGGGCGGCTGCCGATAGACTGGCAAGCTGGTACCATTGGGCTGCTTTCTTCGATGGGCAAGGGATACAGTGAAAGCCAATGCCAGACTTCGCTATAATGTGCCAAGATGGAGTATTGATTTAGTGCAGAAGCCAGCTTTTGCCGGGGAACCCAACCGGCCCGTAAGTGAGCTGGCTGAGGCGTCGGGCCGGGTGAGAGAGTAACAAGCGAGCCGGCGCGGTTCTCCCGTATGTAGTGATCGGAACAGGCGAGGTAACAATCTTGAAACGAGTGCATCTTGCCCGCGATATTCTGGAAGTCATAGCCCTGGCGCTGATCCTCTTCCTGGCAACACGCCTTGCCATTCAAAATTATCACGTTGAAAATGTCAGCATGCAGCCGACACTGGTCGACGGCGAAAACGTCATTGTCAACAAGCTGGCCTATCTGTTTCATCCGCCCGAGCGTGGTGATGTCATCGTCTTTCATTGGCCGCTGGATACGCGCCAGGACTTTATCAAGCGCATCATTGGCATTCCCGGAGATGTCATTCGGACGGATAGTACCCATGTGTGGGTCAATGGCGTCCTGCTCAATGAACCCTATATCAAGGCCCCCTACAATGCTATCGCCAATATCTGGAAGCTGGGCAAAGATCAATACTTTGTAATGGGCGATAATCGTCCCGATAGCGACGACTCGCGCAACTGGGGCGTGGTGCCGCGCAACTACATTGTCGGTAAGGCGATCGCTGTCTACTGGCCTATCGATAAATGGCAGGTGATCAATACCTATCCGGCGGTCTTTGCCCGTATTCCTACGAACAACCCGCAAACGACCAGTAAATGACTAGCGATCAATTGAAGGAGGAAGTGCTGTAGATGCAAGATTCGGAACAGCATTATCCATTGCATCAGCATGAAGATGAGGGCTGGGGCAAAGACGAGGCAGAGGAGCGGCACGGGCGACATCGCCACAACATCGCGCCCTTCCCAGATCAGAGCGGGGAAGATGAAGAGGAGCGCGAGCTGCGCCGGCGCATGCACCAGCGCGAGGAACCGAGCCAGCCGGAGCTGCCCAGGGGTCGCCTCGTACCAACGCTGATCATAGGAGGAGTAGCCGGCCTCCTTTGCGCCGTTGAGAATATTGCGATAGTGCTATTCAATGCCTCGCTCTTTGCCAACGCAGAGCGGCTCGCCAGTCAAAATGCCTACCAGCTCGCCGTGTCGATCACAACGCTGTGCGGTCTGGTCATCTTCATCAGCCTGGTGATCTGTGCTGTTGCGGGATTTATAGTCGGCAAAGTGGCGGTGCGGCGTAGCTTCGGCTTCCTTGCAGGCTTTGTGGCCGGCCTGCTCTATTATCTGGGAGCGGTCTTTCTGCCGAACTCTATTCCCGGCTTCCCGACCAACGCTCCGGCGACCGGCAATGCGACCTTTGGCGGAGTAGTGGGGGGGATTGTAGTCACCATCATCTTTATGCTCTTACTGGGCCTGTTGGAAGGACTGGCGGCCCTCTTTGGGGCCTGGCTAGCAACGCGTCGTCATCCCTACTACGTGGGCTACAGCTAAGTTAAGAGAAGAAACTGGCAGCGAGCAAAAGCGTCTACTGAGATGAAGGGTGGCCAGCCAGGAAGGCTGGCCTTATTCCATTTCGTCTTGTCTGATCTGCCCGGTTTTCCCCCGCTTCCTCTCTTCCCTCGGCTACCGTCCTTAGCCGGTACGGCAGCGAGGGAAGAGAGGAAGAGTTCCGAGAGAGCTGAGTGAGAGAGAGGGAGTGCAGTTG
>NZ_JADGHT010000307.1 GCF_019683755.1 Thermogemmatispora sp. | reverse complement strand
ATCATCCAAAGGTGGTAGCTCAACATGGCCGTAGCGCCGAGCCAGCGCCCGTGTAATCAGCAGATCAGTGAACCAGGGATTCTTTGGGAGCACAGGGCCATGCAAATAGGTCCCGAAGACATTTTTATAGACCGCCCCCTCATAGCCATCCTTGCCATTATTGCCCCAACCGGCTAAGACCCGCCCCAGTGGCTGAGCACCTGGTCCCAGGTAGGTTCGTCCGCTATGGTTTTCGTAGCCAACCAGGACCTGCCTGCCGCACTCAGGGAACTCACATTCGATGGCAATGTGCGTCATAAAACGGGTACTGCCCCCTTCAGTATGCAGGTCAAGGATGCCCACACCTTTCAGCTCGGGGCCTTCAAAGGGCTTGTAGGAATGCCCCAGCAACTGGTAGCCGGCACAGACAGCCAGGAAAACAGTATTAGACTCCGCCGCCTCTCGTAACGAAGCCGCTTTCGCCTGCAGATCGCGGGAGGCCACTTCCATTTCTCGGTCGGCCCCTCCGTGGAAGAGAATGAGATCATACTGAGTAAAATCCGGTGTCTGCTTCACAAAAATCTGATCAATAGCTGTTTTGATCCCACGCCATTTACAGCGCTTTACAATCGCGAAAAGATTGCCGCGATCGGCGGCCACACTCATCAACTGGGGATAGAGATGCCCAATGCGTAACACCAGGCGCGTATCTTTTCCCTGCTCGTTCGCCATGCCTGCTTACTCCTCCCAATAGGGCTTGACCCAGCCGCGTTTCTGCATAATGCGGCGCAGCTCCTGGGTTGGCGTATAGCTCGCCATAATATAGAGCGTGCCGCCAGGACCGGCATTCTGCAGCGCGGCGTTCAGAGCGGCCTCACGCTCATGGATGATGCGCACGCGATCAAGCGGTACTTCTGCATATTTCAAGCGCATCGCCAGCTCTTCGGCCTTGGTCCCGCTACAGATGACATCGGCCACCTGGGGAGAGATCTCCTCCAAATCGACATCCCATAGCCAAGCGAAGTCTTCACCGTCGACCACCGTATTGCTGGCAACCAGCAGCAGATGTTTGTCGCCTGGATGCTGGGCGACCAGACGCAAGACCAGATTGAAGGAAGTCGGGTTTTTGACGAAGGCCAGATAGATCGTCTGATCGCCGGCCTGGATCTTTTCCAGGCGCCCGAAGGCCGTACGGATAGTGCTCAAGGCTGCTGGGACCTTTTCAATGCCGAAGCCGGCAGCGATGGAGGCAGCGATCGCCGCGGCAGCATTGTAAACATTGTGCACACCGGGCAAAGGCAGCGTCAGCTCTAGCTGGCCAAGCGGCGTCTGCATCGTCACCTGTGTTGGCCCATCGCCCTGCGGGTCCAAACGGATGGAGGTCGCAGCCACATCCAGCGGTGGCAGCTCATAGCCGCAGTTGGGGCAGCGATATAATCCCAAGTGAGAAAGATAAGCGACCTCGTAGACCAGGTCCTCGTTGCAACGAATGCAACGAATCACATCGGCAGCATGCTCAGGCACGGGACGGCCAACGTCGGTCGTGCGCAAGCCAAAGTAGAGTTTCCTGGCGCGCGCCTGTTGACCAAAGCTGGCTACCTGGGGATCATTGCCATTGAGCACGATTGTGGCGGTCTCAGGCAGGCTCTCTAGCAGCTTGTTCAGAGCCTTCGCAACGGAATACAGCTCGCCATAGCGATCAAGCTGGTCGCGGAAGATATTGGTGATGACCACCACATCGGGCTGAATCTCGGGCATAGCCACCGGCATTGTGCCCTCATCGATCTCGAAGAGCAAGAGATCGCTATCGAGCCGCCCGAAGACATCTGCATAGTTGACGACAACGGAGGTCACGCCTTGTAGCAAGTTCGAGCCGGTGCGATTATGAGAAACGCGCTGACCGCTGGCATCGGCGATTGCGGCGGTCATGCGCGCAGTAGTCGTTTTGCCATTGCTGCCGGTGATCACAATTTTTTTGGCGGTCGTAGTCGCCATGACGGAGCGGAGCACATTGGGATCGATGCGACGCGCGATCATACCTGGCAGACTCGTGCCGCCGCCGATGCGAAAGAGGCGCCCCGAGGCCCCCGCCAATTTACCGGCGGAGATCGCCAGGGCCAGGCGCGCACGGCTTGGCCAAGAGATTCCCCCGCCACCATGTTTTGAGTAGTCAGCCATACGAAAAGAGCCTCCCAGCACTCAAGGCGGATAATTCATCGTGAGCAGTATAACAAAGGAGGCTCAGGCGGGCAAGTCAAATAGGTCTTCTTGCTAGCTTTCCTCTGCCCGGCCTGGCGCCCTGCCAGCATCCCAGTGCCTCACCCTGGCACCGCCTCAGCCCGCCAGCTCCGTATCGCCCAGCAGACATTGCCGTGATCACCTTCGTCTGAAGAGTTCCTTCCAGGGAGCCGCAGGCAGTCAATGCCGGCCTGCCGTCAGTATTCACCTGGGGCGAGGCGAAAGTAGTCTGTCCCTGGTCGAGCAGAGCAGACTAAACCTCGACTGTCGCTTCATCCTGCTGAGGCGCGCTGCTCCGCTTCGCTGCGCCCCCCATGCCAGTCTTGCCAGTGTCCAACCGAGCGGCAATATGACCACGCTGGAGGCAGCCCTCAATGGTCAACAACCATCAAGGGCGCCCCTCAACGTGGGCTGCGTCTTGCTGCTTCCATTGTCTCTGGTTAAGACTAAAAGGACTAATACGAACGCGCAAAGACGGCCTCGCAAGTGGCCGGCTTACCTGTGTAGAAACACTTCCCCTGGACGCCGCCCTCGGGCTGATCGAAGGGGATCACGCGCAGGGTTGCCTTGGTTTCCTCTTTAATTGCCAGCTCTGCTTCGCTATCTTCCGCCCACTTCACACGTACAAAGCCGCGCTTCTCGCGCATAATTTCCTTAAACTCATCGTATGTTTCAGCATAGTAGGTATGCTCTTCGCGGAAGGCCAAGGCTCGTTGGAAAAGAGCCTGCTGCAGCTCCTCGAGCAGCGCTGGCAGGCGCGTCTCCAGGGCATCGATCGCCACCGTTTCCTTGGCGCGATTATCACGGCGCACCAGTACTACGCTATTGTTCTGCACATCGCGCGGGCCGATCTCAATGCGCACCGGAACTCCGCGCAGCTCCCATTCGTTGAACTTCCAGCCCGGAGTATTGTCGCTTAAATCGACCTTGAGGCGTACTTTGCCTTTCAGCATACGCTCGATGCGAGCAATAGCCTCCATAATTGCCCCCTGGTCAGCATCCTTGCGCCAGATAGGCACCACCACCGCCTGATATGGAGCCACACGCGGGGGAAGAATCAAGCCCGACTCATCGCCGTGCACCATAATGATCGCCCCAATGATACGGGTGCTCAGGCCCCAGCTCGTTGTTGCGCAGTACTTACGCTGGCCATCGGAATCCAGATACTGGATATCGAAGCCTCGCGCAAAATTATGGCCCAAATTATGGCTGGTGGCTGACTGCAGGGCCTTGCCATCACGCATCATCGCCTCGAGCGAATAGGTGCGCAAGGCTCCCGCGAACTTCTCATTCTCGCTCTTGCGCCCATGAAGCACCGGAATCGCCAGGTCTTCCTGCACAAATGAGCGGTAGACCTCCAGCATCAGGCGCGTGCGCTCTTCAGCCTCCTCCAAGGTCCGATGAGCGGTATGGCCCTCCTGCCAGAGAAACTCTGCAGTGCGCAGGAAGAGCACTGTACGCTTCTCCCAGCGCATGACGTTGTTCCAGAGGTTAATTAAGAGGGGCAGATCACGATAGCTTTGAATCCACTTGGCGAAGCTATAGCCAATGATCGTCTCGCTTGTTGGGCGAATAGCCAGCGGCTCCTCCAGCTCTTCGCCTCCTCCACGTGTGACCCAGGCCACTTCAGGAGCAAAACCCTCTACATGCTTGGCTTCACGCTCCAGGAAGCTGCGAGGAATCAGCAGGGGGAAGTAGGCATTCATCACCCCTGTTTCCTTAAAGCGAGCATCCAACAGATGCTGAATATGCTCCCAGATGGCATAGCCATAGGGACGAATAATCATGCAGCCACGTACCGGTGCATAATCGGCCAGCTCGGCCTTACGCACTACCTGGTTGTACCAGCGTGAAAAATCGTCGCTCTGATCGACAAGCTCTTCGACGTATTTCTCCTTTGCTCCTTCAGCCATACTGAAGAACACCCTTTCTCTCACTCGCTGAGAGCAAGCAGACAGACGGACAGGGATAGGCCAAGAAACAGCCCAATAAAAAAACTCGCCCTTTGGAGAAGGACGAGCAGTAAGACCCGTGGTACCACCTTACTTGAGCTGCCTCTTGCGAGACAGCCCCACTCGCACGACCAGGCAGTCAGGCACTCTCTGAAGCGCCTCGCTTCATCTGCCTCTTAGCTACCCACCCAGCACAGTCTCCATTTTCTCCCTCGCTGTAGCCAGGCCCAAGCCGGCATCTCCCCGGCAGCCAGCGCCTGATCGTGTCCTCCTCTAACGGAGAGGGAACCGGTCGGCTCGTCGCCGACGCTCTCAGGTGGGTTCAGCGTGGTCACATTCGCCGGCTTGCACCGTCCCGGCTCGCTGTCGAACGGCCACCACGCTTACTAGTCCTGATCACCGCATTCCGACTATGCTCGCTGTTTCACAGCAGTCTTGCCCAGGTTGCCCCCTCTTCCCTTAGCCAGCCCTGTCAGCAAGAAAGGACCGGGACTACTGCTGCTCCGAATCGGCCACAGCTGCGTTACCCTCTGTGGCTCTGGCGCTCAGCATACACCTTTTCCTGTGGGCTGTCAAGCAGGTGGGGGAGGCAGACCAGAAGGAGAGAAGGAGGCGGGCACGTTAGCCCAGCCTCCTCAAAACATCCGTCCGCCAAGGGGGACCTCACGGGTGGGAGTCAACAGGATCACCTTGCCATCGGCATCGGGGACCCCCAGCGTCAGGACCTCAGAGCGGAAGGGGCCGATCTGCTTGGGCGGGAAGTTGACCACAGCAATGACTTGCATGCCAAGCAGCTCTTCCTTTGCATAGTTGGTGATCTGAGCTGAAGAGCGCTTGATGCCAATTTCAGGGCCGAAGTCAATGGTCAGCTTATAGGCGGGCTTGCGCGCCTGCGGAAAGTCTTCAACAGAGATGATTTTGCCCACGCGAATATCAACTTTTTCGAAGTCTTCATAGCTAATGGTTGCCATAGCAACAATAGCTGTCCTCCTTGTCTTGATGGCTTTCCTCTCTCTTCTCGCCGTGCCGTACTGGCGTGGCGCCTATTATAGCATAAGATCGATTGTACCGCCTGGGCGAATGTTCGACACCACGGGCTTGGGAAATGGAAAGTGCCCTGCTGCCCCCGGTCGCGTCGCGACCCAGAAGAAAAACACCCGGATCGGCGATCCTTCGCACGATCCGGGTGCCTCCGGATGGTATGGTCCAAGCAGAATGGGTACGCCAGAACACACAACTGTCGATCAGCTCAGGCCGCTGCTCTCACCTCCCGTTTTAGTTGAATGAGATCGTCATGACAGAGATCATGTGCGTGCAAATCGTGTGCCAATCCGCCGGCTAGAGAAGCCGCATCGCAACTGCTTCGTTGTGCAGGGCCTCTATCGTTACACCAGGATCATACGCCGAGAAATTCAAGAAAGTATGGGGAAGTTGTCAGATTTCTATCAAAAAATTTTTAGGCAGAAATAAGAACTGGCTCAGTCTTCAAGACGCCAATAG
>NZ_JADGHT010000021.1 GCF_019683755.1 Thermogemmatispora sp. | reverse complement strand
CCGTCGCGGTGGGCGTTGGCGTACCGGAGGACGAAGGCGGGAAGAGGATATCCACATCGGCCATCGCCATCGCGATATCGGCCTGAGCCCAGAAGCGATGGTAGTTGAACGTGGGAGCCGGGCCACCATTCAGATAAGCCTGCACCTTGGGCCAGTTCGGATCTTGCGTATACTTCGGGCGCTCCGTCAGGAAGGTCGTCGACGAATTCAGCGTTGCGCCCTGGGCATTCCTGCCGGTCCAGCCCGAGGGAATATAGACCGAGTCGTTGAACTGGTTATAATCGGTGCGGGTCTCAGGATTGGAGACCCCAATGCTATCCGAATAATTGTTCCACATATCGTCGAGCAGCGTCTGAGCCAGCGTGCGCGAAGAGGTATCGCCCGACTTCGCCGCGTAGAAGAGCAGGGTCTTGGCCAGCGCTGCCGTCACACCCACGTCCGTGGTCGTATCGACCACTGTCACGTGCAAGTTCGTATTGGGCACCGGCGTTGAGTTGGCCGTCCAGTTTTGCGAGGGCTGGCCGCTCCAGTTCAAGGTTGAGGGAATCGAGTAGGTGCCGTTCGAATTGACCGTAGTCACCGACTTGGCCCAGGCGACCCACTTATCGAGGATCGACTTGGCGGTCGCATTGCCGGTCACATAGTAGTACTCGGCCAGGCGCTCCATCGACCAAGCCTGGAAGCCGAACCAGTTATTGCTGGGAGGATCATGATAGACCGGCTCCCAGTCGTAGGCCATACCGTAGAAGGTTGGGTCCCCAGCGGGTGGCGTGCCATAGTGGCCATCCCAGCTATTAGTTGCACCACCAGCGATAGCGCCCTCGGCAGACTGGAGCCACTGATAGAATTGCAACTGACGCTGCAAGCTGGTCGCCCAATCACTTGGCGCGGTCGGCGACTTTGGCTCAAGCGCGGGGACGTTGCTCAAAGCCCAGGCTGCCAGCGGATTCTGATAACCCTGGTGAGCAGAGCTGGAGCCGATACGCCAGGCCCAGTTACCGGCGGAGGGCAGAGCTCCACCCCAAGCATAGTACCAGCCAAGTAGATAAGTCGCGCTGTTCTTGCCGCTACCTGCCGGGCAGCTCGGACTCTGACAGCCCATCGTCTTGAAGTACTTATCGAACAGGCTGTAGCGCAGATAGTCGCCCATCTTGGCAGCTTCGGCAATCTGCGCAGAGATCGTGCTGGCCTGGCCCTGTGCGCTGGCCCAGGTATAAGCCCAATAAGCCGCCTGGATGGTGCGCGCATCGGCATCAGGGGCATCAGTATAGCGCCACTGCTGCTGATAGCTGCCACCGGGGGCCGGCTTGTTGAAGAGGCTCAGAAAACCTGTACCATCGTTGCTGCCCCAGGTGAAGGTCTCGCACTCGGGATGGACCACGGTTTTCCAGACCGACTCCGACGAGCCACGCTGGTAAGAGTTAATGTAGGAGGGCTTGGTCGTGCCATCGCCACAGTGGCCATAGCCGTACCAGTTATCGGTATCGAGCAGCCAGGGCATACCGTAGATATCAGGTGTGCCGTAGGTCTGCTGCAGCTCGTTGAAGAGGGGATCTTGCCCGACGGGCACGCTCGAATCGAGCTGGGTCGGATAATCAGTGATATTAGGCGACTCCGGCGCGTACTGAGCGGGGCTACTAGGATTGTAGCCGCTGTTGGTCGGCTGATCAGCATGCGCGGGAATCATATACTTATCCATTGTTTGCCAGGCGTTGATGAAGGGCTGCCAGTTGCCCGTCACCTCGCCGTAGGTCGCCTCCAGCCAGATCCAGAAGCTGAAGGTCTCAGAGGTCGTCTCGTGCCCGTAGTCGGGGGCCTCGACGATCAGGGTCTCCACCGAATGATAGGGGATTCCCTGTGAACTAAAGTAGCCGTTGGCCGGGTTCTTGATCTCGTTATAGAGCGTCAGAAAGCGCTGCGTGTAGACCGATGTGGCTTGAGCTGCGCTGGTGCTCTGGTTGGCCGCCCGCGTGATGGCCAGTTGCTGGAGGCCAAGGACTCCACCAACTAGTAGGGCGAGCATCACCAGCCCCAGCGATGCGGTGCGCAAAATCCTTTTTCGATTCACACTAACCTCCTTGCTATCAAACTGCACCGGAAATCTTCACTGGCAGGTCTTCTTGCTGCCCTCTTGCTTGCAAGAGACGGTATACATCGCTGCCTTCTGCTCGTTCTCCGGGACGAGGGCAGGCCATTCCCTTCGGAAAAGCTCCGAGCAGCATACCTGCTCTCTCTCACCTCCTTCCTTTCGCTCGCGAGGCACTCAGGCCCTCTTCCTCTCGTTTTCACTCCTCCGCTCCGTTTGCCTGGTCCTGCATGCCTTTCCGCAACCGCTTACGTGACCGGTTACGAACAGACTGTATAAAAAAGGCAAACGACTGCGGAGAACCTGCGGTACCCCTATTGTAGGAGAGCGAGCGCAGCGGGGACAACGGCAGCTACTAGGCAGCCTATGAGCAGATAGTAAGCGTAGGGCGCAGCGGAGAGAGCGGAGGGAAGGGAGGTGAGCAAAATGACGGAGCAAGGGGGAGGCTTCTAAGGAAAAAGAGCCGAGCCTGTCCAAGGCTGTTTAGTGGATGTCTAGTAACTGCTCTGGTAGAGGTATAAGCTGTCAGGTATAGTACTCTCTGTTCCACGGCTATTCTATAGCTAGCTAGAGGGCAAACAGCGTCTTCAACCCGCATGCTGCACTGGACGGACAGTGAACATGTCGCGAATGGGCAAGCGACCCTACGAACGAGAGAGGGTCTCAGAGCGGCTCGCCTGGTGGCAGATCTCTGCTCAGCTCATGCCCAGGCTACTGACAGTAATCATCGTACTTAGCCTTATGCTTATCACCGTGGCCTGTGGGAATGCTGCGCAGCAAGAGGGGGTGACGCCTTCTCCGGCAACGCCCACGAGCACGGCGACCGAAGCAGGCAGTTCCACTGCCAGCGTTAGGGCCACAGCGCCGCCGGCTCCTGCCTGGGATAGTGCTGATTTGCATGTGCCGGGCAACTTCGTGCTGGTCCTCCCCTTGCAATTCACACTGGCCAGAGGAGTAGTCATCAGCGATAGCGATGTCACTCCGCTTGATGAGCAGACGATTCGCCAAGAGATCACGGAAGAACTGCGCCATCTGCTCTTTGTGATCGACAGCAACAGCGCCATGAAGATCTACAGCCCTGGAGTCCCGCCCGTCAGTGCCCATCTTGGAGCGGCGGCCAACGGGGGAGTGCAGATCACCTATAGTCAAAACGTTGATTCGCAGGCTGGGACCGTCTCCATTACCTTTGAGGGAACCTTGCTCAAAGAGCAATTGACTGTTCACTACGAGCAGTATTACAATCCTTCGGCTTTCATCAATGCCAACGCCAGCGATGTTGTTGTGACCTTTAATACGCGCATTAGGTGGATCGCGCCAGGAGAGATCCCGGCTGCTCCCAGAAACGGCGGCTATCATTTTGACGCCAACGGCGCCATCATCTTGACCTGGCAGACCGGTCAGCACGCCGTAGCCTATGAAGTCTATCGACAAATCTCCGACGTGGATCAGCAATTCCACCTGTTAGCTACCGTAAAAGGGACCTCCTACACAGACAGTTCCTCACTGGCGCATCAGAATCTCCATTCGATGAAAGGCATCACCTACGCGATCTTCTCCGTCGGGCCAACAGGCGTGGAGAATCCCGGACCCATTGTGATCGCCATTCCTGGCCAGGCTAGCCAGGGATAGCCAGCACCAGGGCCTGGATCGGGCCGGCTCCTCCCTGGCGGAGGGCTGTGGCGCAGGCTTGCAGCGTCGCTCCTGTTGTACAAACATCGTCGATCAACAGCAGACGTCTACCATGCAGAGGGGGATCAGTCCACTGGGACTGGCAGCGAAAAGCACCAGTCACATTTTGCTGACGCTCGCAGGCGGAGAGGCCCGCCTGAGCAGCGGTGGCGCGCACGCGGGCTAGCGCCGCATGAGCGCAAGGTAATCCTAGCTCGTGGGCGCAGGCGTCTGCCAGGAGACGGGCATGATTATAGCCGCGCTGCTGCTCGCGCTCGGCGTGGAGTGGTACAGCGATGACAAGATCGGCTTGTAGGCCATAGCGCCGGTAGGTGCAGGCCAGCATGCTCCCCAACGGCTGCGCCAGGCGCGTAAGGCCTTGATATTTCAGCTGATGGATACAGGTGCGCAGCGGTTCCTCATAGCGCGCGACAGCCTGCAAGGCGAAGAAGCTCGGAGTAGGTGCAGCGCAACGCCGACAGCAGGAACCGTGACAGGGGAGGGCACAGCGCGAACAGCGCGGCGTCTGAAGCTGCTCGATCGCTCGCTGACAAGCAGAACAGAGCAGGCTCCCGCTGCTGGCACACCCAGCACAGCGCGGCGGAAAGAGTAAATCTAGCAGATGCTCTGTCCACTGAGCAAAGACATGATTTCTTCCTTTCAAGGTCTGTGCCCTCTCCCTTCCTGCTGGGTTCGCAAGCGGACCACCTTGCTGCGGGGCCAAGTGGCGCAAGGCGCAAGATGGCCTTGGCGCTTGCTCTGTTGCTTGCCGACCACCGACAGCCCCCAGTTGTCCACATCGAAGGGCAGGATAACCTCTTGGACCCAGAGTTGCAAGAGGCGGGCAGTATAACGAGACGCTGCTGACGTAGCGATATGGTATACTGAAACCAGCCATCATGCCTTATGGAAAGAGGGGTTTTCTCAATGAGCGCACAGGAACAGCAGGTCAGTACCGCGGGTGCTGGCAGTCAGTCAGCGGGAACGGCGGGACAGTCAACAGAAGAGCGTCATGCCTTTGGCACGGCAAAAACCGAGAGCCTACGAGATTCCGGCTGGTGGCGGCTTGCTATTCCAGCCTTTATCATACTGGCTTCGGTGGCCCTCTTCCTCGTGCCTCTGGTGCTCTTAATCACCTTGCTAATAACTACCTCCTTCAATGGAGAGTCAGCGGCTGCTCACCAGGGAGTACCCCTAGCCTGGTTGTGGATCACGATGATTGTCATTGAAGTTGTGATCGCCGCGCTGATCGCCCGAGGGCTGCTGAAGATCTTCCTGACCGATAGCTGGAACTACCGAACCTGAGATAAAGCGCCGAGGCGGGAAGCCGTTTCTCTTCTGGGAGCAGGATAGTCAGCCAGGAGGAGCGCATCCCGCCCTACGGCGCTCTCCTTTTCGGCAACCCTTCCCGATCAGTCAGCCGAAGCTGGCTTCCCCCGCTGCCGTGACTGTAGCGGAGAAATGGGCCTGCTTGCCAGCATGAGGAACAGCGGAGAGGCTCTTGACTTTTAGAAGCGCTGTAGGTACACTCATTCTCAGACTTTCATACTTAACTTCTCGATCCATTGCAGGAACCATGTACAGAAGCGACGCCTACGAGGAGGTCTACTGCAAGGAAGGCAAGCCTCGTGAGGGTGCAACAATGATGACGGTTCCCTCCTATCAATGGCAGAGCCTGGCAGGCCGGAGAGCCATGCACCGCCTGCCTGTTTCCCCGATGTTCCCTCCCACTGTCTCGACAGTTCTCCTCCAGGAAGGAAAGGGTTCATTGCGCTGATGATGTGAGGACGGTATGGGCCTGGTATCCACCAAGCTGCACGATTCCTCTACTCCTACCCTGACCAGGAAGGCTCTTTGTCCCGACCTGAGATGCATTCTGTGCACAAGATGAAGGAGCCTGCGCTGACGGAGAGGCTTTCGCATTGCAGGGATGTCTCAGTAGGACCTCTAATCGGTGGTGTCTGGTTCAATGCGTGCCAATCCCGCGTAGAGAGGAGGTGAGAGCGTGCGAGGAAAGCTGCGTGACAAGCGCGCCGACATGAAGCGCTCACGCTTCAAATACAAGCGGGAGCGTGAGCGCGAATTTGAAGGACGGCGTCGCCTCGTCAAACGCGATTATCGCGACCTGGACGAGTGGCTTGACGAGCAGCTGGAAGAAGAAATGCTTGACCCGTCGGACGAAGAAGAAGAGCAGTTCGACGAGGAAGAAGCCACGCGCTAAGGTCAAAGAGGCGGCACCTGCCGGCGCCCGTCAGCCTGAACTGCCCTGGTGGCCTCATCACGGACCGGCTGACCTGGCGGCGATAACGGATAAACGCGGAAACAGCCAGGGCCTGCAAAGGAGGAGGCGAGCAGTAGAGTGGTGGCGGGACGAACGTACAGCCGCTCTGTCTGGAACTAGCCTTTCCTACCGGCCTTTCCGGCCTGAGCCAGCCAGTGTCAGAGGGCCAGACCTCCCAGGATCGCAGGCTCCCGGCGGTGCCGTTTTTTTCTGCCCGCCATAATAGCAGACCGCTGGCCAGACGAGACGCTGCAGGAGGGAACGGACGCAGTGCTGCTTGCACTACTGCTCAGCAGGCAGAAAGGCCAACACTACCTGTTCGGAACCATCATCGGCGCCATCCCGATCTCAGGACACTCCCGGCTTGCTCTACCGGGCAAATAATTGGCCTATTACTGCTAGCGAGCTAGCTAGCTGCCTCGGCCCGTATCCCTCCCGCTCGTTGTTACCTGCTGATCCTGGCAGCCTTTTAAGGAATGTCGATGTTGGGAAAGAGGCGCCGGGCAATAACCAGGCGCTGGATCTGAGCGGTTCCCTCGAAGATATCAAAGACTTTGGCGTCGCGGAACCACTTTTGGATCAACTGCTTGCGCTCACTATCTTCGCCAGGGGCAGTGATCCGCACTGCCGTCGCGGTCGCTTTCATCACCAGCGCCCCGGCGTAAGCCTTACTCATGGAGGCCTCTTTGGAGTTAGGAATCCGGCGATCGGCCATCCAGGCAGCACGCCAGACCAGGAAGCGAGCCATCTCAATCTCCTGGCCTAGCTCCTCTAGCTCTTCCTCCCAGGCGCGCCGTTGCTGAGGAGGATAGCCAGCGGGCAACTCCTCACGGAGCCATTCCCAGGCCGCCTCATAGGCAGCGCGGGCGATGCCCACCGCCATGGCACCCACCATCGGCCTGGTGGCGTCGAGCGTACCCATCGCTGCTTTGAAGCCCTCTTTCTTCTCGCCACGTCCGGCAAGCATGTTCTCTTTAGGAATGCGGCAGTTATCGAAGATCAGTTCTGCGGTCTGGGAAGCGCGTAGACCCATCTTTTTCTCGATGCGCCCCACAATCAAACCCGGTGTGCCTTTAGGAACCACAAATGGACGGATGCCCTCGCGTCCCAATCGCTTATCGATCGTAGCGAAAGTCACAATTAAGTCGGCACGAGCACCATTGGTAATATAATGCTTGTGACCGTTAATCACCCACTCATCGCCGTCCAGCACAGCAGTGGTTGACATGCCGGCCACATCAGAGCCGATGCCCGGTTCGGTGAGAGCCAGGGCGCCCCAATGGAGTTGGCCATCCATATAGATGCCCAGAAAGCGGGCCTGCTGTTCGGGGGTGCCCTGTGACAGAATAGGGGGAGCAGCTAAGCCCGGCCCAGGAATGGCCGTTGCAAGGGCAGCGTCGCCCCAGGCCATTTCCTCCTGTGAAATCACTGTCAGCAAATTCTCCTGTCTGACGCCCTCATCCTGACCAAAGGCCCGAGCCTGAGCCGCGGCTCCGCCCCAGTAACGACGCTGCATGTTCCAGAAGAACGACTCGGGGATCTCTTCAGTGCGGTCGCATTCGAGCGAGATCGGGCGCATTTCCTCCAGGGCCACCTGATGAGCGTACTCGCGGGCCGCCTGTTGTGCTTTACTCAAAGTGAAATCGATCATGGGGCATCACTCCATCGCGGCTGCATCACGCATCCACATCTCAGCGGGGTGGTCCTGCATGAAGCCAGCGCCACCCATGACTTGAATCGCATCCGTTGTGGCCGCCTGAGCCATTTTAATGGCCTGACGCTGAGCGCTCTCGGCCTCGCGGATCAGCGTCTCATCAGCCTCACCGCGATCCCAAGAGCAAGCGGCACGCCATGTCAGCAAGCGTGCGGCATCAAGCTTCATCGCCATCTCTGCGATCATAAAAGCGATCCCCTGGTAAGAGACAATTGGACGTCCGAAGGCGATGCGTTCGCGGGCATAGGCCGAGCAATATTCGAAAGCGGCGCGGGCGGTACCGCAGGCAAGCGCGGCGCGCAATATCTGGTAGAGGGTAGCGGCGCGTACGACGCCGCTGCTGCCCGCCTCGCCGAGCAAGGCACTGGCTGGCACCTGAGCCTGAGTGAAGCGATAACGAGCGCTGGGAGCAGCCTGTAAACCAAGCTTCTCTGCTTCGGCCTGGATGCTCAAACCCTCCAGGGGGCTGGGCAACACGAAAGCGCAGAGCTTGCCCTCAGCGACCTTATCCTCGTTCTCGTTCTCGTTCTCGACCAGGCGTGCCAGCACCACGCGTAGATCGGCACGTTGACCGTGCACAACATCGCGCTTCGTGCCAGTGAGGAGATAACCCTCACTCGTACGGCGTGCTTGCAAGCGAATATCTGCCAGCCTATAGGTGCCGGTTGACTCGGCGAAAGCCAGGCTGCCGCGCTGCAGGTAGCCGCTCGTTGGGTTGCAGAAAGGGGGAAGATACTGTTGCTGTTGCTCATGGCTCCCCGCTAGCCAGACCGTAAGCGGCCCCATCAAAGAGCCGATAATATTGAGGGCCAGACCGGGGTCGCCATAGGCCAGCTCCTCAGCGATCAAGGTATAGGTCACGGCTTCTAGCGGGCCAGAGCCGCCGTACTCCTCGGGAAAAGGCGAAGTCAGACCGGTTTGGGCCAGCGTTAGCCGCAGTTCCGTTGAGCTATCCTGCTCGGCCTCGGCCCTGCGGGCGTGGGGCCGCAGATGGTCAAGAGCGAGGCTCTGGGCGAGCTTGCGAATCTCCTCCTGCTCTTCTGTTGGGGCAAAGTCGAGCATAGGCTAGATCCTTTCGATGATTGTGGCTGTCGCCATGCCGTGACCGATGCACATAGTCTGCAGTCCGTAGCGTCCGCCGCGACGCTGGAGCTCGTGAACGAGCGTAGTCATGAGACGAGCGCCACTGGCTCCGAGGGGATGGCCCAGAGCAATAGCACCGCCGTTGACATTGACACGGCTCATATCTGGATCAAGCTCGCGGGCCCAGGCCAGTGGTACTGAAGCGAAGGCCTCATTAATTTCCACAAGATCGATATCGGCCAGCCGGAGGCCAGCTTTCTTGAGAACCTTCTGCGTAGCGGGGATCGGCCCGCTGAGCATCAGAACGGGGTCAACGCCAGCGGTGGCCATAGCCACAATGCGCGCCAGGGGTTTAAGGCCTAGCTCCTGGGCCTTGCTATCAGACATCAGCAGAACAGCGGCGGCACCATCACTGATTTGGCTGGAGTTACCGGCGGTGATAATGCCGTCGGGCTTGAAGACGGTCTTAAGGGCGGCCAGTTGCTCTAGCGAGGTATTGGGGCGAATACCCTGATCACTGGTCATAACCTCGCGGCTGCCATCGGGTAGCGTCACCTCGATCGGCATGATCTCTTGCTTGAAGCGCCCCTCTGCCGTGGCAGCGGCTGCGCGTCGATGGCTTTCTAGCGAGAAGGCGTCGGCCTCTTCGCGAGTAATGTGCCACTTTTCTGCGACCAGCTCAGCCGAAATGCCCTGTGGCACCAATGGGTAGCGCGCGAGCAGCTTCTCGCTGAAACCGGCGCCGGCTTTGTCCGAACCCATTGGGACACGGCTCATGCTCTCGACGCCGGCGGCAATGGCAACGTCGATAGTGCCAGAGATAATAGCCTGAGCAGCAAAATGAATGGCTTGCTCGCTGGAGCCGCACATGCGATTCACACTGACGCCGCAGGTTTCGACGGGGAAGTCAGCAATGAGAGTCGCCACCCGCCCGATGTTGAGGCCTTGCTCACCGATCTGAGTCACACACCCCATAATCACATCCTCAACAAGGCTTTTCTCAATGCCAGCCCGGCGCACTACCTCGGCCAGAGTCATAGCGGCCAGCTCGTCGGGGCGAATACCTGTGAGCTTGCCTTTCTCAGGCTTGCCGATGCCAATGGGGGTACGAACCGCTGCAACAATGACAGCTTCCTGGTGCTTCATGGTCCTTGCTCCTTTGCTTGCTGCCTCGTCTCTCGCTCGCTGCCCACTGGGCAGCCATCTCCGACGACGGCAGTCGGGACAGACAATCACGCCTTCACTGGAGTTATTGTACGTGATCGGTTCGGATTTTTACCAGTAGCCAGCTAACAGACTGGCCCCCGAGCGGGCCTGGTAGCGGAGCAGGAGAAGGCAAGCAGGGCCTGAGTAAGGCTGGCGAACCCTCTCCTCTTCTCTCCTTACCTGCCAGCTTGGCAAACAGGAGACAAGGGAGAATAGCGGCCAGCTACCAACCTGACCCCACATCCTTCTGAGAGTCGACAGGAAGGATGTGGGGCCGCTCGTGTTCTCCCTGAGCTGCTTTTGTGGTTTTCGCCAGGCAGCCCAGCAACGATCAAAGCGCTCATCTAGAACCGGACCCTTGCCCGAACGAGCAAGAGAAGGAGTCGGAGGCATGCTAGCTAGCTAAACTCGATCACGCCACGAATATTCCGCCCTGCCAGCAGATCCTCATATGCCTCATTGATCTGATCGAGCTTGTAGGTGCGGGTCACCAGCTCATCAAGCTTAAGCTTACCACTCTCATACATGCGCAGCAGCATGGGAATGTCATTGCGTGGCTGCGAATCGCCGAAGAGCGTGCCCATCAGAGTTTTCTGGTAGAGGACAAGATTGAGCGGGGAGATGGGAATGGCTTGTGCTAAGAAGGGCGAAAGGCCGGCCACTACCACGGTGCCATTTTTAGCGGTGGCATTGAAAGCTTGTGCAATAGTCTCCGGGGTAGCAATCGCCTCAAAGGCATAGTCGACGCCGACGCCCCAGGTCAGCTCTAGAGCCTTATTGACGGGGTCCTCCTGGCTAGCGTTGATAGTATGGGTGGCACCAAACTCCTTGGCCTTCTCCAGCTTAAAGTCGTGAATGTCGACCGCGATGATCATCCGTGCTCCGGCGATAGCCGCTCCCTGTACAATATTCATGCCAATACCGCCGCAGCCGATGACCATGACTGTGCTGCCGGGCGTAACGCGGGCCCGGTGGATAACGGAGCCGACCCCTGTGGGAACGCCACAGCTCACAAGCACAGCCCGGTTCAAGGGATAATAGTCGGCGATCTTGACCACCGACATAGCGGGCACCACGGTATATTCGCTGAAGCTACCAATGTAGCAAAATTGGCCAATGTTCCCCTTCTCACCGTGCATACGAAAAGTGCCATCGAGCAAAGGCCCGCTCAGCGTGCCCGCTCCTTTGTCGCAGAGGTTGCTATGGCCGGATACGCAGGAAGGGCAGCTACCACAAGCGGGAATGAAGCTCATGAGCACATGGTCGCCCGGCTTCAGATCGCTGACGCCAGGGCCAACCTGCTCGACAATGCCGGCCCCTTCATGCCCGAGAGCCATTGGCAGGTAAGCTGGCAGGTCCCCTTTAACCACATGGTAGTCAGAATGGCAGACACCAGCGGCTACCATGCGTACGAGTACTTCCTGTTCTTTGGGTGGGTCAAGCTCGATCTCTTCAACGCGGATGGGGGTACCAGGTTCGTAGATGACTGCAGTTCTGGTTTTCATCGTTGAAGTCCTCTCTCCTCTTGGGAACACTGAGAGCCCCGGGCCGGCGCGCTGCCCGGACTGGCTACCCAAGTCAGCGACAAATACGATCATCCATAAGTATACTGGAATGGATGCTTTGTCTACAATGTTGCCGTGATGCAATAGGTTGACAACCTTTTGTCGGCTCATAACAAACCCCGCCTTCTAAGCCTTGCGCTCACTCCCTCCATGGGGTATACTGCTGTGTCACTCTTACTTTTTGTAAGTAAGAGAGTAGATTGACGACAAAGGAAGGCCCAGAGCGGCCCGGCCACGCATTCATGGCCCTGATTGAAGCAGCGAATAGAGACGAGTTCGGAACGTGAAGAAAGGAGGGGCACGGCGCAGCAGCCAAGGCCGTGCAGCAGCTATGAAGAAGCCAGACAAAATCAGTATCGACGGAGAGGCTGGGCTGCCTGCTACGACGCACATAGGCCTGGTCGCCCTGACGGTAGCCAACCTAGAGCGAGAGCAGCTTTTCTATCAAGAGGTACTGGGTTTTCACCTCATTGGCAAGGATGAGCGGAGGGCCTGGCTGGGAGTGGGCGAAGGAGAGGACCAGCCAGTGAGCCTGAGTCAGCCGCTGCTCCTCTTGATTGAGAAAGCTGGGGCGGCCCGGCCACCGGCCTGGAGCACTGGCCTCTATCATTTCGCCATTCTGGTACCCTCACGGCCTGCCCTGGCGCGCTCGCTAGCCCAACTCGTGACCAGGCGCTACCCGCTTGGGGGATATGCTGACCATCTCGTCAGCGAGGCGCTCTATCTGGCTGATCCCGAGGGAAATGGCATCGAGATCTATCGCGATCGTCCACGCGAGACCTGGCGCTGGAGCGATGGCCAGGTCGCTATGGCCACTGATCCCATTGATCTGCAGGCTATGTTTGCCGAAGGAAGAAGCGAACTAGAGCGGCATCCCTGGCGAGGTTTGCCCGCCGGCACCACTGTTGGACATGTACACCTGCGTGTGGCTGACCTGCGCCAGGCCGAGCGTTTCTATCACCAACTGCTCGGCTTCGCAATCACTGCTCGCGTACCGGGAGCACTCTTTGTCTCGGCAGGGGGCTACCATCACCATCTCGGCCTAAATATCTGGGAAAGCCAAGGAGCGCCAGCGCCATCCGAGGGCAGCCTTGGCTTGCGTCTCTTCTCCATTGAACTGCCGACCCAGGTCGCGCTTGAGCAGGTCGCTGCGCGTCTGGAAAGGGGACGCTGGCCGTTTGAGCGTCATGGTGAGATTATCGCTGTTCGCGATCCTTGGCGTCACCTTGTGCTTCTCATGCCTGAAGGGAAGCGCCGGCTTGATCAGTTAAAGACCTGGCTCCACTAAAGGCCAGCTCGCACGGTAACTGAGCGTTGGAGTGGCGCGCGGCTAGTAGCCTACCGACTGGGGATCAGCAAGGAGGGGGCAGCCGCAGCTAGCGGCCTTGGGGCAGCACTCCTGGCCTGCTGGGCTGCTCCTGATCATACCTGCAAAAGAGCAGCTTCAGTCGAAAGAGGGGAAAGGGATCCCCTGGTTGCTAGTGGTTCACTCTTTCTTTGGAAAGGACCATGCGTCGACTGCCAGAGAGCTAACCGGCAAGGAAAGGATCGAGAGAAAGGAAGAAGGGGATCAAGAGTCTGGCTAGCGAGTCAGATAACCGGCATCGACGGGCAAGGCACAGCCCGTTAAGTGACGCGCCTCGTCGGAAGCCAGCCAGAGGACGGCAGCGCTCACATCCTCGGGCGGCAACAGATTGCGATCACTGAAGAGATTCATCTGATTCATCTGGCTTACCATATGCTCATAGGTAGCCTGGGGGCCCGGGCCGCCGGCAAAGAGATCATAGAGCGCCTGATTAAGGCACATAGTCGTAGCCACGCTTGTAGGGCAGACGGCATTGACATTGATATTGTAAGGAGCCAACTCGCGAGCCAGCGTCTTCACCAGACCGATGACCCCGTGCTTAGCAGCCACATAGTGAGCCAGATGGTCCATCCCTCTAAAGCTAGCGGTTGAGCCGATACAGATAATCTTACCCTGGCGCCGCTCCAGCATTTGAGGAATAGCCACCTTACACGTGACCCAGACCCCTTTGAGATCGACATTGACAGTCTCATCCCACTGTTCTTCGGTCATCTGCCAGCTTAAAGCGAAGGAGTAGAGGCCGGCATTAGCTACCACCACATCGATCGGCCCTAGCTCTTGGCGAGCGCGCTCAGCCAGTGCCTCCATCGCTGGCAGGTCAGTTACATCCACCTGAGCGGCAATCACTGGACGTCCCAACGCCTCGATTTCTCTAGCCACAGCCGTCAGCTCCTCGGGGTGGGCCAGTGGGTAAGGAACCGTTCGATATTGCCGACAGGCATCGCAGATGACCAGGCGTGCCCCTTCGCGGGCAAAAGCCAGCGCATGCGCGCGACCCATGCCGCGCGCCGCGCCGGTAATGAAGACCACGCGATCGCGGAAGCGCATACCAGCCACCGGACTAGTAAACTCCGCAGATGCCATCGATCGTGAAGTCCTCGATAATTAGCTCCTCCTCAAACTCCTCCTCATCCAGCTCTAGCGCGCGCTCTTCGGCGACACTGGGGGCCAGCTCATCTGACAGCGAGGGGGCCGAAGCTGGCTCCGTCTGCATAGACTCGGACTGCACGCCATCTAGGGCTGACCACGCATGCTCAAAAAGCGAATCCATGACTGTTCTTGCTCCTTGCTAGGACTGACCTGCTAAGATAGCGTTGCTCGTGGCCAGAGAAAAGGAGCCGGCTCTTGAAGACGAAGACCTTGAAGAAGCGGCGCCTGTTTCTCTGCTGAAGCTGGCTGCTCAAGTCTCTTCTCTCCAAGCATACCATCCTCGGAAGCGGCTGGCAAGGTCAGGCAAACCTGTGCACATCGCTGCTGGTGGCAGAGAGGAGATAGAGGGCAAAAGGGCGGAGCTATGCAATGAAGAAGCTCCGTGCCGGGCATAGAGAGAAGCGCCAAAGAGCACGGAGCCTGAAGAAAGCAACCATGCGGCCTGACAGGCTTAAGCCATGATCAGGTCCATAGGCCGTGTTGTGCACAATAGGGCACCGAAGGATCAGCAGGAGCTGGCTGCTGCAGCTTCAGTACACTGGTATAAATGTCATTATACATAGCTGCCACCGCCGGACCATTGACATTCGCGCCCTCACCAGCATTCTCGCGCATGCTCACAATAGTCAGGCGCGGGTCCTGGTAGGGGGCCTGAGTCATCAGCCAGCCGTGGGCGGCCTTACCACCACCGACCTGGCCGGTGCCGGTCTTTGCGATAATATTCCAGGGGGAGCCGTAGAGTTCAGGGATCACCGAGCCTGAACCACAGCGCACGACACCGTACATGGCCTCTCGGGCAGAGCTGGCTGTCTGCTCCGAGATAGGCGTGCCCAGCGTTTGCGGCGACATCGACTTAATGATCGTGCCATCTGGTGCCTGAATGCGCGAAACCAACATTGGGCGCATCAATTGGCCATTATTAGCAATTGCATCGTCGATCAAAGAAATGAGCATGGGGGTCACGAGGTCCACACCCTGGCCAAAAGAGTTCTCTGCCAGCAGGTTAGCAGGCAGTTGCCCGTTAGGCGGAAGAACCGAGCTACGAGCAACGGGTAAGTCAAAGGGGATATCCTGGCCGACGTAGAAACGCTTATTATATTCCAGCCAGGTATCGGCTCCCAGCTTCGCGCCAATGACCGCGAACATCACGTTATCCGAGTGAGAGAAGCCCATATTCATGCTCACAGGGAACGTGCGGGCATAGCTGGCGCGATAGATATTGCTCAACTGAGGAGAGAAGACCTCGCCGCCGATGGTCACTGGCCCGACCGCATGCTGATAGTCGAAGGAAGGGGTATTGAGCTGGTAGGTACCGGTATCGAGCGCGGCTAAAAGGGTCAGGGCCTTATATACCGAACCAGGCACATACTGGCCCTGGAGCGGGCGCTCCAACAGGGGAGCATCTGGATTGCGCAGGAGCTGGTTGTAGTAGGCCAGATCGCCGGCGGCAACGCGATTGCTGTCATAGGTGGGGCGGGTTACCATCGCCAGAATCTCGCCCGTGTGGGGATCGGTGACGATCACTGCACCGCGATTTGTGGCGAAAACATTCTCATTATCGATCCTGAGTTCAGGCACTGCGGGATTGTAACTTGGAGCATATTTATCGAAATCGCGCTCGACAATTTTCTGGATGCGCGTGTCGATAGTCAGGTAGATATTATCACCCACAGGGGGACGATGCAGGATCAAGTTGAGGTTATTGGTCAGCTCCGTTAGACCGGCCCGCCCGCTCAAATAGTCGTCAAAGGCGTGCTCGATCCCTGTTGAGTTAAAGAGCGGGCTGATATAGAAGCCAATCAGATTAGCCAGCGAGGGCATCCCATCAAGATAGTAGTGGCGCTGGTAGCCGCAGAGTACCCCCTTAAAGGGGTTGTTGGGATCGATTGGCTTGGACTCGGCCAGGAGCACCCCGTTGCGATCATAGATCTTGCCTCGTACTGGAGCGTGATCTTTCATGCACTGGCGCACATTATGGATGTTCGAGGTGACTTGCTGCGCGACTGCTACCTGCCAGTAGACCAGCCCGAGGCTCAGCCCAAGGAAGAGCACGATGAAGATCTGGTTGAGACGGCGTATGGCCGAATGGATATTCATGATGTTCGATCCTTGCGTCTATCTCGGAACAGTTCTGTGCTCTCTTGCCTGTGATGTCTCTTCTATTGATCTTGCTTGCCGTCAGGTAAGATCCAGGCAAGTGTAGCACGCGGTGTGTTGCCTGCCAAGTATTCTAGCTAACAAAGGGGAGCCGTGGACAAGGTTGCTCTCCTAGAGTATCTAACGCTTGGGACCCCTGGCCTTGACGCTGGGATGGATCCCTGAGTATGCTTCCTCTGGATCCAATTCCTGCTGCCGGCTCGCGCCAAGGAGAGGCGGGCTGGCCCGGCATTCGAAGGAACGCTTGTTCCCTCTCCCCTCTTGTCTCGATGCATGTGGGCGCCTACCATTAGGCGGAAAGAAGGACAGTTATGACCATGACAGCGCATCCTGCAGGGTACCGCTATCGTTTGCTGCCCGAGGTCAAGATCCGGCGTGAGGCCTTTGGTGGTATTCTCTACAAGTATGGCTGCGCTGATCGCGGAGCGCTCTCTTTCATCAATTCCAGATCTCTGGTAGAGCTGCTGCTGATAGCGCGGGAGCAGTTTGCAGGCGATCTCAGTACAGCTATCGAAGAGCGCGTTTCCTCCGCAGCTAGCAAAGCCCGGCTCTATACGGCGCTGGATGAGCTGGTCAGACGCGGCTACGTAGCGATTGAAGCAGTGACCACTACGACAGCAGAGTAGAGAGCCTGCTTACTTCAGGAAGGAGCAAGGAGGGCATGACTCAATTCGTACAGTTTCTTGGGCGAGGTCGCTCGGGAGCTAAGAGCTGCGAACGGCCAGGACCGCTAGCTCTTCATCCTCTAGCCAGAGCCGCCTTTGCTGAGACTGGCAAGCCGCTGTCGCCTGCCCAGGTCAGTGGCTCGCAGCGTTTCCTGCTGGGGGGACTCTCGGCTCCAATCACTGTGACCTGGGAGATCACGGCTGCCTGTAATCTGAGGTGTGTGCATTGCCTTTCCTCTTCTGGGAAACGCCGCCCGCGTGAGCTG
Organism: Thermogemmatispora sp.; assembly: GCF_019683755.1. GTDB lineage: Bacteria > Chloroflexota > Ktedonobacteria > Ktedonobacterales > Ktedonobacteraceae > Thermogemmatispora. Next base: position 8,342 of record NZ_JADGHT010000021.1, on the reverse strand, counting down.
ACGACCGACCAGGCTCTTGCTCTAGTCGACGAATTGGCTGAGATGCAGGTCTTCCAGATCCACTTTGGAGGCGGCGAGCCTTTCCTGTATCCAGGCATCTGGCGCGTACTGGAGCGTTGCCGCGAACGTGACCTGGTGATGTGCGTCAGCACCAATGGCACGCTGATAACGTCTGAGCGCGCTCGGCGCCTGGCCGCTTTAGAACCAATTTATTTTCAGGTCAGTCTCGATGGCGCTACCCCTGAGACCAATGATCGTATTCGTGGACAAGGCGCTTTCCAGCGTGCCTTGCGTGGTTTGGAGCGCCTGGCAGCCGCGAATCTGAGTTTGACTGTCAATAGCGTTCTGACACGCTATAGCTTCCCTGAACTGGATCGCCTCTATGCCATTGCTAGGAACTTTAATGCTAAATTGCGTGTAACACGCTTGCGACCCTCTGGGCGCGGTCGTGCCGTATGGGCTGAGCTTCATCCGACGCGTGAGCAGTATCGCGACTTTGTTGCCTGGTTGCGAGAGCATCCCGACGTCCTGACCGCTGATTCGTTTTTTCACCTCAATGCCTTTGGCGAGCGCCTGGCGGGCCTCGACATGTGCGGTGCTGCAACCGCCACCTGCTGTATCTGTCCCGAGGGAGAGGTCTATCCCTGTGCCTTCTTTCAGGCACCTGAGTTTGAGGCGGGGAATCTTCATGAGCAGAGCTTTCGCGAGATCTGGCAGCGCTCGCCGGTCTTTGCCTTCTACCGTCAGATGGGAGCTGGCGCCTGTAGTGGCTGTCTGCGCTACGATCTCTGTCATGGTGGCTGCCCTGCCACCAAGTGGTTTGTCCTGCAGAGCCTGCAGGGGCGTGATCCCGAGTGTGTCCTTGCTGACAGCCCTACTCATCCTCTGGCTGCTAAGCAAGAGACTCCCTACGGGGCAATCACGGCTGCGGTTAGATGCTCGTCTGTGACCAGCCAAGATGGCGCTTGCCAGGAGGAGGCATAGAAATGTGACGGCGGAGTACTGGCCTGGCAGCAGCGGAGGGAGGCAGGACAGGAGGGGTGGTCGATGGCTAAAAGGAAGGTCGCCGGCAGGCAGCGGCGGTCAGGTGAGGTCTAGCGCTGCCCTTGGTGAGCAGTACTGGACCAACGTAGGGGCTTGCTCGTTCCCTGTTTTACTGGCCCCGCCGCTGCCTGGCTAGCGGCGTTCCAGGCTGCGCAAGAACGTCAGCACGGCACGATTGAAGGTCTCGGGACGTTCCAGGTTCAGCATGTGGCGTGCGCCACGAATGACTACCTTCTTGGCATCGATGATGCCAGCCTCGAGCAGATCGGCCTGGGCCTGCAGCTCCAGCGAATCGGCGTCCCCGATGAGGATCAGCGTCGGCTGGCGAATATCGGCCAGGCGCTGGAGGGCAGGAGGATTGAGCTGCTGGCTGGGCACTGGATTCAGATAATGCACAAAGCTATAGTCGCGTAGAAGTTCACGATAGCGCTGTGCTGCTTCGGGATACTCATCCTCGTGCGGCATAGCTGGATCATTGGCCCACAGCTCATAGAGCTGCTGCTTGTCCCTGGCGCGGGCGGCGGCGGCGATGCGCTCCCCGCGCTCCAAGGTCTCCGGCATATAGTTATCGTAGCCACTAATATTAGCGGCGGCCAGAATCAAGGCATCCACCATCTCAGGGTAGGTTAGAGTGAAATCGATGGCTACCCTGCCGCCTTGTGAAAGACCGAGCAAGTAGGCACGGTCGATGGCCAAATCATTCAGGACGTCGTAGAGGTCACGCACGTCTGAGTACTCGACGCTACCCATTGCCGAACGGCCGAAGCCGCGCAGGTCATAGCGCACAACCTCGTAGTGGCGAGCGAATTCCATGAACTGAGGGTCCCAGACGCGATGGTCAAGCAGCCCGCCGTGGAGCAGGACCAGGGGATGACCGCGACCGGCGACCTCATAGTAGAGTCGGGTGCCGCGAGCCTCAATAAAGCCCCATTCTGGTTGCGGTCTTCCTGCCATTATGCCTGCGTCACCTCCTTTCAGCATTATCGTGTGAGTCAACCGAAGGTAGAGATGATGAACCTGGGTTGGATGGTTGAGCGAGCTTCCATTGTATCACGGCCAGCAAAGGTTGCCAGGTACGCCGCCGCCAGCAGCCGAGTAGCAGACCGAGAGCATAGGCGCAATCTTCGAGCAGTGAGTACAGGGCGAAGGCTGGGAGGCTCAGGCGTGGGCCTAGGCGCGCATAATCAACGCTCACTACGATAGTTTGGAGCAGACCCGCCAAGATCAATAGCGGCGGCCAAAGCAGGCCTGCTACGAGCAGCGCCAGCGTGTAGTAGCGTGTCAGATGGCGGCAAAGATGGTAAGTGTAGGCTAGGTAACTGCGCAGAGTAGCCCGCCAGATTTGCCAGGCTGTCAGCGATACGTGGGCCAGGCGAAGAAGCCGCCAACGGCGCCAGAGGCTGACGCTGGGGAACAATAAAGCCAGCAAGAGCGAGAGCGGCGCCCAGCCCAGTGTACCCATCCGGCGCTGCTGCTGCCTGCCGCTGGTTTGCAGAGAGTGACCAGCCAGGCCGGCGGTCAGCATCTGCCAGAGGCCCCCAACTGTCAGGGCGGCGAAGCCCGCTTCAAGTGGTGGCAGCAGCAAAATCCGACGCTGTGCGGGATGAAGCTGCTGAAGCACCGCCTCAGCCGAAGCATAGCGCACGCGGGTTCCCAGGAACGTCACGAGGCGTGTGCGGTAGTCATGATAGACCGTGCCCTCTGGAGCAGGCCAGTAGCGAATGCGCCAGCCCTGAGCGAGCAATCGATAGCAGAAATCGACATCCTCGCCGCAGGTCAGAGAGGCAAAGCCTCCCACGGCCTGCCATGCCTCGTGTCGCACCAGCAAGCAGGCTGTAGGCAGATAGGTTAACGGCCCGCTCAAACGCACCTCCTGTGGCTGCCATCCCATAAAAAGCGAGGACCGGACATCCTCGTAGCGTCCCAGGGAGCTGCCTGTCTCATAGGCCCGAATTTGACCGCCCACAGCGGCCACCTGGGTCTCGGCCAAGAGAGGTACCAGGGTTGTGAGCCAGCCCGGGGTAACCACACAATCATCGTCGACAAAGGCCAGTAGTTCGTAACGGGCCACGGCAGCACCACTGTTGCGCGCAGAGGCGGCGCCCTGGCGACGGGTATGGCGCAGACAATGCAGCCTCACGCCTCTCCTGGCAAAAACTGGCGCCAGACGAGCGAGCAGCGCTGCAGTTCGATCGCGGGAACCGTCGTCAACCACGATGACTTCCAGGGCCTGAGCTGGATAGTCCAGTTCCAGCAGAGCTTGCAAGCAACGCTCAAGCTGATGGGCACGGTTGCAGGTTGGCACGATTACTGAGACCGCGGGCCACTGCTTTGGCGGTGGTGGTGGGCCAGCCTCCAGTAGGCCGCGGGCAGTGAGGCGCTCGCAAAGCGAAGCCACCCGCTGGGGGGGAAGTCCGCTCAGGCGAGCTAGCTCCGCACTGCTACGCTCTTGGCGGCACAGCTTGAGCAATTGCCATGCCTGCTGACCAAGGCGCAGAACGCGCAGCGGATAAGACGCGATGACCAGCCCCCCTGACTGCCCCTCTGGGCCATCCAGCAAACGTAGCCCAGGGGCCAGGCGATAGCGGCCAGGCGCCGGATACGAAATGCTCTGTCTGCTCATTCCTTCTCTCTTCCCCCCGCTTCGTGTTGAGCAATCAACTGCAGAAGTTGACCTGGAGTCACTGGACAGACCGCCTCACCCAGGCTTTGAAGAGCTTCCAACAGAGCGCTAGGTGTCAGGCGCCAGGCCAAGATGTAGAGATGGAGGAATAGCGGACGCTTGCGATGTATAGCCTGCATTCCCCTGACAAGATTCACCAGTTGAGAGACACTGCTGACAAGGCCGAGATTATGATAGACAGGCAGGCCTGCAACTTTCTTATAGCTTAGAGAGAGACCGCCGGCGCCCGTAAACAGGCCGCGCAGACCAGCAGGCTGCAGAGCCTCGATAAAGGAGCGCTGGCGCTCAACGCTGGTCAGACGCATACTTGCGGGGAACGGTAGACCCAAGTCCTGACGCCAATCGCCGTCAAGCACCTGCAGCAGGCAGAGGCCCATGCCTGTAAGCAAGCGCTGGCTGTGTTCCAAGAAAGCTGGTAGCTGATCCACGGGCCAGCGCGAGGGAAAGATATAGGCGGCGCCGCTAGGACCGGCGATCAGCTCGTCCTGGGGGCTAGCCGTCTCCAGGTAATAGGTGGCCAGAGCGGGGCAGCCTCCATCAGGGCGGGCGCGATAGTCCAGCCGAGTGGCAGCCTACCGCGAGCCGGATCGCGCCACAGATGCAGCATACGATGCTGCGTATACTGCAAGTTATCGCCATCGCTGATCGTCATAGCCAGATAGACACGTGGCTCCAGGGCAGGTAAAGGGCGCTCGGCGCACTGACGTCGGTAGTGCTGAGCCTGGCGCTGGAGGCGTCCAAGTAGTCCGGGTGACTGCAGAGCGGTCCACACCTCCAGGTTACTACAATGGTCGCTGGCCAGAACGGCAATCGCCTGCTCTGAAGCCAAGGTTACCCCGCTTCCTTCGTCTGGAAACCAGCCCAGGTGAACGCCACCAGGATCGAGGTCCGCTAGTAGCTCCTCCAGAAGCTGGCGCTGTTGACCTGCAGCGGGGAGCCAGGCTCGTGAATCCAGCCAATGGACAAAGGTGCGTGTTGCTACCAGGAAAGAGCGCAGGCCGCTGGCGATCACTGGGTTCATACCCGCCAGCAATCGCCGTGATCGCTGGGCCTGGGAGGCCTCCCGCGCCCAACGATAGGCAAGACTCTCACTGCGCCACTGGAGGCGGCGCAGATCGATCAAGACTGGCTTTGGGCAGACCGACTGCAGCAGCGGCAGCAACTCGGAGGCCGTAACCACCGCTCCAGAGATACCGGCCAAGGTCGTTGCCACATTGATGCTCGCAGGGCACTGCGGATCATAGACAATGAAGCCGGCAAGACGCTCTTGGAAGCGAGCCACAAGCTCCCTGAGCAGGGCCTCCCCCGAGACTGCCAGTGTCTCCTGGGTTACCACCCAGGGAGAGAGAGCGACCTCCAACCAGAAGAGGTCATCATCATAGGTCACTAGATAGAGCTGCGGCTGTGGCACATTCACCAGGCCGGCTAGCGTGCTTGCCGCCAACTTGACTGCAAAGGAGGCATGACGCAGATCAGCCACAGTCAGGCGTTGTGGCAACCTCAAATGTGGGAAAAAGGAGGTCGCTGGCCAGTCAAGAGAGGACGGCGCCGCGCCCTGGTCGGCATCCATAGAGGGGAACAGGTCCTTTCTGCTTTGGCAGCAGCCGGGCGCGCTGCCTGTGCTGCTGTTGGGCTACAGCGGACACTGACTACCATCACTTCCTGCGAAAGGGATTATAGAGCATTGGCCCCCTCTCGTCAAGAGAAGACTGCTCAGCCGTACTCGCCGCGCTACCGCAGCAATCTGCAAGACCAGAATGAATGCCGTATTGACCAGCTCACGGCTCTGGAGTATCCTACTATACAAGCCTGCGAAAGCAGCGAAGCTGAGCAGAACAGGGCTACCGCGTCTCCTCAACATTCGGTAGCTTTTTTCTCCTGCTCTTACTGCTTGCAAGAGCATCTGCAATCCGCATTGCAGTTGGGACCCAGGGCCGGGTCAAGAAAGGATAGGAACATGCCAGAGAAAATGTTTGCTCCCGAGCTGTTCAGACCTCCCGTTGAGTTCCCGGAAGTTCCCTATGATCACTTGCTGCGCAGAGCAGCGGAGCGCAACCCTGATGGGCGAGCGATCATCTACCACGATCTCAGCCTGACCTATCGAGAGGTTGTCTCGATGGTGAACTGCATTGCCAACGGGCTTTACAATCTAGGGCTGCGCAAGGGTGAGCGGCTGTGCATATTTACTCTCAACCGACCGGAGTACACTATTACCTTCATTGCGGCGGCCTCTATCGGTCTAGTTGTGACCCCGATGAATCCCTCCTACAAAGAGCGTGAAATCGCCTATCAGCTAGAAAACTCGGAGGCCAGCGCTATCCTGGTGCAACGCGAGCTATTGCCGCTGCTGCAGGCTGTACTAGCCCAGAAGTCGCTGCCCAACCTGAAACATATCATCGTGACAGGCAGTCATGTACCTGAAGGCATGCCTCAGGCGATTCCCTTTGGACGCCTGCTGCGCGAATCCTCACCAAAGGCGCCGCCGGCGGTCCCGATCGACCCCGATGATCTCCTGGCTCTCCCCTACTCCTCAGGTACGACTGGCTTGCCCAAGGGCACCATGCTCACGCACCGCAATCTTGTCTCCAATAACCTCCAGTTCACAACCGCACTTCAGACAAGTTTCACCGATGTAGCACTCCTTTTCTTGCCTTTCTATCACATCTATGGTGTGATGCTGACCGGTGGTTTCCTGGCCTGTGGTGCGACCCAGATCATTATGGAGCGCTTTGATATGCTCCAATCCCTGGAGTTATGTGAGAAATATAATGTCACCTACTACTTTGCAGTGCCTCCCATTATTCTGGCGCTAGCTAATGCTCCCATTGACTTGAGCAAGCTCAAGAGTGTCAAGTATATCTTCTCTGGTGCAGCTCCGTTGGCGCCGGAGCCAGCGCGCAAGGTGCAGGAGAAGACAGGCATTCAAGTTGTCCAGGGCTATGGGCTGACTGAGGCTTCGCCGCTCACTCATGCTCAGCCGAAAGATCCGGCTCTGGTGCGACTGGAGAGCGTTGGCCTGCCAGTGCACAATACCGAGCAGAAGATTGTCGATCTCGAGACCGGTACGCGGGAGCTACCGGTTGGTGAGGACGGGGAGATCATCATTCGGGGCCCCCAGGTGATGAAAGGCTACTGGAAGGCACCCGAAGAGACGGCCCAGACGCTACGCGATGGCTGGCTGTATACTGGCGACATTGGTCATGTCGATGAGGACGGCTACACCTACATTGTTGATCGCAAGAAGGAGATGATCAAGTACAAGGGCTTTGGTATCGCCCCCGCCGAGATTGAGGCCCTGCTGCTGGAGCATCCAGCGGTCATGGATGCGGCAGTTATCCCTGTGCCTGATCCCGAAGCGGGTGAGGTGCCTAAAGGCTTTGTCGTCCTGCGCCCGGGTCAGAGCGTGACCCCCGAGGAGCTGATCGCTTTCGTCAACGGGCGCCTGGCCGGCTACAAGCGCCTGGGTTTTGTCGAATTCATTGATGCCATACCCAAGGTCCCTTCGGGGAAGATCTTGCGGCGCGAGCTGAAGGAGCGCGAGCGCGCACGGCGCGCCGCCGAGCAGCAAACGCTCTGATATATGGCTCAGGCCTGTGGCTGGAAAAGCAGGTTTTCCATCTGAAGAAGCAGGCTGGCTGTTCCTGCTGAAGACGCTGCATGTGCAACAGGGTGAGAGCGCTGACCGCTTGGCTGCATGCTGCTCTCACCCTGTTTTTAGTAAGCGCAGAGCGCTCTGGTCTGCGGCCTTCATGCCTTGTAGCTCTTGCGATCCTGCCGCGGGTAGTCGATACGAGGCGGCGAGCCTGATCCTGTTAGAGGTCTATCAGAGGGCGCTCAGGAACATGCCGCGCGCCAGAACCTCACCCGCCAGGGTCATGACAACGATCAGATAGAGCATGCCGGTGGCCGATTGAAACGAGCGCTCGCGCGCTAGCTTCCAGGTGAGGGCACCCAAGACAAGCGGGAAGGCAAAGCCGAGCAGGATGCGCAACCAGCCAAGGACATCCATGCTCAGCGGACTGACCGTCGGGACGCCGGCTGGCTTGACGGCTGTAGGAGTGCTAAGAGCGCTTGAGGTGGGCATCGGCGTAGCGATGGCTGTGGCTGTAGACTGAGTTGCGTGAGTGGCCGCAGTTGAAATGGCTGGGCTGCCTACTGTGGCACCGACTAGCGTCAAGAGAATCTGGAAGACAATCGCAATTAAGACTACTGCCGTGCTGAATAAAAGCGGACGCTCGCTGAGGGCAGGTGTGACAAGGTACCAGTGACCAAGCCACATCGAGGTCATAACGCCGCCCACGGCCAGAGCCGCGATGAAGAAGCTCAGCACAGTGAGCACCCCCCCGAGCGGCGAGGGAGCCAGTGGACGGTAAATCATGCCTAGTACAAAGAGCATCAGCAGGCCAGCCGCCGAGGCCAGACCGCCGCTGACCAGACGCAGGAAGCGTAGCACGGAAAACGGTCCTGTTTTCTCCTCTCCTGTGTGAAGCGCTTTCTCTTTCCCATCTACGCCAGCTCGTCGATCCAGCATCAGAAAAAGTAGATAGGGAACTAAGAGTAGCAGGAAGGCCAGCAGCGTCGGGCCAGCATAGCCAGTCCACTGTTTGTCGAGCCG
>NZ_JADGHT010000306.1 GCF_019683755.1 Thermogemmatispora sp. | reverse complement strand
CGTCTGGAGCGGTCCAGGCCCATGCCACGCTCCAGGAGTCGGAGAGGGCCCTGCCGCCGCTCTTGCAGACGTTCCGGGCCTGGGAGTGCCAGCTCCTGAGAGGACAGGAGCTGTTCCGCCACCGGTGCTATCTCGTGCTGAAAGGAGACGCCTTCCTTGCGGACAGACCAGCGAGCCTGGCCGTCTGGCCTGCTCGCCGTCGTCGACCGAGCGAACAGGGGCAAGCAGCAGCACTGCGCCATCTGCTAGAGGAGCGCGTCCAGTCCCTCCTGGATCTGCTTGCGCAGATGGGCCTGTCCGCTCGACGGCTGCACCGGGCAGCGGTGCTGGACCTGCTCTATCAGCTGTTCCACCCACAGAGGGCGCGGCAGGACCCTCGTCCCCAGGACCCCCCCGTGTGGGGGCCGGGGCAGGACATCGAGTGGCTCGCTCCAGAGGGACTCCGGACGACGGCCAAAGAGCTCATCCTGGGGGAGGATCACCTGATCCGCCATTGGATCGTGCGGAGCTGGCCCCGTCAGGTACGCAGCCTCTGGCTCTGGCCGCTGCTGGTGGCTGCGCCCTTCGAGCTGGAGGTGAGCTTTCACCTGGTCCCAGTGCCCAGGACCTCGGCGCAGCGGTTGCTCCGCCGGAAGCTGCTGGAATACCGGTCCTTGCTCTCGTATGCGCGGGAACAGCAGCGGGTACGTGACCCGCTGGTCGCCCAGGCTTACCAAGACGTCGAGCGGTTACTGGACATGGTGGGAACGGGGCAGGAGCAACTGTTCTTGACCTCGATCTCCTTTGCCCTCCATGCGAGCTCCCCGGCACAGCTGGAGGAACGCTCCGCCCGGCTGGAGTCGACGCTGCGCCTGCTCGACGTGTGGGCCGCTCCGGCCCTCTATGAACAGGTGGCGGCCTGGCAAGCCTGTTTGCCGTGGCAAGACGATCCGATCAAGGCGCGCGTGCTCCTGGACTCGCAGACCCTGGCGACCTGCTGTCCGTTTGTCTCTCCCACGCTCCTGCAGCCGGGGGGCCGCTTCGAAGGGGTCAGTGTCAGCGAGAACACCCCGGTCCTGTTGGACCCGTGGGCGTCGAATTGGCGCAACGCCAATCGTCTGATCATCGGCGCCAGTGGGAGCGGAAAGTCGTTCAAGTGTAAGCTGGATATCGTGCATGCCCTCACCACGCCTCCGGCGCAGGCGCACCCAGACGAGCGGCACCCAGATGAGGGGTCGATCCAGGTCATCGTGATCGATCCCGAGGGAGAATACCTGCCGCTCTGTGAGGCACTGGCCCCCTCTGCCCACCATGTTCGGCTGGCCGTCGGCATGCCTGGCAGTGGAGGGGGAGGCGTGAACCCGTTCGTGCTCCCCAGGCCCCGGTCAGCGTCAGCGGACCGAGCAGGGGAGGTGCTGGCGGAGCAGATCCAGTGGCTGCTGGCCCTGCTGGAGCTGCTCATCGGACAGGGAAAGGAGCAGCCGCTGACGGCCAGCGAGTGGTCGCTGCTGGAACGGGCTGTGCAGGAGTGTTATCGCGAGCGAGGCATCACGGCCGATCCGCAGACCCATCACAGCGAGCCGCCGCTGTTGCGTGATCTCAGCCGTGTCTTGCGCAGCGGAGTCTGTGGGCCTGACAGCAGCGGTCTGGCAGACCGTTTGCAGCCGTTCACGAGCGGCAGCGCCGCCGCGCTCTTTGAACCCACGCCCCTGGAACTGGAGAGCCGGTTGACGGTCTTCGATCTGAGTGGCCTCGGTTCGCTGCAAGCCATTGGCCAATATCTCGTGGTCCACCTGGTCTGGCGCCTGGCCCGCTCTTCCCCGCGCCCGCGGCTGCTGATCATTGATGAGCTGTGGGGCCTGGTTGCTTCCACAGGCCCAGGTGGCCGCTTGCTGCTGGAACAACTGTTCCAGCGGGCGCGGAAGCACTATTTAGCCATCTATGGGATCACCCAACATGTGCAGCTGCTGCAGGAGAGCTCGATTCTGGCCAACTGTGCCAGCGTGCTCCTGCTCGGGCAAGAGCCTGCAGCCGTCAGCAAGCTCGTGGAGCTGCTGCAGCTCTCCGAGGAGGAAGCGCGCTTGCTGGTGTCGCTCCCGAAAGGGGAAGGGCTCCTGCTCCTAGGAGAGCAGCATCACCTGCACCTGCGCTTCCCTGCTGAGCCGCAGGTGGCTGAGGTGATCACAACGGATCCCCGGCAGCGGGAGCTGCTGCCTTTTGCCCGGGCAGACGGGGAAAGGAGACAGCGCCCATGAGCCGCACTCGTGATCCGGAGCAGGTGATGGAGCTGCTGCCTTTTGCCCGGGCAGAGGCAGAGGAGCCGCGCCGGTGGGAGCAGGTGCTCCAGACGCTCCTGCTGGACAGCGCTTCCGTGCTCGCGCTCGAACTGGTGGGGGAGGGGCGAGCGCATCGGCTGTTGGGGCGCGTCTGCTCTGACGCGGCCCAATCGCAGCTCCTGAGCCAGCTGCAGGCCGTCTGGCCGCAGCTGCGCTGGCGGCCCGTTGCCGCGGCAGACGATCCCCTGCGACTGCGTTCACCAGCTGAGCGAGCGAGCGGCATCCGGGTGCGCCTGTCGGGCCAGGTCCGACAGGATGCGGTACCACCACCGCCAGGATCTGCGCAGCGCGGCTCCCTCCACCGAGCCGAGATAGGCAGCGATCCGCTGCACAGTCTGCTCGCGGCCCTGCCACGAGATCCCGGATGCCGCCTGGTGGCGCAGCTCGTGCTCGCACCGGCGGGGAACCGCTGGTTGCAACGCCAGCGCCGTCGGATTGAGCAGCTGCGCCGCGAGCGCGCAGGAGCGCAGTCTCCTGCTCACGGAGGCTTGACCTTGCTGGTGGTCCTTGCGCTGAGCCTGCTGGGCCTGGCGTTCTGGTCGGCTCCCTCGCGCTTGTTGACGGTGGGGACGGGCTTGCAGCCAGGGCTGCTGGCTGCGCTTGGAGTCAGTGCCCTGCTGCTGCTGCTCCAGGGCTGGGTCTCCTGGCAGCGTCACAGGGAGCTGGACCTGCTTTGGCTCGACCGAGAGCCGCTGCGCCAGCAGGCCTTTCGCGTGCAACTGCGGCTGCTTGCTATCAACTCGCTGCCAGAAGACCCCTCACCAGGATCTCCACAAGGAGGCTGGCGTCGGTGGTGGCGGCGCTGGCAGCAAGCGCACCAGGCCGCCGTGAATCGGCGTGCTGCCTTGTCTCAGCTCCTTGCGGCGTACCGGCAGTTTGAGTGGCTCGGAGCCACGGTGCGGCCTCACCGGCTTCCTCCCTGGCAGCTGCGCCGACTCCTGCGGCCCGGCGGGTGGCGAGGCCCGCGCCTGCGCTGGTACGCATGGGATCTGCTGCCGGTCTCCACGGTGGGTGCGCTCTGGCATGTTCCGGCCCAGCTCCGGGCCGAGATCTCCCCCCTGCTCACACGCCACTCCTCCCGGATCTTGCCGGTTCCACCTTCTCTTGCGAGCCGTCCTGGACAGCCGGTGGCACGGGCCTTCCTGGGGCAGGAGAGCGTCGCCGTTCCCTGGCCCTCCGAGCTGCTGACAGGCCATCTGCTCGCGGTGGGACGGAGCGGGGAAGGCAAGAGCACCGCGCTGCTCCAGGTGGCCATCGAAGCGCTCCGTCAAGAGCGGCGTTGGGGTCTGGTCGTCATTGACCCGCATGATCTGGTGGATCAGCTGCTGCCACTCATTCCTCCGCAGCGGGGAGATGAAGTCATCCTGCTCGACCTGAGCGATCCGGATGCTGTTCCCGGCATCAATCCGCTTGATGTCCACTTCTCGCCCGTACGGGACAAAGCCGTCGCCGACCTGCTCGCCTGCTTCCGCGAGATCTGGGCGACGAGCTGGGGGCCACGCATGGAGGCGGCCTGCGAGGCCGCGCTCAAGCTGATCTACAGCGTGAACCAGCAGCTGGTGACGGAAGGAGAGGAACGGCAGCTCACGCTGCTGGAAGTCCTGCTCGTGCTCTCCAGTGACCGCGTCCGCCACCGGCTGCTGCGCCTCCTCCATCGGCCAGATCCCTTCCTGATTCGCTGGTGGGCTGCCTACTTCGAGCCGCTGAGCACGTGGATGAGACTCGAGCGGATTGACCCGGTGCTGACCAAGTTCGCCAAGTTCGAGCAGGTCAGCGCGCGGCGAGTGCTGGGCCAGAGTCGCTCCACGGTGGATCTGCGCGCGTGCCTGCAGGGCCGTATTCTCCTGGTCAAACTCGCCAGCGCCCTGGGAGAGGATGCGGCGCGGCTGTTGGGGGCGACGCTGCTGAATCTGCTCGGCCTCTTCTTCCAGGAACAGCCCCCTGGCCGGACGCGAACGCTGGTGATTGTGGACGAGTTTCAGTGGTTTCTGGGAGTACGCTGGCGGATGCTCGCGGAGCTCAGGAAATTCGGCGCGCACTTCGCCCTGGCAACGCAGTCCTTAGCGTTCTTCCGGCAAGAAGCGCAGGAGCGCAAGGTGCTGGCCCAGATCCTGGCGAATGTCCAGAGCATCCTGGCTTTTGCCGGCAGCGCGGAAGATGCCCAGACGCTCGCTCCCGAATTGGGAATCACGGCGGAGGATTTGCAGAGCCTCCCGCGCCATCACTGCTATGCCCGGTTACCCGTCGCAGGAGAACGCATCACCTGCTCGCTCCAGTTGCTGCTGCCCGACGCAGCGGACCCGGCCCTGGCCGAGCGCATCCGAGCCACCAGTCGCGAGCGCTTCTGTCGTCCGGTCCAGGAGATTGATCGGGAGCTGGCTGAGCGGCAGCAGTGGCTGCTGCTCGGGGCAGAAGGCACACGGTTCGCCCGCGCTCCGTCAGGCGTTGAAGACCCTGTCGCCGGCGAGCCTGCTCAGGAGCCAGAGGGCGATTCGGCAGGGGGCACGCTCGTGCGTGATCTCCTCGCTGCAGGAGAAGGACGAGAGGAGGCCCCTGCTCCCAGCCATTCCCGAGGAGGGCCCAAGCGAGGCCGCAAAGGGCTGCGCAAGCGCACTGAGGCCGGCTCGTTCAGGCCAGTCCATCGACAGGGACAGGTGCGTCCCTTCCTGCTCGAAGCCTTAGAGGGAGCGCTCGCAGAGATCACCCGCGAGCCAGCAGAGGCACCAGCGGAGGGGGAGGGAGCAACCGATGGGTCCTGAAGAGGGCCTGGGCCTTCCCCTCGCTCCCCAACGGGAACGCCAGCTCATCCGGCTGCTCTGGTGGCTGTTGCGCTTTCCCTGGCAACGGGCCGAGGACCTGGCCGTGGCCCTCGGCTGTTCCCGACCCTCTCTCCATCGCTTGCTGGCGCTGGCCACGGCGGCAGGTGCCATCGAGCGTCTCCGAAGCAAGCGCTGGGACTGGTATGTCGCCAGCCCCAGAGGGGTGATCCTGGTGGCCAGGATGCTGCAGTGTGATCCTGGCGCACTGGCTGCGCAGCACGGCTACACCAGAGCGCAACTGCTCCGGTGTCTGCCGCGCCTGGCTGACTGGAGCCTCTGCCAGCAGCTCTTCCAGGACGTGCTCCGCCGCGCGCCCACTCAGCTGACGGCGCGACTGCCGGCCCCGCTGCAGATCAGTGCCGCACACGGGCAGGTCCGCTGGCTCTGGACCTGGGTACGGGACTACCGGAGCGCGTTCCTGCTTGGTCAGCAGCGCTGGCCCCTGCAAGCGACAGCGCTCTTCTGGCTCGGAGTCCAGGATCTGTCAGTGGGAGCGGAGGGCAGACGGGACACCACCACGGAAGAGCAGCAAGCCAGCAGCCTCTGCAGCGTGCACCTCCCGCTGCTGCTC
>NZ_JADGHT010000305.1 GCF_019683755.1 Thermogemmatispora sp. | reverse complement strand
TGTATGTGGTTCACTGAGGTTATGATCTGTTCGGCCGGGGGCCCGGGCCGGCCCCGCCGCCCGGCCATAGAAGGCTCCAGAGATGGCAGAGGCTGAGCAACCCCGCTGCTTGCCTGCCCGCCTCGCCCCCGGTTCGCGCGCTGCCCTCCTGCCCCGGCTGCCAGTGACATCCACCGCCACGCTACCGCTGGGCCGGCGACGAGCAGGCATGACAGGCGCCCCGCTTGTTGTGAGGGAGCATATACTAAAAGGGAAACTCTGGGAGTCACGTGGTGTAAGCGGGAGGGAAGGTAGCATGACAGCCGAGAGAGACTGGCAGGCCCTGGCCCGGCGCCTGGCTCAGCGCGCCCGCGAGCTGGTCGATTGCCAGGCGGCAGGCCTGCTGCTCGGGTGCCCCGATGAGTCGGTCCGTCATCCTCTGCTCGATGTCTTTGTCCCCGTCTCCGCTAGCTATCTCGCCTGCTATGGCTGCAGTCAGGAGACGCTGCGCGCGCTGTTGCGCTATGAGCAGGTGCGCGCTCTGCTGGATATTGCCGCTCAGCGCGGACGCGTCCACTGGTGCGAGGCCGGCCCGGCCTTGCGCGGCGCGCTGGCCATCGGCTCTGTGGCCGTGGCTCCGCTGGAGCGCCCGGCGGGCATCCTCGGAAGCCTCTTGCTCTTCGATGAGCGACCGGGCGCCTTCACGGCTGGCGAGTGCCGGCTGCTGACGGCTCTGCTGTCACGCCTGGCTCGCGAGCTGGAACAGCAGTTGCGACGCCTCTCGCTGGCTCGCCGCTCGCCCGCAGAGGAGGCTGGCCCCAGCCCCGAGGGAAGACACTACCGGCTGGCTCCGCCCTCAGAGCTGGATCAGTTGAAGTATGAGTTTATTTCGATGGTCAGCCATGAGTTGCGCACTCCTCTGACGGCGATTAAGGGCTATGCCAGCTTACTCCAGGCCTACGGCCCCGCCAGCCAGGGCCGCAAGGGCAGCGATGGGCTGACGGAGGAACTCCAGCGCCATTATCTCGAAGTGATTCTCGAGCAGGTCAATCATCTGGAGGCTCTGGCCGGCGATTTGCTCGATGTGTCGCGCATTCATGCCAACCATCTTGCTCTGCGCTGCTCCCCGCTGGATATCGCTCCTCTCTGCCAGCGCTGCGTTGAGCTGATCCGCCAGCGTGTGGAGCGCGAGGCCCCCGGCAAGTATGTCTTTCGCTGCCGCTTCGTGGAGCCGCTCCCCCCCGTCTGGGCCGATGCCGACCGCGTGCAGCAGGTCCTTACCAATTTGCTCGAAAATGCAGTGAAATATTCTCCCGCCGGGGGCGTCATCACGATTGAGGCCGGCCTCCTGCATGGCCAGCAGGCCGATGGGAAGGCGATGCTGCAGGTCAGTGTCTGCGATCAGGGGATCGGTATCGCTCCGGAGCAGCAGGCGCGCCTCTTCCGCCCCTTTAGCCGCCTGGAACAGCAGAGCTGCGGCTGTGTGCCCGGCGTGGGCCTGGGCCTCTATATTACGCGCCGGCTGGTGGAGGCTATGGGCGGACGTATCCAGTTGCGGAGCCGCTGCGGCCAGGGAACACGCGTGACTTTTACGCTGCCGCTGGCGTCCGCTCTCTCCAGGGCGGCAGGCCGCGCCGGTTAGCTCACTTGCTCGTTCGTTCGCTCGCTCGCTCGCTATGCTCTCACAGGCCCTGGCCCCAGCCAGAAGCGTGCCTTCGATGCGCCGCTGGGCCTGCACCGCAGGCTCGCTATGGCCCCGGTTCCTACTTGCGAAATATAGTCCAGTTTGATATAGTGTGGCTGAAATGATAGTGAGACTCAACAAGGTAGGGACGAGGCCATGCATATTAGCCTGCTAGAAGATGATTCCGCTATTCAGGAGCTACTCCTGCTCGTCCTGCAGGACGAGGGCTATAGCGTCACTGTTTACCCTACTGCTGAGGAATGCCTGAAGGCGCTTCGGGGTGCCGCGCAAGATCAGGCTCCTTCGCCCGATCTCCTCATCGTTGATTGGCGCTTGCCCGGCCCGGTCTCGGGGATTGAGGTGATCCAACAGGTCCGCACTCTCCCTCAGTATCGCTCGCTTCCCATTATTTTGACTACCGCCGCTACCCTGACTGAGCCAGAAGATGAGGAGGTCCAGGGGTTGCAGGTGAAGCTGCTTGAGAAGCCGTTTGCTATCGATGATGTTGTGCGGTTGATCCGCGATCTGACTCAACAGTCACAGCCTCAGCGTTCTTCCGAGCATCAGGCGTCGTAAGAAGCATAGAAAGGAACGTATCATCTGTTTAGAGCGCCGCCCTCGGCGCTCCCCCCTGACTCGATCTGGCATCACTGTCTGGTCGCTCCCGCCTTGATGGTGCCCGCTGGTAATCTCATCCAGTCTGCTTTGTGCGCTTAGAGCTGCTTGCTCTCTCTCCCTGTCTTGCTGCCGGCTCGCCGACCTCCGGCGCGCTCAGGGTTGGGCTGCCCTCTCTCTGCCTCAGCGCTGCGCTGGCTCGCGGCGCTCGCCGGTCTGTGCCTGGTTGACATCTTCTGGCTAACCTTAAAGAAAGCTGAAACTTTTTGGTAGAGGCGTATTGTTGACTTGTTCTTCTCCCCATGTGCCTGTTATCCTAACAGTAGGGAATGCACCCCGACTGCTGCAAGGCAGGAGGCACGTAAGCCCGTCACAGCAGGTGCGCTGTGAGTGGCCTTTGCGTGTAGATAACAGCAACCTTTCGGGCATTTTAAGCAGAAGACGAAGAAAGAAAGAAAAAGGAGAAGAAGGAGAGCACAGCATGCAGAATCAGAAAGGTCGAGGTCGTGGTTTCGCTTCGATGAGTCCAGAGAAGAAGCGCGAGATTGCCAGTAAGGGCGGGAAGGCCGCTCATGCGCTGGGCACGGCGCATAAGTGGACCAGTGAGGAGGCCCAGGCCGCCGGGCGTAAGGGTGGTTCGATTAGCCGCCGGCGCCCGAAGAGCGCTCAGACGCAGGCTCAGGCGTAGCTCTACGCTGCTGGCTAAGGCCTTGTGCGCTGGGCTGGGGTGAGGGCGCACAGGGCTGTTGGCGATCTTACTTCCTTCTCTTTGTTCCTGGTTCGTTGGCTCTGGTTTTTTCCAGGTAACGCTACTGAGGCTGGCCGTTCTCCGACGGACAGCCTTTTTTTGTGGGGGTGGTGGCCGCCGGGCGGGCACCGCACGGGCGGCCTCTTGGCCTGGAGGGCGCGCGGCTGCCTGGCGCGGCTCTGGTCGGGAGTACTTTTTTGAGGGTGCTCTGCTCGCCGCCGTCCCTGGCTGGTATAATCTCCTCTGTACGCCAGAGCAGAGGCGATGGAGAAGATCTAGCTGTCGAGAAGGAGGCTCCCATTCCTGAGAGTGCACCACGTTTGGTTGATCCGACAACGGGTAGCGCGGTGAGCGAGACGCCAGCGCTGGCTGAGGGGGTGGCCGGGGAGGAGGATGCGGCGGAAGAGGCCGCAGGTTGGTCGCTGGGGGGTCTGCGCTTGCCGTTCAGTCTGGCTCGCTTGCGCCCGGGCCGGGGTCTGACTGTGCGCCGCTTCTCGGTGGTGGAGGCGGCGCTGTTGTTGATGCTGGGGATTCTGGCTTCGAAGGGGTTGGGGGTGGTGCGCCAGGCGCTCTTTAATGCCCTCTTCGGGACGGGACCGGAGGCCAATGCCTATTATGCGGCTTATCGCTTGCCTGATACGCTCTTTAATCTGGTGGCCGGGGGGGCCCTGACTCAGGCCTTTATCCCGGTCTTTGTGGCTTATCAGCGCCGGGGCGATCAGCGCGAGGCCTGGTATCTGGCTAGCCTGGTCTTCAATGTCTTGTTGGTGGCGCTGACGGTTCTGCTGCTGCTAGGCTGCTTGCTGGCTCCGGCCTTCGTGGTCCATATTTTGGTGCCGGGCTATCCGCCGGCGGTGCAGGCGTTGACGATCCGCTTGACGCGCATTATGTTGATTCAGCCGCTGTTGCTCGGCCTGGGGACGATTGTGACGGCGATTCTGAGTAGCCGTGAGCAGTTTTTGCTGCCGGCGCTGGCGACGGCCATCTATAATGTGGGCTTGATTGCAGGCCTGGTGGTGGCGCTGGTGGTGCCGGGAGTGGGGATTTATGGGCCGACGTTGGGGGTGTTGTTGGCGGCGGCGCTGCAGATTGTGGTTCAGCTTCCGGCTCTCTGGCAGCAGGGGGGACGCTATGTCTTCGCCTGGAATCTGCGCTATCCGGGCTTGCGCGAGGTGATGGCGCTCTTTATTCCGAGTATGCTGGCGGTGGCGGTGGCTTATGTGAGTTCGATTGTGGAGACGACGGTGACCTCCTTTCTGCCGGATCTGGCCAGCCTGGCGGCGCTGCATAATGCTTATATGTTGTTTTATTTGCCGGTGTCGTTGATTGCTCAGGCCATCGGGCAGGCGGCGCTGCCACGTATGGCGCGCCTGGAGCTGGAGGGCCGCTATGGGCGCTTGCGCCGCTTGTTCGGGCAGGTGATTGGGTCGTCGCTGGCGCTGAGTGTGCTGTCGGCCCTGGCTTTGGGCGGGCTGGGGCTGTTGGTGATCGATGTGGTCTTCCGCCACGGGGCCTTTGATGAGCATTCGGCCTGGTTGACGAATCTGGCGCTGGTCGGCTATGTGGTGGGCCTGCCGGGGGTCTGCGTGGGGGATGTGGTGGCGCGCAGTTTTTATGCGCTGAAGGATGCACGTACTCCTTTGTTGACGAATGTTTTTGCGTTGCTGACGCGGGTGGCGCTGATGGTGGGGCTGTTCGTCTGGCTGTCGGGCGAGCAGCAGATTCTGGCGGTGTCGCTGAGTCTGTCTGGCTCGGCTTCGGCGGAGGCGCTGCTGCTCTGTCTGGTGCTGTGGTGGCGGCTGCGCCAGCGCCTGCGCCGGCAGGCCCAGGAGCCGGCTCGCTGAGGCTGGTCTGGCCGCGGCGCCGGGGCCGTGACGCCTGGTGGAAGGGGGATCGGATGGCTGTGGGTGGTGGCCAGGCGACGGCTCTTTTGTTTTTGGCTGTGGCTGCTGCGCCGCGGCGGCTTGCTCCTCGGCTCTGGTTTCCTCTGGGCCTGACTCTCTGACTGGCGGGCCACTTGACCTGGTGACCTCCCCTGTCTTGCTCCTGCCAGTCAGCTTGTCTCTTTGTCTGGCTGACTGGCTGTTCTCCTCGGTGGCGGTCACCCGCGCGTCGCGCTCTTCGTCGCCGGCTCCACGGGCTGTCTGGCGCAGGGGCCTGGTTTGGTCGGCGCGGGCCGCCTGCGGACTGGTCTGGGCTGTGGGTCGGTAGGTGGTGAGTGGGTGAGTGGGCGAGTGGGTGATGGTGGGGTGTGAGGTGGGAAAGTGGGATGGGGTCGCCAGATCCCCCGCGTGATGGCCTCTGTGAGGGCCGCTTTCGAAACTCTCAGCGGGCCGCGCAGAAAGACGGTGGATTCTGACCGTATTTTGACGAATCTGTGCATGTCATGCTTGTAGAATATGGCTATGTTTATTCGTGCTTTCTCGAAACTCGCCCCTTGCGCGTTGCAAAAAACGAGTTTCGAGAAAGGTCGTAATCCGATAGATTTTTGGGCCGGGGGACAGAGAAAAACGAGGCTCTCAGCGCCAAAAAATGGGGCCTCGATCGTTATAGACTATGAAAGAAGTATCCCGGGTCCGCTTTCGTTGGGCGCGGTTGCAGAGGGGACGATCCGCACGAGGATACTGAAAGGTTTCGGCTCGTGCTACCGTATGAGAGGCAGCTCTGCCGGTTGCAGAGGGGA
>NZ_JADGHT010000304.1 GCF_019683755.1 Thermogemmatispora sp. | reverse complement strand
GGAGGGGAGCGTGTTGGGTACCCCCGGTTGGGGGGGCAGGCCCGCCGGCCTGGATGTGACCAGGAGATGGGCCTGTCTGACCAGACAGGGGGGAGACCTGCACGCTCCCTTTTGGTTTTGGGTTGGGGGAGTGGCAATGGCTGGATCTTCTTGGCTATACTCCTCCTAGGAGCACTACGGGATAGGCAATGCGTGAGCTTCACCCTTCATGCTTGTCTGTCTGCCGGTTGGGTGCGTTATCCAGGTCTTCGTCTGGTTTTCTGACAAGGGAAATGGGAGGCACCTATGCAGGATTTAGCCCAGATGCGCTGTGTGCCCTGTCGCGGCGGTGAGCCAGCTCTGACAGATGCTGAGATCAGCAATTTGCTGCCTCAGGTCCCTGGTTGGCAGGTGGTCGAGGTGGCCGGAGTTAAACGTCTTGAAAAGACCTTTCAGTTCGATAACTTCGCTCATGCTCTTGCTTTCACGAATGCGGTCGGAGCGCTCGCTGAGGAACAGGATCATCATCCCCAGCTCGTGACGGAGTGGGGACGGGTGAAGGTCGCTTTCTGGACCCACGCTGTCGGCGGCTTGCATCAGAACGATTTTATTATGGCCGCTAAGACTGAGGCAGCTTTTGCTCAGGCTGAAGGTCGCAAGGTCTCTTAGGGCTTGGGATATAAAAAAGTCCAGGTGGGGCCTTGGCCCCCTTACCCGAAGCGGCTTGCGCGGTTGCGGCACCAGCAGGCGGAAAGCTCGCACTCTGGTCTGTGCTCTGCGTGGTGCGAAGCTCTCGACTCTCGTATGCTGGTGCCCTACCCTCCCTAACGCTCTCTGGTGGGACCAGATCCGCTCTCCTCTGGCTCTCGGCAAAGGGGCGCAATAAATTGATATAGTATGATATTCAAAAAGATGCTATAATCCACATAGAGAGGCAGCTATTCACCGGAGCAGAGTAGATCTCATACATGCCTGTGCATGAGCACGCAAAGGAAGGATTGGCTTCCCATGGCTAACCGCCGCAGGCCTGGGTACGGCAACTGTGACGGCAAGGATCGCCAGCCGCTACCCTGGCTGGCGTGCCCTCGGTCTGGATGCAAGCTGGGCCGGGCGCGGCTGGCCAAGATCAACCTGTGGCTAATAGTCAGTCTTCTCTGTAGTCTTTGTCTGCTAAGCGCCTGTGGCTCAACGGATGAAACACCCAGTGCTGCTAACGAACTGGGAGCGGTTCATAAAGGCCTCGTTTACGTTGCCATTGGTGCCTCCGACTCCTTTGGTTTCGGTACCGCTGATCCCTACGCCGATAACTGGCCCATCGATTTAGCCCATAAGCTTGGCCCGTCCGTCCACCTGGTGAATCTCGGCATTCCAGGTATCCATCTGCATCAGGCTCTGCGCCTGGAAGTACCTATCGCGCTCGATGTTCACCCCGATATCGTCACCATCTGGCTGGCCGTCAATGATTTGGCCGACCATGTGCCGGTAAGAGCCTACGCGCGCGATCTGGATCTGCTCCTTACGCGTCTTCAGGCTGGGGCACCACGAGCGCGGATCGCCATTGCTAACGTGCCTGATCTGACGTTACTCCCGCATTTTCGCTCTTTCGATCAGCAATGGCTGCGCGAGCAGATTCAGGAATATAACGCTGCCATCGCTGATAACGTCAGAAGGCATCACCTGATTCTGGTGGATCTGTCGCAGCAAGGCTACAACCTGGCTCGCCATCCTGAATACATCAGTGAGGATGGTCTCCATCCGAGCGTCATCGGCTACGTGGCTCTGGCTGATCTCTTTTATCGGGCGCTGCGCTGAGCTAAGCAGCTAAGGCCAGACCGGCTGACCATCCCTTCGCCTCAGAAGGCAAGCCGAGCAGACCAGAGGCGCAGTGCGCTTGGCGGTGAGAGGTACAAAGCGCTGCGAAAAGGGAAGCGGACAGCTCTGGCAGGAGGCGACATCAAGGCTCAGTCTAATTGCAGAACGGTGGCATGACAGAACTCTTTGGCATTCCGCTTGATACCCTTAGCACAATTCTACTGATCCTGACGCTGGCGATTGTGGTGCTGGTGCTAGTACTGGCGTTAAGCAATCGGCTTTTTTTTAAGATTGGTGTGCGCAACATTCCACGGCGGCGCACGCAGATGGTGCTGATCATCTTCGCGCTCATGCTCTCGACAACCTTGCTCTCTAGCGCTCTGGCGACCGGAGATGTGATCACGGGAGCGGTGCGCAGCGTCGCCACCTATAATGTGGGCAATGTGGACGAGACAATCGAAGGGGGTTCCGGTGACCTGGGCTTCTTCGATGAGGCCATCTATTACCGTTTGCGGAAGCAGGTAGGCAGCGACCCTGATATTGCCGCCCTCGGTGCTGCCATCATGGAGCATGATTTGCTGGTGGCAGACCAGACCTCGCGCCAGGTGCGTTCGGGAGTGACCGCTCTGGCAGCTATCCCGGGCAGTGAGGATGGCTTCGGTGGTATTCTGGCTGAGAACGGCCAGGGTCACTTGCATCTCTCCTCGTTGGGTCGCAATGAGGTCTATCTGAATCGCTCGCTGGCTCAGCTTCTCAACGCTCATGCTGGTGATCGCCTCTATCTCTACTCGCAACGCTGGCCAGGGCGGCGCTATGAAGTGCGGGTACGAGCTGTTGCCGATAGCAGCGGCATGATTGGCGAGACCCCATTTATCGTCAGTCAAGTTCAGCTATTCCGCCAGATCGAGCAGTGTGGCAATGCTATCACCCAAATCTTTGTGGCTAATCGCGGCAGCGATGGTCCTGATAGCATCGCTATCTCCGACCGCGTGGAAGAGAAGCTAGAGCAGCTTCTCCCGCGCAATGTCCATGTCATCGAGGTCAAGAAGCTGGCCATTCTGAACTCCGAGAAGGCGCAAGATATTTTCTCTCGTATCTTCGTGCTCTTCTCCCTCTTTATCGTAGCCATTGGCATGCTACTCATCTTTTTAATCTTCGTTCTCCTGGCGGCAGAGCGACGGGTTGAGATGGGTATGGCGCGCGCTGTTGGTGTGCTGCGCCGGCATCTAGTCTTGACCTTCCTCTTTGAAGGAGCCGTCTACGATCTGCTGGCTTCCTTTATCGGCTTAGTGCTCGGGGTGATCATTGGGGCCTTGCTTGTGCTTTTGCTCGGTCCCGTGCTGGCGCGCTTCGACTTTCCGCTCAAACTAACCTTTCAGCCACGTAGTCTCCTCATCGCTTACTGTCTCGGCACGATCTTCACCTTCTGCGCTGTGACGGTCTCCTCCTGGTTGGTGAGTCGCATGACCGTAGTGGAGGCGCTGCGCAATCTGCCGGAGCCTGAGCGGCGATCTCGCACTCTTAAGGAGCTAGTGGGCCTGCTTGCCCTGATAGGGAAGGCTTTACGCCAGCGCAGTCGTCGCCTGTTCAGCTATCTTGGCGAGCTGCTCATTGAAGGGGGGCGAGCACTGCTGCTCGCGGGTCTGCTGCCCCTGCTCGGGGGCCTGGGGCTGCTCTCTTATGGCCTAACCGACCGTCTGGTTGCACCTTTCTCTCTCGGTCTCTCACTGCTGGTGATTGGTGGCTGCCTGCTACTTAAAACCATCATCGTGGCGCTGAGTCCGGCCCGTCACCGGCTGCGGGTGCGCCGTCTCTGTGATCGTCTAGTACCGGCAATTGCGGGGCTAACCATCTGCGCTTACTGGGCGGTGCCATTTGATCTCTTTGCCTCCTTGGGGCTGGTGCGTTTCCGCGCCAGCATCGAGGTTTTCTTCTTAGCCGGCTTCATGATGACCTTGGGAGTAGTCTGGGCTCTCATCTCGAATGGGGAGCTGCTGGTCAAGCCGCTGCTCCTGCTTTCGCGCCTGCTGCGTCCGCGTCTGCACTTGTTAGCGCGTCTGATAGCCTCCTATCCGCTGCATTACCGCTTTCGCATGGGGCTGAGCGTGACAATGTTCAGCCTTGTGGTCTTCGCTTTAACCGTGATGACGGTCATCACGGCGGCTATGCAGCACAGTTACGCCGACATTAACCTGCAGACAGGAGGCTATGATATTCAAGCTATTCCCTATTTTCGCCCCTTGCTCTCAGGCCAGAGCAAGCAGGCCCCTGATGAGCAGTTGCGGACCATCCTGGAGCGGCATGGAATTGATCCTGGAGACTTCAGCGCTCTCGGAGTGCGAACTACCACGCTAGTAGGAGTCATTCAGCCGACGGCTCCTCAGCCAGCCTGGCGCCTCTATCCGGCTCAAGTGATCAGTGGAGGCTTTTTACAAGGCTATGGTTTGCACTTGGTGGCGCGGGCACGCGGTTTCAGCAGCGATGAAGCTGTCTGGCGGGCCTTGCAAGAGCACCCGAACTATGCTTTGATCGATAGTAGCGCCCTAGAAGCCAGCCAGGGTGCTCGCAGTTCACCTGGGGTCTATGATCCCTCAGCACCGACGGCCAACGAAGCCGGGGTCCCGCTTACGCCGCCTGGCCTGGACCCATACTACGCCTTTGCCCTCAGCGGCATTTCTCTGGGAGAAACCAGTTTTACCCCACAAAGTGTCTGGGTGACCCGCTCACCGACGAGCGATGAAGATCTGTCCTCTGCCCTGCTCAATGCTTCGGTGGCCAAGCTGACTATCATTGGTGTGGTCGATAACAGCAATGGCGATCATTTCGGTCTCTACATTTCGCAGCGTCTCTACGGTTCAATCGCGGTTGGCAATGACAATCCCGAGGTTCAGGGTTATTACTTCAAGGTGGCCCCTGGTCATGATAAGCGGGCGCTGGCTCTCCAACTTGGCTCAGCCTTTCTCGACGAAGGCCTGGAAACTACAGTGCTGGAGGATGCCATTTGGGAGGTGCGGGGACCGCGTATTCTCCTCAGTGATATTATGATCGGTATTGTCGGGTTGGCGCTTCTTTTAGGGGTGGCCGCCCTGGCTATCACTGGCACGCGCGCCGTGATTGAACGACGCCAACAGATTGGCATGCTGCGGGCCTTGGGCTGCAGCCGGCGGCTGGTCAGAGGGGCCTTTCTAGGCGAGTCCTTGCTTGTGGCGATCCTTGGTAGCCTGATCGGTCTGGTGCTGGGATTGCTGTTAGCGCGCAATTTGTTCGCTGCCAACTTCTTTGAGCGCTATCAGACCAGCCTGGTCTTTGTTATTCCCTGGGGCCATCTTGCTCTCATTGTGGGTATCGCTCTTGGCGCTGCGCTGCTGGCGGCCCTCTTGCCGGCCTGGCAGGCGGGACGCGTTACGCCAATCGAGGCTTTGCGCTATCAGTGAAAGCAGGTCTGACGGAGCTGGGACCCTACTGGCTGGCCTGACGCTGTAAGGCTCTGTTCAGAGTGTTCCGAGCGGCTCAGTGAATCATATTACACAAGCTAAGGCCCGTTGCAAGGGCGGCCCTGCAGGTGAAGGGGATGGACTAGCAGGTCCAGGAGACGCTGGCTGCGGTGCCATCTTGAGTGCGGAAGAGCAGTTTGCCATTGCGTGGACAGGAGGCATAGATATAGATGGTCACCTGTTGCTGACTCCCCGGCTCTAGCCAGCCTTGTTGTGGCGAGAAGAAGGCGCGCACATTGGAGCTACTGGCGGACCACTGGGTAGTGTCGCTGGCCGAGGAGGAAAGCGAGAGGGTCACCTCGCAGCGGAAGGTAATACTGTCGTGATTGCAGTCGTCCGGCCCGTTAAGATGGCTCGGGCTGACCGCCAGGAGTGGCGGCGTAGGGGTAGGAGTCGGCGATGGTGTAGGACTTGGTGTCGGGCTAGGTGTTGGGCTGGGTGTGGGCGATGGTGTGGCGGTGGGTGTGGGTGTAGGG
>NZ_JADGHT010000303.1 GCF_019683755.1 Thermogemmatispora sp. | reverse complement strand
GTAAAAAGAGCAGGAGAGAGACGAGAGCCGGACTGATCAGTCTGAGTCTGATCATACTCATGCTGCTAGTAGGATGCGGGGGGGCAGCGAACTCGCAAAGTGCCCTCAGCGGGCGGCTGCGCATTGCCGGTTCAACCGCCCTGCAGCCGCTGGTCAGTGCTGCTGCCAACCTCTTTGAACGCCAGCATCCTCAAGTGCACATTCAAGTAGATGGCGGAGGGAGCCGCGCGGGTCTAGCAGCCGTCACCAGTCATCAGGCTGACATTGGTGACTCAGACATCTACGCTGATCCGGCCATCTATCCCGATCCCAACTTGACCGACCACATTGTCTGCGTCATCCCCTTTGCAATGGTAGTCAATCCCGATGTCACCGTTACCTCGCTGACGCGCCAGCAAATCATCGACATTTTCTCGACCGGCCGTATCAACAACTGGAGCCAGGTGGGTGGCCCTGATCTGCCCATTGTGCCGGTTGTGCGTCCGCAGACCTCGGGGACGCGCGACACCTTTCGCAAATATATTCTGGGAGGGCGTGACGAGAAAGGCAAGCTACTGCAGACTGACTCGTCCGTAACGGTTCGCGAGACAGTAGCTCATACGCCGGGGGCCGTCGGTTATCTGGCGCTCTCCGTACTGACCCCGGCGGTGCGAGTCCTTGCCATCGAGGGGGCCAAACCCACGCTCGCCAACATTGTGGCCGGTCGCTATATCTTCTGGAGTTATGAGCACATGTATACGCTGGGCGACAACAATCCCTTGCTAAGCGCCTTTCTCGACTTCATGCTCAGCGCGCCGGTACAGCAAGAGGCGCAGCGCCTGGGCTACATTCCCATTGCGGCCATGAACCTCAACGGAGCCAGCGCGAGCCAGGCCGTTACCCGTTCCCTGGTGGCGGTGACCATGCCAGAGCCAGACCGCGTACTCAGCCCTACTAGAAAGGAGGAATAAGGATGCAGCAGCCAGGTCGCAGAAGAGGCCAGACGCAACTACCCTCGCTGGCGACGCCCTCACTGCCGCAGGAAGGAGCAACCGCTGGTCACAGCCCCAGTCTTCGCATTCGTCCCCGCTCACGGCGCAGCGGCAACCTGCTCCTGAATCTCTCCATTGGCAGGCGTCTCGCGCTAGGCTTCCTGCTAGCTGCCCTTATTGCCGCCGTCGCGGCGGGCCTGGTTGGCGTCCTACGCTCCCAGTCTCTGAGCCGGCAATCAAGCTTTTACCAGAAACTGCTGAGCATCAACACCTCGCTCACCACGGGCGCCGACTATCTCCAGCTCATGAACACCGAAGTACATAACCTCCTGGCTTCCGCTAGCGCCCCGGCGCCCTCCCAGGAAACGATCGCCCAGGAGCGTCAGGCCATCACGGGCCTCGCAACACGCTACGATAGCATCCTGTCGGCCTACGTAGCTCAGGATCTGCTGACCAATCACCCTGATGAAATGGAGTTGCTCGCCGAAGCTGGCCAGAGTGGTCAGCAGGGCCAACAACAGACCCTGCTTGCCAGTGCCTTGCGAACCTGGCACCTCTATCGCGCCGCCCAGGACCAGATTCTCCAGGACATCGCAGGTGGCAATCTGAGCGAGGCTCAGAATCTCCTACGCTTCCAGGCAGAGCCGACCAACGCCGATGCGCTCAGCGCTCTACGCGCTCTGATCCAGCTCAATCAGCGCCTCGCCGCCGCTGTGCAGCAAGCCGCTGCCGTCGAAGAGCGTAATCAGCTAATTACCAGCGTCATCGGCGCGATAGTCGCCTCGCTGACCATCGCCCTCGTCGGATGGTTCATTTCAGGGACTCTCGTACGACGTCTTCGCCATCTGCAGCAGGTCACGCGTTCCATCGAAAGTGGCCAGCTAGAAGCCCGCGTCACTGTGATCGGGCGTGACGAGATCGCTGAAGTCTCAGCGGCCTTCAATGCCATGTTGGAGACCCTACTGAACTTGTTGGAGGAGACACGACGCCAACGTGACGCCCTGACCAATGCCGCCGAACATCTCTTTAGTGACATGCGCGTCGTCAGCGCGGGCGATCTGCGCATCAGTGCCCCAGTGAGTGATGACCCCATTGGCTTACTGGCTAATGCCTTCAATTTCACCGTTGGCCGCTTCCGACGCTTTGTCTTACGGGTACAGGTGGCGATTCAACAACTGGAAGTCATCGCACGTCAGCAGCAGGAACACGCAGAGGCCCTCATTCAGAATCTGCATTTGCAGCAGCCCGTGGGGCGTTCCGAAAATCAGGCCCTGAGTGGAGGGATCAGCTCACTGGCGCCGACGGACCGGGGCCGCAGCCCCTCTGGTTCGCTTGCTACACCGGTCCCTAGTGGCAAAGGGCTAGGGGAAAGGTTAGAGCGTGAGCTGACTGAGCTGAGAGGTCGCCTGCGGCGCAGCCGTGAACAGCTTCAGGGCTTGCGCGAAGCAACAACCGTTGAGCAGTTGCAGCGTCTGAGTGCTCTGCTGCGCCAGATCGAGGAAGAGGCTACACGCCCAACACGCTGGACAGCTAACGCTCAGGGAGTCCGCCGCGAACTGCATATTCCTACCCCTTTACTTCAACAGCTAGAACATGGGCTGAGTAGCCTGCAACAGCGACTTGAGTCTACATTGAAGGATGTCGATCAAGAGTTATTGGCCATAGGCCAGGAAATGAACCGGTTGCGAGTGAAGCTCAGCGCCATGACCGGTATAGCTCCTGGCGGGGGAGCTGGTGGAGGAGAGAACACCGATACGGTGCGCCTGGCTCTGACCTTTGCCAACGAGGTTAGCTCGTTGTCCCAGCAACTCGCGGCGGTAATCCAGGAGATGCGGAGCAGCCTGGTTGGCTTCCAGTTCGAAACAGTGGAGGCGGGCAGCGCCAGCAGCGAGCCGACAGGGCGACTGCAAGCGCCGGGAGGAGCAGCAACTAGCCACCACAGTTCCTCCGCCGATCTTCTTTCACGCTCCTTACGTTCTTAGCGCTGGCCTGGTCAGATCGCCCTGTGGAGCGGTGGGAGGAGTTGAGCGGTGGGAGGAGTTCGCTGTAAAGCGGAAATGATCAGGTCAGCGCGGCTGGTTTGTGCACCTCTCGAGCTGGGAAGCGGGGGGCCAGCCTGGGACGAAGCTGGGTGGAATTGGGAACCTGGGGCGCAGTCAAGGTTAAGGTATCCAGACGCTCCCTGCTTCTTGAAGATATGTGTTGGGTCTCTCGTCTCTCATCGATCCTCTTGCCTGCTTGTTTGCTTTCTCGTTTCCTCAGCGTCTTCCTACCCTCTTCGCCTAACATAGCGCTCTGCATTGTTGCGAACATGCGATGCGTTTGAGAGGCCGCTCATGTTCACTCTGTGCGACACTTTTGCCTTCGCTGTCAGAGCGAAGACTCCCCTTCATGGCTATTTCTGTCGCAAACCCTTGAAAAAGAAAACGTGATCGCATATGATAGGCACATATCAATGAGATACATACATACGTTCATACCGTCATCAGTAATTATATGGCTCAGGAGGGAGGCGGTCACGAAGTGTGCGGCCCGTCTTCCGTTTCCTATCCCTCTGTACCTGGAAAGGAGTGACCATACATGGAAGAACTGTTAACCGTCAGCGAGGTTGCCCGCCTCTTGCGCGTCGAAACCACAACTGTCAGACGCTGGATTAAGAACGGCATGCTTGAGGCCATTCTGCTCCCCCACCATGAAAAGGAGAGCAAGCGGCACGGCTACCGCATCAAGCGTACGACACTTGATAAGCTCCTGGGCGAGTCACCCCGCGATTCAGCGTCAGAGCAGCAGAGCTGACTGACAAGCATAGACAGGGGCCAGGTGTAGTGAGCACGCCAGACCTTGGCCCTCCCTATCATGCTCACTCTGGCTGCGCTGGCGAGCAGATGCGTCTCTCGCGCATCCGTGGATCACGCCCTGTTCCCCCTACTCATGACGCACATCGGGCCAACCAACCGACTAACTGATCAGCGATCAACGATGCACTTTTCTTTATACGGTCCGAACGTTCTGCAGTAAAAAACGAAGCAAGAGCAGGTAGGGTTTCCTGCCTGCTCTTTTCTTACCCTGTCTTGATAGGCTGATGGGAATGCATACCTGGGAAAAGGCGGCGGCCTGTCAATATGTGAGCGCGTCAAGCGCCCATAGACAAAACCGGGCGGGACCAGGCTCAGGTCCCGCCCGGCGGCGTAGAAGGAAAGCATCTCCTCAGCGACGGGGCTGGGGGCGAGAGTCAGGCGAGCGATGGGTGGCGAGTCAGGAAGGAGAGAGCAAGGGGCTAGCCGGTGCTGTGTGAGACTCACCGCTATCGCTGCGGCGGAGGCGTTGGCGGATCTCCACAAGCTGGCGTGCATGCTGCCGATCATGCTCGGCCAGAATATTCACCAACTGGTAGAACTTAAGGGCGCCCCAGGTCTGATGATGGCAGGGGCGTTCCCAGGCCGCAGCGGGCAATTCAGCCAAGAACTGTAAGATCTCCTCGCGACGTGCTGCCATCCCAGCGAGCACGGCATCCAGCGAGAGATCGTGTGCCGTCTCGCGCGTTGCACGCGGGCCTTCTTTCTCCAAGGCCCGAAGTGCAGGATTATCCTCCTCCTGTACGCGCCGTAATTCTTGCAGCGTCAGCCCATCGACCACATAGAGATGATAAGCCACCTCCAATGCGGACCAATCCTCGGGAGAGGGGCGTCGTTCCAACTCGGCAGCCTGAAAGCGAGCCAATTCAGCCAGAAACTCGGTGCGAGCCGCTACTAACTTCGGGCGCACTTTGCCAAACGGATCTTCTAAAGTCGCCATCGCTGCCTCCCGAAACTACTCCACTTCGTTTTTGACCAGGCGGGCGTAGAGTCGCTCCAACTCTTCTTGATTGTTGAAATGCAGCACCAGCGTACCCTTGCCCTTAGCGTTGCAACGCAGATCGACCTTTACCATCAGCGAATTGCGGAACTGAGCCTCTAGCTCCTCTAGATCAGGGGAGCGCACTGGAGCGGAGCGACTTGCAGAGGGGCGAGCTGGCTGCTCCAGGCTTTTCCAGCCACGCACCAGCTCCTCCGTTTCGCGCACTGTCAGGCGCCGAGCAAGCACCTGGTGCAAGGCCTCCTCCTGATCCTCATAGCTCGACAGGCCGGCGATGGCACGGGCATGAC
This sequence comes from Thermogemmatispora sp., assembly GCF_019683755.1. Classification (GTDB taxonomy): domain Bacteria; phylum Chloroflexota; class Ktedonobacteria; order Ktedonobacterales; family Ktedonobacteraceae; genus Thermogemmatispora. Next base: position 654 of record NZ_JADGHT010000303.1, on the reverse strand, counting down.
CCTCGGTAAAGTGCTCGCTTGGGTTCAGCAGCTTCTCGCGGACAGCAGGAGCCAAGTTCAACAGGCGCAACGTATTGGTAATGGTCGTACGTTGCTTGCCGACGCGCTCGGCGATCTGCTCGTGAGTCAGACCGAACTCCTGAGCCAGCGTCTGATAGGCCAGGGCCTCCTCAATCGGGTTCAGATCGGCCCGCTGGACGTTCTCAATCAGGGCCAGTTCCAACATCTGCTGTGGGCTAGCTTCCTTGACGATCACCGGTACCTGGGAGAGGCCGGCCAGGCGAGCCGCTCTCCAGCGACGCTCACCGGCGATCAGTTGGTAGTGAAAGGTAGGGTGGGCTGCGCTTGAGCGCACCTCCGAGGCAGGGCCAGGGGCCGCCCACGGATCGTCATCGGAAGTGCTGGCCCACGGGTCGGGAGGCGCAGCGCTCTGCTCCTCCTCGAGGCGTGTCACGATCAACGGCTGCAACAGGCCATGTTCCTTGATGGAAGCGCTCAGCTCCAGCAGCGCGGGGTCATCGTCGCGGCAGACACGCCGTGGCTGGCGTGGATTAGGCAAAATACTATCGATAGGCACCCATTGAATCGCGCCTTCGGCGTCCGTCCGCGGCACCGGCTGGCGCGCGGCGGGGGTCTCCGCAGTGGGGGCGGGAG
>NZ_JADGHT010000302.1 GCF_019683755.1 Thermogemmatispora sp. | reverse complement strand
GCATAGGTCAGACACGTCAGACTACAGCCACGCTCACGGACATTTGAGATCTCCAGGCCGAAGCGATGCAGCTTACTGCGCACCGAGGAAAGTGCGCGGCGGATTGGGCGTAGCTCCTGCTGCCACCGCTGACTCCCCTGGGCTTCCAGCAGACGCTGGCGACAGCGAGCGATGGCGCTGGCAGTTATCGGCGCCGATGAGAGACTGGCCAGTAAGACCTCATAGGGACAATAATGCGGAAAAGCTTGCAAAATAGGCTCGAGGACACGTAACTCATTGATGCTGAATTGCTGATCAAGCACCATTTTTCCATCACAAAGCAAAGAGAGAGTTCGCGTCCCCAAGCTCAGGACCAGCGTCTGCCCAGGAGGCAATAGATCCTGAAAAGCGAAATGGAGAATGCGCGTCTCCGCCCCTTTGCGACGTTTTCTAAAACGCGTTAATATCTGCTCTGACATAGCATTTTTCCTTATACATACAGGCCTAGGCGACAACATGGATTTAGCTACAGTGGACTGCGCCAGTGCAACCAGACACTGGCCACCTCCACAGTTCAGTTAAGCTCTGCCCAAGCAGGGAGTACTTACTTACCTGCCTATCTACCTGCTCGTCCGAGTCTGAACGACCACGCTGTTCGTTCCGCCCGGCTAGCGTTGGCCCGCAGACCGGCTCGGAATGCGCATGGACACATTGACACATCCCAATCAGAGCCTTCGCTGAGGATATATAGCACAGGTAGCCGACAGGAGATAGGCGAGTAGCCAGAATGGCCAGGGAGGTCCTGCAAGCACCCCTTCGGCTCTGCCAGCTCTAGAAGCCTCTTGACGTTTCTCGATTATCGCCAAGGACGGTCGAACGGTGTGTAATTGTTAACCTATGCCAGCGGTAAATGTTGCCGCAAAAAACGGTTATCAGTTCCCGAAAAAATAGTCATCAACAGGACGACAATTGCAAAGCGGTCAGTTATACTGATCCTCGACAGTGTGGCAGCGCCGTGAACGGTAAGCTGTGGCAGTATCAGTACACAGTACACAGCGCTTGCTGGTGGAAGGGACTGTTCTCTCAATAGTGATCAGATACCGACCAATAAGCAAAGAAAGAGTGTTGCCGGGTGGCGCAGGAGCGTCGAGTTTTCTTGGCTTATGTACCAAAACTGTCATCTGGCCAGGATGCAGGCTTTAAGATGCATGCCGACCGCAGAACAGATAGAGGCCGCCTCCCGCCCCTTGCCGCTGACCAGTGAGTGAGAGACCCACGGCTCTAACACTGCTCCGCTTGGCCATCTCTGGACCAAGCTGACCGTAGTTGATCGATGGTGCAGTGAGAAGAGAGAAAGCGATGATTCCTATTGCGCGCCCCTTGCTGGGAGCTGAGGAGGAGGCTGCCATTCGTGAAGTCCTGGCTTCGGGTTTGCTTGCTCAAGGCAAATATGTCGCGGCATTTGAGCAGCGTTTTGCCGAACTCTGCCAGGTTGGGGCTGCGGTTGCTGTCTCTTCAGGTACGGCGGCCCTTCAGCTCGCTCTGTTGGCTCACGGCATTGGCCCAGGCGATGAAGTAATCACTACAGCCTTCAGCTTCGTGGCTACCGCCAATGCGATCTTGCTGGCAGGAGCCACGCCCGTTTTTGTCGATATTGAGCCAGACACCTATACCCTTGATCCCTCACAGGTAGCGTTAGCTCTCACCGAGCGCACGCGCGCTATTCTCCCCGTGCATCTTTACGGTCATCCTTGCGACCTCGGTCGTCTGCTGCCGCTGGCTAAGGCCCACAACCTGATCTTGATTGAGGATGCCTGTCAGGCTCACGCCAGCAGTTTTGCCAACAAGCCAGTGGGCAGCTTTGGCACCGGTTGCTTCTCGTTCTATGCGACCAAGAATATGACCACTGGCGAGGGAGGAATGATCACCTGCGATGATCCCGAGATAGCCACGCGTCTCCGCCTCTTGCGCAATCACGGGCAGGCCAGCCGCTATCACCAGGTAGCATTAGGCTATAACTTGCGCATGACTGATTTGCAGGGCGCTCTCGGTCTGGCCCAGTTAGCGAAATTGGAGGAATTCACCCAGCGGCGTATCGCCAACGCTACCTACCTCAACCGGCGCCTGGAGGGCATCGTCCAGACACCAGTTACGCGCCCAGGCTACCGCCATACATACCATCAATACACGATCCGTGTTCCCGCACGGCGCGATGAGGTCGCCGCCGAGCTGGAGCGGCGCGGCATTGCGACTGCGGTTCACTATCCGGTTCCTATCCATCAACAACCCTTCTATTGCAGCCAGGCAGAGCGCTTTTATGTGGTGAATCCTGAGCGGCAGGTACGTGTACGAGGGGATAGCCCGCTGGCACGCTTACCAGAGACCGAGCGGGCAGCACGTGAGGTGCTCTCGCTTCCAGTGCACCCTGCTCTCACTCAGGATGAGCTGGAGACGATTGCGCGGGAGGTGATCGCCCTATGCGCTTGAGGGTGGCCGTGGTGGGAGCCGGCTCAATGGGCTGGAACCACTTGCGTGTTTTGAAGGAGCTGGAGGACTCGGTCCAGCTTGTGGCTGTTGCTGAAACCAATCCTGGCGCTTTGCAGCGCGCTATGCAACGCTTCCATATCGCTGGCTATAGCGATTATCGCCAGATGTTGGCCGAGCACCGCCCCGAGCTGGTCGCAGTGGTCGTGCCAACCCACCTCCATTGTGAGATAGCAGCTTTTGCCCTCGATCTCGGCCTCAACGTCCTGGTCGAGAAACCTCTGACAAGTACAGTTGAAGAGGCCGAGGCATTGATCGAGCTGGCCCGTCAGCGCAATGTTCGCCTGGCCGTGGGCCACATCGAGCGCTTTAATCCCGCGGTCACTGAGGTAAAGCGCCGTTTGAGCACTGGAGCCTTGGGGCGTATCTTTCACCTGCACGCGCGACGCATTGGCCCTTTCCCGCCGCGTATCCGCGATGTCGGCGTGACCCTCGACCTGGCCTCGCATGAGATTGATACAATGCGCTACTTGGTGGACGCCGAGATTAAGCAGGTCTCAGCTCAAACTCAGCAGTATATTCATCACACCTGCGAGGATTTGTTATTAGGCTTGCTACGCTTCAGCAACGGTGCCCTGGGAGTGCTTGATGTCAACTGGCTGACCCCAACAAAGGTACGTGAGTTGACGATCACCGGCGAAAAAGGCATGTTCTTGCTGAACTACCTAACCCAGGATGTCTTTTTCTATGAAAACGACTATACCCCTACTTCCTGGGACGCGTTGCGCTCATTGACAGGCGTGAGCGAGGGCACCATGACACGCCTGAAGATCCAGAAGGCAGAGCCATTGCGCCGCGAGTATGAGGACGTCATTCGCTCGATTATGACTGATACGAGCCCTTCGGTTTCAGGTGAGGATGGACTGGCAGTGCTGAAGGTAGTTCAGCAGCTCTTGGCTTCGGCGTTGGCTAACAACGGTCTCGCTACCCGGGGGGTGCTCACTTCGCCTGGTCATCCCGAGCAGAGGGACACCGCAGGGCCAAAGTTGGGTCTTTCACATGAGAGAGACCCACGGATAGGATAGGTTCTCTCAAGGCCTCTCTCCCTGTCCACCCGCCAGCCGCAGAGGAACGCAAAGGTACTCTAGCGCTTCGCAAGGGAGAGAGAAAGCGACGAGGATGAGAGACTGCAGGGCAGAGAAGGATATGGAGAAAGAACTTTCAAGCCAGTCGCTACCAGCCTTGTCACCCGCAACAGTGGTCGTTGTCGGCTTGGGCAAGATCGGGTTGCCGCTGGCAGTGCAGTATGCACGCCACGGTTGGCAGGTTATTGGCTGCGATGTGAATGCCGAGGTCGTAGAGCAGATCAACGCAGGCCGTTCCCACATCCATGAAGAACCCGGCCTGGAAGAGGCAGTGGCAAAATTGGTCCGCGAGGGGCGTCTGCGTGCAACAAGCGATACAAGCGCGGCAGTCCGCCAGGCCCGCGCCGTTGTCGTCATTGTTCCGGTCCTCATCGATGAGGCTCACCGCGTCAATTTTGCCGCCCTGGATGCAGCTACCTGCGCCATCGGTAGGGGCCTGCAGCCTAATACGCTGGTAATCTATGAAACGACCCTGCCGGTAGGGACAACCTCTCGCCGCCTGGCCCTGATGCTGGAGCGCGAATCTGGCTTGCGGGCAGGCTCCGATTTCTGGTTGGCCTATAGCCCTGAGCGGGTCTCATCGGGTACGATTTTTCGCGATCTGCGCATCTATCCCAAGGTCGTGGGTGGGATCAATCCCCCGAGTGCTGCCGAGGCGGTAGCCTTCTATCGATCGGTGCTCGATACTTCGGAAATCATTGTGATGCCATCAACCGATGACGCCGAGTTCGTGAAACTGATCGAGACGACCTATCGCGATGTGAACATCGCCTTAGCCAATGAGTTTGCTCGCTTCGCCGACGCCCGTGGTCTGGATGTCCAGGCGGCCATTGCCGCTGCTAATAGTCAGCCCTATTCACACATTCATACGCCGAGCGTCGGCGTCGGTGGCCATTGTATTCCTGTCTATCCCTATTTCTTGCTGGCCGGGGCAGAAGAAGTCAGGGAGCTGGCTAATGGCCATGCTCCGCTGCTGCAGCTTCCTCGTCTGGCTCGTACTATTAACGATAGTATGGCTACATATGCCGTCCAGCGCCTCGAAATGGCTCTCGGCTCCTTACGCGAGCAGACCATTCTGATCCTGGGTATTGCCTATCGCGGAGACGTACGCGAGTTAGCTTTCAGCAGCGCAGCTTTATTGCAGGCCGCCCTCCAGGAGCGGGGCGCCCTGGTACTCGCCGATGACCCTCTCTTTAGCCCCGCAGAGATCCGCGCCGCCGGCTATACACCTTTCTCCCCGTCGAGAGCCGCCGAGGTTAAGGCGATTATTTTGCAAGCTGCTCATACCGCCTATCGCTCTTTTGACTTTCGTCCCTTCACACGCTGTCAGGTTGTGCTTGATGGTCGCCTGGCCCTGCAACGCTCTGCCATTGAGGCCCTCGGCATGCGCTATCTGGCCATCGGCGATGGCTGCCCAGACGAGGCAAGGAAAGCGTCAGCTCCCTGCGGTGGAGAGGGGAGTCTCCCGGCCAGTCACACTGATAACTATAAGCCATCATGCAGATAGTATGCACAAAACTGCTCTAGCACCCTGATTGCGTAGTGTTGTCTCTCATACGAGTAAGCAATAAGGAATAGAAAAGCCTATGGCACATATTCTGTTTCTAACATTGTACTATCCCCCAGAGAAAGGGGCTGCAGCTTCACGCATCAGCCAATACGCAGAGCACCTTGTGCAACGAGGCCATAAGGTTACTGTGCTCACGACGGTACCCAATTATCCAAGCGGTGTGGTCCCGCCTGAGTATCGTGGGCGACTGCTGCAGGAGGAAATGCGCTCCGGCGTACGAGTAGTGCGTATCTGGAGCTACACAAGTCCCAACCGTGGTTTCGTACGGCGCGTTCTCGCCCACCTCTCTTTCGGTTGTCTGGCCCCCGTGCTGGGAGGGCAGGCCGTCGGTCGTCCAGATTTGTTGATTGTCGAATCACACCCGCTTTTTAACGCTATCGCTGGACGTCTTCTCGCGCGCTGGAAAGGCTGCCCGTATATATTTACTGTTTCGGACCTCTGGCCAGAGTCGGCGGTTCAGCTTGGCGTCCTGCGCAACCGCCTGCTGATCCGCCTGGCTGAGTGGCTGGAGTGGTCTTCCTATGAGCGCGCCGCCTTAGTCTGGGTGCTCACTGAGGGCATTCGCGATCAGTTACTACGTCGCGGCCTGGCCCCAGAGA
>NZ_JADGHT010000301.1 GCF_019683755.1 Thermogemmatispora sp. | reverse complement strand
GCCCCAGCCCGGGCACCCAGCCCAGGCACCCAGCCCGGCCTCCCTGGCAACACCGAACCGCCGCCAGCCCCCCCGAAGAGCGCGGGGTCAAGTGGGGAAAAATCCGCACCACCCTGAAAAAATTTACGGCAAGCGGCCATTATTCTGAGCACAAAAGCATGAAAAAATCGTCATAAATGCCCTTGAGGCTATATTGGCACATTTCTTGCAAAAAAGAAAGATGGGGGGAAAGAGACCGAAAAAATTTCGGGTTTTTTGCCCCGGCAACCAAAGAGTGGGAAGTGGTTATGAGAGGTAAAGGAGTCAGGAAAACAGCCATGACAACCAAAGCGCGAAAACCAGCGAAGAGCGCGCGCAAAGCGAAGCACGGATGTCACGATGACCCGGTCCTGGCCTTCTACCAGGACGACGACGAACTCTTTCGAGACGACGACGACCTTGTCGCCGGAGACGAAGAAGAGCTAGAGGAGGAAGAAGAAGACGAGACCCTTGACAACGCCATCCGCAAATATCTAGGAGAGATAGGGCGCTACCCGCTCCTAAGTGCTGAGGAAGAGATGGAACTAGCGCGGCGCGTAGCCGAAGGGGACATCGAAGCCCAGCAACGGCTCGTTGAATCCAACCTGAGGCTAGTGGTCAGCATAGCCAAGCGCTACAACACACAAGGCATCTCACTGCTTGACCTTGTACAAGAAGGCAACCTCGGCCTCATTCGCGCGGCCCAAAAATTCGACCCCTCGCGGGGCTTTCGCTTCAGCACCTATGCCACCTGGTGGATACGCCAGGCCATCAGCCGGGCCGTCGCCGAACACACGCGCACCATCCACATCCCCGTACACGTCGTCGAAATGATCTACAAGATCAAGCGCATCACGCGTCATCTCTACCAGGAGCTGGGGCGTGATCCCGAGGCCGAAGAGATCGCGCGCGTCGCCCGACTCAGCAAAGAGCGCGTCGTCGAACTACAGGGCATGGCCGAGAACCCCGTGTCACTGGACGCGCCCCTGACCGACGACGAACCCTATCACCTGGCCGACACCCTGGAAGACACACGCGCCACCGCTCCAGCGGAGGCCGTCACCCATCGGGCCTTGCGCGACCAAATCGCCAGCGCCCTGGAACTGCTCACCCAACGTGAGCGGCAAGTCATCGAGATGCGTTACGGCCTGGCCGACGGCTACTGTCACACCCTGGAGGAGCTAAGCGCGCACTTCAAACTGACGCGCGAACGCATCCGCCAAATTGAAGTCAAGGCACTACGCACCCTACGTCAGCCGATCCAGGCCCATCTTTTGCGCGACCTTGCCTGACAGGAAGCAGGCAACAACTTCATGGCGTTGGTCATAGAGCGAGCGGGAACAGCGCCCACACGCGCGCCGGGACGCGAGCGTCGCCGGCGCTGTTCCCCTTGCCCTTGCTCCCACCTTACTCCCACCTTGCTCCTACCTTGCTCCTACCTTGCTCCCACCTTGCTCCTACCTTGCTCCCACCTTGCTCTCACCTCACTCCTATCCTCACAGATCGCGATGAGCGAAGCGCAGCATGCCCACCACAGGCAGCACCACGATATAGAGGGCCACCCAGAGCGCCATCGCCGGCGTCAGCGCCTCGGCCCCGACAATGGGCAGATGCTGCACCTGATGAAGGCCGATCAGATCCTGAGCGGCTGGCGGGAGCAAGGCCGCCGAAGCCGCATGCCAGAGCGCATCGGCGGGCATCAGCAGCTCAAAGACCGTCCTGATGCGCTCCACCGTCGTACTCTCGCCCGTAATCTGCGTCACCACCTGAGCGAAACTGGCGATAGGGGTCGCCAGAAAGAGCAAAGCCGCCATCGCCCCATTAGCCAGCGTTGGCAGACTGGCGCTGCCCAGCGTCAGCAGAGCCAGCAAACTCAGCATCCCCAGCTCCAACAGACCCAGGGCCGGCGCCACCCCCTCGGGCCAATAGCCCGTCTTCCAATAGATCACCCCCAGAAAGCCCAGCTCCAGCAAGGCCGTATAGCCCCCCAACACCAGAGCATAAGCCAGCCACTTCCCAAAGACGATCTCCACGCGATGCAGCGGCTTCGGCACAATCACCACCAGCGTACCCGCCTCAATCTCGCCCGAGAGCATCCCCGCCGTCAGCAGCAGCGTCATCAAACTGGACTGCAAATAGACCGACCAGCTAGCCAGCACCGCCATCAGCGCCCCCACCCCCAGCAACAGCAAAGACAAATCAGCGGGCTGGACCCGCTGCAGATTCTCGACCAGCGCACTCAACAAGAGCGTAAAGAGGCCCAACAGCAACAGCGTCAGAATCACCACCGCCACAAAGATGCGGCGGCGCACAATCTCCTTGAGCGTAAAGCGAGCGATCACCACCCAGCCCGGCATAGCAGAGCGGCACCTCCTTCCTGCCTCATCTTCCCGGACCTACTGCAGACTGCGCGACAGCTCGATCGTGCGCAGAAAGACCTGCTCCAACGAGCGCCGCTGCGGCGCCAGGCGATAGAGGCGGGCCCCACAAGCCTGGACCGCCTCCGCCACCTCGGCGCTCTGCTCCTCGTGCCGCAAGCGCAACAGAACGCGACAGGGATCGTACGGATCGCGCTCCACCGTCAGAGCCAACCGGGCGAGCTGTTGCAGCAGGGCCTCACTCAGCGGCTCGGCGCGCACCTCCAGCAGCAGCGGCTCATCAAACAACTCTTCCGGCGCGCCCACCTTCACAATGCGCCCCAGATTAATGATCGCCACCCGATCGCAGAGCGCCTCGACATCGGGGAGCTGATGGGAATTAATAAAAATACTCGTACCGGCCCGCTTCAGATCCAGCAACAGGCTACGCAAATCATGCTGCCCGACCGGATCGAGGCCGGTCGACAGCTCATCGATAATCAGCAACTCCGGACGATTCAACAAAGCCTGAGCCAGGCCGATGCGCTGCAGCATTCCCTTCGAGAACGTCCCCAGGCGCTGGCGCTCGCGGCCTGCCAGCCCGACCAGAGCCAGCACCTCCTCAATGCGCGCCCGCAGCAACGAACCGCTCATCCCATAGAGCGAACCATGAAAACGCAGAAACTCCTCCGCCGTCAGCCAGCGGTGAAAGGTCGGCAACTCCGGCAGATAGCCGATGCGGCGCCGCACCTCGCGATCGCCCAGCGGGCGCCCCAGCAAGCGAACCGTCCCTTCGGTTGGCTGCACCAGGCCGGTCAAGATCTTGACCACCGTGCTCTTGCCCGCCCCATTCGGTCCCAAAAAGCCGAAGGCCTCGCCGCGATACGTCACAAAACTGATATGGTCAATGGCCAGCAAGCGATGATAGAGCTTCGTCAGCCCCTCGACCTCAATCACCGGCTCACGGCTCTCTGGCTGTGGCTCTCCACTCATCAGCCCTTAGTGCTCCTCTCTGAACAACGATCACCTACGTCGTAGTCTGCCTGGCAGAGAGGCAGGCTGTCAAGGCATCCCGCCGCAGCGGCGGAAGCGCTCGCCGTCCGCCAGACAGCAGCAGATCGGCCAGAAGCCGCCGGGCAAAGGCCCGCACAGCCTCCGCCGATCCGCCGCTGCACCGTCCCCAGAGAAGGGCAGGCAGGAAGGCAACCACAGAAAGATCCTCCAGAGCGACAGCGAGGCGCCGCCGACGCTCTCCAGCCGAGAGCCAGAGCAGCGCAGTCAGCGGCCTCGCTCGCCCCTTACCGCAAGCTATTGGCCACCCCTAACAACTCACTCTGATCGCCACCGCTCTCAGCCAGCACATAGACCCGACCCTGCGCCTGCCAGAGCACGGCCTCCCCAGCCGGCAGATCCGTCACCTTATTGGACGACGCAAGCTGCTGGTGGGTCAGCAACAGGCCCGTCTGACCCTGGACCGTCACCGTCTGCGAAGTCATCCCAGTCAGCACCGGGATCGGCACCGTCCCACTGCGCAGATCGATCTGCCGCAACTGCTGCACCAGCGAAGCGGGCAACCCCGGCAGCGAGAGCAAGAAAGCGCGCAAATCCTCCAGCGACGCCTGCCCGGTGGCCTCAAGCGTAGGCGACGGCGTCTGCAAGATCGCCAACAGCTTGCCGCCGCTACTCACATAGTGGGCCTCCACCACGCGCGACACATGGATCACAAAGGTCGCCCCATCCAACTGAGCCGGGACCGACACCTCAGCGTGCCCGCTGCGTGCCAGATAGGCGCGAGCCTTGGCCGCCCTAAAGGTAAAAGTCGCCTGGCCGCCTTCCAGCACATCAAAGACCGGCTGCCGTCCACTGAAGCCAGCCGGCAATTGCGTTGGCAGCCTGAGCGGGAAGCCAGCCAGCCGCTCGGCCTCGGCGCGCGTCAGATTGCGCAGCGGCTGCAGCAGACCAGGAGCGGCCTGCAGCTCGCCCAAATCGCTCAACCGTGGAAGCTGAGCCGACTGCACGGCCTGCTGACTGACCGTCACCGGCTGGAAGCGCTGCACACTAAAGAACGACAGCAGGGTCGCCGCCAGCCCCGTACTGGTACCAGCCAGCAACAACGCCAGCAGCAGCACCGCCGCCGCGATCGCCATCCAGGAACGGCGCAGCACCTGGCGTACAGGCACGCGGCGCCCCTGCGGAAGCTGGACCGGGCGGACCCGTGGCCCAGCCGTACCCAGTAATCCCTCCTCGGAGCCAGAAGCCAGCGACGGACGCGGCTGCTCCCTGGTCCTGGCCAGCACCTGCCGCAGCCGCCGGCGCGCCTCCTCGCCCTCAGCGGCCGTCACCGTCAGGCCTTCCTCAGCCGCCCAGGCGGCATTAGCCTCCAGCATCAGACGCTCCAAGCTGGCGTCGGCGCTGGCCTCCTGCGCCAGCCTGATCAAAGCCTCCTCATCGCCCTCCTCCAGAGCCGCCAAATAGCGCCCCAGAAACAGAGCGCCTCGCTCTTCCTGCTGGGAGATCTGTGCTTTTTCAAACTGTTGCATAGTCATTGATCCCTTCTCTGCTCTGCTCACACTCTTCATGGTCGCTGTCTTCCAGCGAGCATCGTCTGACTGACTCCTGTGCGCCCCCTGCCGGCTCACCGGCCTGGCCTGGTCCCATGAGAGGCATCGCGCTGGCGAAAGGCACAACGCAGGCGTTGAAGCGCGCGATGAAGGCGCACGCGGACCGCGCCGGGACTGATCCCCAATTGACGAGCCAGCGCCTCGCGCTCGCAATCCTCGACCAGCGCCAGCCGCAGCAGCTCGCGATCATCCTCATCAACCAGCGCCAGGAGGGCCTGCGCCCCCTCGCGAGCCTCAACCAGCTCCTCGGGACCGCCGACGCTCTTATCCTGCAACTGATCGAAAAGATCCCACTCGCCCGGCGCCTCCATTGGCGCCAGGGTCTGGGCCAGACGAGTGACGGACCACTCGCGCCGCCCCTGGCGAGCACGCTCAGCCTTCTGGCGCCGAATCACATTCAGCCCGATCCCGAGCAGCCAGGCCAGCGCTTGCCGTTCCGGCTGGAAGCGCGCGGCATGGGCCAGCGCCTCGACAGCGACCTCTTGTAAAAGCTCCTGAGCCGTCAGCCGGGCCTCACCCTCCCTGGCCAGGCCCAGGCGCACGGCATAGAATTGCAGGTTCTGCAGCAGCGTTTCCGTGTGCTCGATCAGAAAGCGCTCCAGCGTAGCCCGCGCCACCTCCTCAGCCGAAGGGGCCGCGGGCCGCCACTGCTCAGCCTCTGTCGAGGAGACCGCCGAAAACCCGCTGTGCGCTGGCTCACGCTTCATAAGTTCTGGCGATCCTTTCCGTTCCTGAACCTTCCAACCTGAGCAGGAGCCGACTCCTGCTCACACTATTCTTTTCACCACAGCCCGCCCTCCTGTTACAGCTTCCCGTCCCCCACTAC
>NZ_JADGHT010000300.1 GCF_019683755.1 Thermogemmatispora sp. | reverse complement strand
GCTCTATATGCGATTTGCCCCTTTCTTTCTCTTGTGACCCTGGCCGGAAGTGGAAGATGAGAGAGCCAGGCAGCAGCCCCAGACTGTCAATTTGGCTGCCCGCTCTCCGATTGGGCGAAAGACTGACACCCTTCTGTCAGCTATAGGTGCCTAGACTGTTCCAGGAGGAACATACAAATCTCCCGATCATGCGGTGCAGCCCCTTGTTGGGCCTGTCCGATAGAAGTCCTCACCAGTCACTCACTATCTGTCGATGCCTGCCAGACCAGAAAGGAACACTGCTCATGTCAGCGATCGTCGCCGAAACCATGCGCAAAACATTCTTTTCTATCGATATTGCATGGTGGAGGAGCAACTGGCGCATCTGCAAGCGCATCATCGGCCTACTGCGGCCCTATTGGCTAGCCTCGCTAGGCGCGGTCATCTCGATGATCCTGGCCACCGTTGCGGCCCTCGTCGTACCCTGGCTGCTAGCTTGGGTTATCGACGTCGGCATCCGTGGAGGGCAGTTTCACAGGCTCTTACTGGCTGCGGCTGCCATTCTAGTCATCAGCGCGCTACGCGGTCTCTTTTCCTACGGCCAGAGCTATCTCTCACAAGCTGTGTCCTGCCATGTGGCCTATGACCTGCGCAATCAGGTCTACGACCATCTCCAGCGGCTTGACTTCTCCTTTCATGATGATGCCGAGACTGGCCAACTCATGTCTCGGCTGACCGTTGACATTGAAGGAGTACGCAACTTTATTCCTCTAGGCTTACTGCGCGCCCTCGTTGCGATTGTCACTTTCGGAGCCGTTGCCATTATTCTATTGCAGCTTGACATCTTCCTTGCGCTCATCACCCTAATCAGCGTACCGCTTCTGATGTTCCTCGCCGTGCAGGTTGGCAAGCGTCTCCGCCCGCTCTGGGAGAAAGTCCAGGAAGAGAACGGTGTTCTTGGCACCATCATGCAAGAGAGCCTGAGCGGCATACGCATTGTCAAATCCTTTGCCCGCGAGCCGTTCGAAGTCGAGAAATACGACCGGCAGAATCGCAAGCTGCGCGAACTGAACCTGGAGACCATGCGCCTCTCCGCCTGGAATCAGCCCTTAATGGTACTCATCCTCAACCTGATCACGGTCCTCCTCGTCTGGGTAGGGGGAGTAGCCGTCGTTGGGCATCACCTCAGTCTGGGAACTCTGGTCGCGGTCACTCAGTATGTCCTGGTCCTGGGCACCCCGACGCGCACCCTGGGCTTTATGGTGACCTGGTTTATGCGAGGCATCTCGTCGGCGGCACGCATCTTCGAGATCCTGGACACACCCCCGGCCATTACAGAGGCACCAGGAGCGCATGAGCTACGGGATGTACGCGGTCATGTCCGTTACGAACACGTCTCCTTTGCCTACGCAGGTGGGCAAGAGGTGCTACACGACATTTCAATTGAGGCCCGGCCAGGCGAAATCGTGGCCATTCTCGGTGCCACCGGAGCCGGCAAGAGCACCCTACTGCATCTACTTCCGCGCTTCTATGACGTGACTGCGGGACGCATCACCATCGATGGTTACGATATACGCACCATTACCCTGGCCTCACTCCGCCGCGCAGTTGGGCTCGTCCTGCAGGACGTCTTTCTCTTCAATGCCACCCTGCGCGAGAACATCGCCTATGGCGTTGAAGAAGTCAATGATGAGCAGATCATCGCCGCCGCCAAAATCGCCCGCATTCACGATTTCATTTGCAGCCTGCCAAACGGCTACGATACCTGGGTTGGCGAGCGCGGCGTGACCCTGTCGGGAGGGCAAAAGCAGCGCATCGCCATTGCGCGCACCTTACTGCTCAATCCACCCATCCTGATTCTAGACGACTCGACTTCCAGCGTCGACATGGAGACAGAATATCTCATTCAGCAGGCCCTAGAGGCAGTCATGCGCGGACGCACTACCTTCGTAGTGGCCTCGCGCCTGCGCACCATCAAGCATGCCCATCGGATTCTCATTCTGGACCGTGGGCGCATTGTCGAAGAGGGCACCCATGAAAGCCTCCTGGCACGCAATGGTCTCTATCGTCGTCTCTATGATCTCCAATTACGTGAGCAAGAGGAATTTGAAGAACGCTACCGGCAACAGCGTGCCGCTCGCCAGAAGAGCGCGAGGCAAGAAGAAGGGCAGAGGCTGGCAGCCCAGGTCATGACCGAGGAAAACTGTTGTCAGCAGAGAGGAGGAAAGAGATGAAGGGCCAACGGGAACGGGACAAGGCTGAGCGGCACCGACGCAGTCGTGCCTATCTGGAGCGTCGGCGCCGACTTATGTGGGAAGAAAATACCCTGGCCAGTGCCGACGAAAGCGAAACGCGTCGTTTTGACTGGCGCTCCATTCGTCTCTTTGGGATCTACCTCGCACGCTACAAAGGTCTCACCATTCTCAGCGTTCTCTTGATGCTGCTCTACACCGCCACCAACCTGGCCAATCCCTATCTGATCGAGGTGGCTATTGATCAGTTTATCACACGTGCCGACCTGGGGGGGCTGGCCCTGATCTGTCTGGTGCTCCTGCTCGTTAACATTGTCATGTGGCAGGCCCAGTACTGGCAAATCTGGACCATGTCATGGGCCGGTCAGCAAGTCCTCTATCTGCTCAGCTCCGACATGTTCCGCCATCTGCAGCAGCTCTCGCTGAGCTTTTACGATCGCACCCAGATCGGGCGCGTTATGTCGCGCCTGCAAAGCGATATCGATGTACTAGAGAGCATGCTCAGCTCCGGCCTGCTCTCCATCCTCGGCTCGCTGGTGGCTCTGGTGGGCATCATCGGCGCCATGATTGCCATGAATGCCTGGCTGGCCCTTCTCTCTTTCGCCGTCCTTCCGATCATGTTCATCATTGCCGCCTTTTGGTCGCGCCATGCCGAACGCTCCTTTCGGCGCACGCGGGCAGCCATTTCACTGGTCAACGCCACTCTTCAAGAAAATATTTCAGGCATGCGCGTCATCCAAAGCCTGGCGCGTGAAGAGCGCAACCGTAGCGAATTCGACGAGCTGAACGCCTACAATCGCGATACCAACCTGGAGGCGAACCGCATTTCCTCGCTAGTGCTGCCACTGGTCGAGGTTGTCGCAGCGATCGCCATCGCGTTGGTCGTTGTCTACGGCGGGATGGAGGTTGCGCGCGGCACCCTACAGATCGGCGTACTCGTCGCCTTTACCCTGTACATTAACCGCTTCTTTGATCCCATCCGAGAACTAAGCATGCAATATACCCAGCTCCAGCGCGCTGCTGTAGCCGCCGAACGCATCTATCAGATCCTCTCGATTCCTGTAGAGATTACAGATAAGCCAGGTGCCTATGAGCTACCGCCTATCCGCGGAGAGATCGAATTTCGCAATGTCACCTTTGGCTATACGCCCCGCTATACAGTGCTGCGTGGGCTGAATCTGCACATCAAGCCTGGGCAAACGGTGGCCATTGTCGGACCAACCGGCGCCGGTAAAACGACCATTGCTGGCCTCGTCACGCGCTTTTACGACGTCCAAGGGGGAGCTGTCCTGATCGACGGCCATGATGTACGAGACGTCACCCAGCACTCGCTACGCCGACAGATTGGCGTCGTGCCGCAAGACCCCTTTCTCTTTACCGGGACAATCAAGGAGAACATCCGCTATGGTCGGCTCGACGCCAGCGATGAAGAAGTGATGACGGCGGCGCGTGCTGTGGGTTTACATGAGCTGGTTGAGCGCCTTCCCCAGGGGTACGAGACGCCTATTCGTGAGCGAGGGCGCAACCTGAGCATGGGCCAGCGACAGCTCATTGCCTTTGCCCGAGCTTTGCTGGCTGATCCGCGCATCCTGATTCTGGACGAGGCCACGGCCAACATCGACACTGTCACTGAACTGATCGTCCAGCAAGGCCTGCAGCGCCTGCTGCAAGGGCGTACAGCCATTGTCATTGCCCATCGTCTCTCAACCATCAAAAGCGCCGATCTCATCGTTGTGCTTCAGCAAGGCCAGGTTGTCGAGCAGGGCAAACATGAAGAGCTACTGGCGCGTAACGGTGTCTACGCTAAGCTGTACGCTATGGGCTTCCGTGAGGCTAGCGGTTCCGAAGTGGGCGGGCCTGTAGGGCACCAAGAGCTGGAGCAACAAGAAGAGTGGCTATCTCCTAGAACATGATAGCCGGACAGAGCGAGCTGGCCGCGCATAAGGCGAGGGGCAAGCTGATCAGCGGAACGGCTCGGCCCGTGCCGGCTTGACAGAGCGGGGGAGAGCTTCTTATCATCAATCATAGATAGGATGGTTGTCAGGTGGTAGCGTGGCCTGCCCGGGATGTGCAGGATCGCCATCGCCCAGGAGCCGCGCGGCTTTGCTCCTCCGCTAGCCGGCTGCCTCGCGGGATGAGCCTGGTTGCTCCTGACGCATTGCTCTCCAAAGGGCATGCTCTAGTGTGCCGCCGTTGTTATCGCGCCGGGGGTACGCTCCCCCTAGGGGGACGGCGATGCACATCTCGTCATATCCTGTCGCGCTACTGCCCTTGTGAAAAGGAGCTTTATGCGAGTTGAAACGCAGACTGAAGCCGATCCTGATCGACGTACGACTGTAGTCCCACCAACCACTCCTGTTCCTCAGTCTCTGATCCCCTGGTGGGATGACCTTGATCCCGTTGTCCGAGCAGAATTACACCTTCCGGACATCGCCGATGAAGGCCCTCCCGCCCAACCGCTGGATGTCATTGTGATTGGGGCTGGCGTTGCTGGCTTAAGCGCGGCCCTCAGCGCCCGGCGTGCTGGCGCACGGGTGCTGGTGCTGGAGCGTCATGCGCTGATTGGTTACGGTACAAGTGGGCGCAATGCTGGCATTTTGAGCGTTGGTATCAATGCTGACCTGACGACCCTACCTTCAGGACATCCAGCGCTTGCCCTCTGGCCTGCCACGACTGAAGTGCTGTTCTCGCTGGTCAGGGAGGCGGCTCTCCCCGATTCGCTGCTCTCCCTGCGCCTGACAGGCTCACTGAGCCTGGCCGAGACGATCAGCGGAGCCCGGAATTTGGCGCGCGAGGCGCATCTGCGGCTGCGTATGGGCCTGCGTGCGGAGCTGTGGACGCCGGCGCAGGTGGCGGAGGCGACGCAGGGCCGCCTCAATGTGCGTACGGTCTATGCGGCCCTCTGGCTGCCGGATGAGGCGCGAGTACACCCGCTGACTTTGCTGGCCCACCTGGCACGACGCGCCCGCCGTGCTGGCGTCGTGCTACGTGGCAATGCGCCGGTGATTACCTACGAAGAGGTGCCTTTGCCCGGCGGAGTCAGTGGCTGGCGCCTGCATCTGGCCAATGGCTGCACACTGCTGACACGTGGCCTGATCCT
The DNA here is from genome assembly GCF_019683755.1 of Thermogemmatispora sp. Taxonomy (GTDB): domain Bacteria; phylum Chloroflexota; class Ktedonobacteria; order Ktedonobacterales; family Ktedonobacteraceae; genus Thermogemmatispora. Next base: position 513 of record NZ_JADGHT010000300.1, on the reverse strand, counting down.
AGCTGTAGGCCCGGGTGCCCGCCCCAATGCGCGGCTGTATGCCTTGGCCTTTCGCGCTGAGCTACCGCCCGATTTCCCCATCTTCGGGGATGCGTTGCCCTACACCTACGCGGATTTCAGGCCAGGTGAGGGACGGCTCACAGTGACTGGCGGTCGCTACGGTCGCGCTGGGGTCACGCGCAATGATGCTCATTATCATTGCCGCTTGAAAGAGCTGACCTATCGCTGGCTGCCTGAATTGGCGGAACAGGAACCAGCCTACACGTGGGCCGTAGACCTGGAGGTCACTCCGCAGATGGTCCCTGAGTTGCATCCACTGGGGGTAGTGGCGCCGGCCCTGGCAGTCGAAGGGCTGGGTGCCCTGGGAATGTTACCAGGGATGGTGCTGGGCGAGCGCGCCGGCGAGCAAGTCGCCACCGCGGTGAGCCACTGATGCGGCGTGGCATGCCTCTCCTCACCTTTGACGAGGAGCGCCTTCCTCGCTAAAGAAAGTGAGTGAGTAAGGGTGTCGGG
>NZ_JADGHT010000299.1 GCF_019683755.1 Thermogemmatispora sp. | reverse complement strand
CCCCGCCACCTGTGCCTCCGCCCCCGGCTCCCCCGCTCGGCCGGCCTCCGCCAGAGGGGGAACAGGGGACGTTGGGGGATGGCAAGGGAGACTGCGTGAGGAGCGGTGGCGTCGCCCACGGGCAATCTTCTCTTCCTGCAGACGGCTGATCAGGCAGTGTTTGACCAGGCTCTCTGTGAGCAAGCAGAGACCTGTCAACAGCCGATCAGCCGTCTGCTCTACTTGTGGCCGCGGTTCCCTCCCGGGCTGGTGGCGGTGCTTGCGCCCGGCCTGCTTTTATGGTACCCTGTGTCTGCCCGCCGACCTGAGATGTCCGGTCTCCAAGAACAAGAACAGGAAAGGAAGGTTCTCCTGCCTGTTTACTTGCCTGGCAAGCGTGATCTTGTGGGAAGCATAGCCCTGTCGGTCTCAGCCCCAGGCTGAACCGCTGGGTCACGGACTAACGCGTCCTGGTTCATATCCGATTCATGTCTGGGCTGCATACTGGCTCAGAAGTGAGTGCACTAATGTACGCCACCCTATGCCGCTGATTAGCGTCAATAGTCTTGGAAAAGCCTTCGGCGCAGAACGTCTCTTTGCCGATGTCACCTTCCATATTAACGAACGCGATCGCATTGGACTGGTCGGCCCGAATGGAGCCGGTAAGTCAACCCTGCTCAAGCTTTTGGCCGGTCAGGAAGAACCTGATGAAGGCACCATCTTGGTCGCCCGCGGTACTCGCATCGGCTATCTTCCTCAGACTCTTGATCTGCGACTGGACCGCACGCTGCGCGAAGAGCTGCTAGCGGTCTTTGACTACCTGCGCTCCTGGGAGCAGGAGCTACAGGCGCTGGCTGCTGCGATTGCTACTGCCAGCGCGCAGGGTGATGCACCTTTGCGCGAGCAGCTCCTGCAGCGCTACGCTGAACTTCAGCTTCGCTTTGAGCATGCCGGCGGCTATACCTATGAGCAGCGGGTCCAGCAGGTGCTAGATGGGTTGGGCTTCAGCCGCGAGTTACATGACATGCCGATCGCCCAGCTCAGTGGAGGGCAGCAGCGACGCGCGGCTCTGGCTCGTCTTCTTCTCCAGGAGCCGGATCTCCTCCTGCTGGATGAGCCGACCAATCATCTTGATCTGGAGGCTCTGGAGTGGCTAGAGGACTACCTGCAGACCTGGAAAGGTGCTCTGGTAGTGGTCGAACACGACCGCTACTTTCTGGATAAGATTGTCACGCGCATCCTGGAGCTGGCTTTCGGACGTATTGATGATTATCCGGGCAATTACAGTAAATATCTGCAATTACGTGCAGAGCGCTTCCAGCGCCGTCTGCAAGAATACGAAGAGCAGCAGGAATTTATCCAGCGGACTGAGGAGTTTATTCGTCGCTATAAGGCGGGCCAGCGCAGTCGTCAGGCGCGCGGGCGAGAAAAACTCTTGAGCCGTCTGGAGCGGCTCAACCGTCCCCAGCAATTCCAGGAGTTGCGCTTTGAACTCAAGCCCTCGCTGGCAAGCGGGCGCGTCGTACTTTCCACTCGTGGACTGGTAGTCGGCTATCGCCAGCCGGGCCAGGGTTCCCGAGCGCTGGTGCAGGTGCCTGATCTGGAAATCACGCGTGGCGAGCGCATTGGTCTCTTTGGTCCCAATGGGGCCGGCAAGACCTCACTGTTGCGCACTCTCATTGGCCAGCTACCGCCACTACAGGGCAAGGTGCTCCTCGGTCACAATGTGCGCATTGGCTACTACTCCCAGACCCATGAGGATTTGGACCCTGAGCGCACCATTCTGGACGAGATTGGTCAGGTGGCGGCCTTGAGCGAGGAAAGCGCGCGTGCCCTGTTAGCGCGTTTCCTGTTTGAGGGCGATGAGGTCTTTAAGGCGATCGGTAGTCTCAGCGGGGGTGAACGTAGTCGCGTCGTGCTGGCCAAGCTGGTGCTGCAGGAGCCAAATTTCTTGGTTCTGGATGAACCCACCAATCACCTCGATTTGCCCTCTCGGCAGTTTCTGGAGGAGGTGCTGAGCACCTTTAGCGGAACCCTGCTCTTCGTTTCCCATGATCGCTACTTTATCGATCGCCTAGCTACCAGGGTCTGGGTAATCATTGATGGAATGCTGCGGGCATACGACGGCAATTATAGCGACTATCGTGCGCGTCTGCTGTCTGGGCAGGTACACCCACCGATCCAGGGCCAAGATCGGCAGGGCCTAGCTCCCGGCCCGGCGGTAGTCAGAGCGAAGACTGTAGCCGGGCAACCCCTGGCGGGAAATGATCACGGACGGCGCCTCGGGCGTCAGCGGCAGCACCGTCGCGCCGGGCAGCTTCGCCCGCGTAACTTAGCCGAGATCGAGCAGGAGATCGAAGTGCGTGAGCAAGAGGCCCGCGCCTTGGAGGCGGCCCTGAATGAAGCTGCCAGCAAGGGAGAGGTGGCCGAGCTAGAGCGACTGACCAGCGCCTATGAGGCGGTCAAAGCAGAGCTGGAGCAGCTCCTTGCAGAGTGGGAGCAACTCGCGGCAACGGACCAGGCTGGGGCTTCCCACGCTGGCGCGGGCAGTTGAGGGAAGCCAGGCGCTGCCTGCCGGCCTTAGCGACGACGCGCGCCGCGTAGCCAGCCGCTCACCAGCCCAACCAGCGCCAACAGGAATGGCAGGACAGCGACCAGCCCAAACCAGAGCAAGATGAAAGAGATGGCTGTAAGGCCCCGTGGGTTGGCCTCAACCAGCCCTGCCAGCCGGGCCCGCCCGCTCTGGGTCAGGAGCAGGTAGACCGGCACCGCACCCGTCAGCAGACTAGTCAACGGGATCGGCAAGAAGCGCCAGAGTCCGTCGAAGTAGCAGCCAGAGAGCGCATTGACGCAGAGCAGGGCGAGGCCAAGGCCCTCAATGGTCAAGGGCAAGGCACTCGGCAGACCCGGATGCTTGATGGCAAGCCAGGCCCCCAGTAGTCCGAGGCCCAGACCAACTATCTGCAGCATCAGGCTCACCAGTAAGGCTCGCCCAGGCCGAGATGCGCCTTGTCGGCTGCCGACTCTGGCCTGGCCAGCGCTGGTTGCTGTCCCTCCAACCGTGGGAGAGGTCTGGCCGGAGTTGGTGCCGGGGACCGTGGCGCTGGGAGGGGCTGCCGGCGTCTGAGCCACGGCCATCTTGACGAGAATCGCCGATTTGATCGTCTGCGTCTCACTGTTATGAGGATCAAGGGCGAGCGAACGCTCAATCGCCCAAAGGGCCTCTTCAAACTGGCCCATATTGGCCAGGAGGGCCGCGCGTGTGCTCCAGGCCAGGGCGTTGCTCGGCTCCTGATGTAGAACCTGTTCGATGGCCTGCAGGGCCTCAGCAAAACGGCCAGCAGCACCAAGCAACTGCCCTTTAAGCAGCAATGCCGATGCCTGCGTCGGCGTAAGCTGCAGCGCCCTCTCCACATAGTTGAGCGCGTCTGTCGGCCGCTGTTGCTGGAGCAGAGAGCGGGCTTGCTGGAGTAGGAGGGCTGCCTGCTGTTCCGCTGCTGGCATCGCCGCCGGTGTGGCGGGCTGCTGGGGAGAGAGCTGGGCAAGGCCCGCCGGAGCCTGGGTCAACTGTGGCCATTGACCAGTCTGGTTACCGGCCTGCTGCATGGCCGGTGCCGGGCCCGTTGGCATACGATATAGACCAGACTGGCCGCTCCCGCCGGCTGTTGCCGCTGCGGCTGAAGGAGAAGCCTCTGTAGGAACCTCCTCGCCGACAAGAACCACTGGCCCTAGCCCCTGGCCAAAGAGCTGCGGACGTTGCTGCTCCCCTAGGCTTTGCTGTAAGTAGAGAGAAAGACGCTGAAAGGTAATCTGTCCACTGGCCGGGTCGGCTGCTCCCCCACACAACCCGAGTAAGAGACGGTGGGCGAGCAGGCCTACATTCTGCTCCCCTTGCTCGGCGGCAAACTCGTTCCCTCGACAGGAACAGAGCAGGAAGCGATTAGGGAGCTGTTGCAATGTAGCCAGCAGGGTTGATCCTGGCAAGGGCCTGCAATCGAAAGGTGAAACGCGCCGCTGCCTCCACAGGCTTCCTGTCTGAAAACAGTCGAGGACACAGACAACCGCACGCGCCGGGCTGCGCCCAAATATCTGCAGCAGCGTCGAGGCCAACAGCAAACCGCTCGCAGGCTGATGGTAGAAGGTATCTGCCAGCGCAAGATAGCCCTCGGCTCGCCCTTCATCGAGAAAAGCATGTCCGGCGAAGTACACGAAGAGCGTATCGTCAGGGCCTGCAGTCTGGAGACAGAGCTGCATCAGCCGCTGCTCGATGCAGTGCCGCGTGGCCTGTGGCCCAAGGAAGAGTTGTACATCCGAAGGATGCCAGCGCCCTCCCCGGCTGTTCACCAGCCAGTGCGCGATGGCTCTGGCATCCGTCTCGGCGTAACGCAGTGGTTGGAAATTGCTATCCTGGTACTGATTAATGCCGATCAGAAGGCCCAGGCGTCTGCCCATGCACGCTCCTTACTGCACATAGCAAAGATTGCGGAGTTATTGTACGATAAATTTCGCCAGCCTGAAAAGAAATGGTGTACGTCGGTACTTTTGGCGGAGTCGGTGGAGGCCACGGGCTGGTGGATGGGGCAGGAGCAGCCAGGCCCGGCTGGTCCGGGATTGCCAGTAAGCCTGGCGGAGACCTGCTCGCTATCATCATCTTGCGAGAGGAGCATCGTTCTCATATGCCTCGTATCATTGGCCTGACGGGAAATATCGCCTGCGGCAAAACGACCGTGGGTAAGATGTTACTGGAATTGGGCGCAGAGCGCTATATTGATGCAGACGCGTTGGTCCACTCCCTCTACGAACCGGGCCAGCCAGTCGCGACCAGGATTGCTCACACTTTTGGTCCCTCCGTCCTGACTCCTGAGGGGCGAGTCGATCGCCAAGCACTTGGTAAGATTGTCTTCCATGACCCCGAGGCGCTGCGCCGTCTGGAAGCTATCGTTCATCCCGCGGTTGGCATGGCCATTCTGCAAGAGCTGAATCAGGTCAGCCCTTCGGGTATCGCTATCATCGATGCGGTCAAGCTCCTGGAGGGAGGGACCGCCGCGCTCTGCCAGAGCAAATGGCTCGTCATCTGCTCACCGGAGCAAGAATTGCGCCGTCTGATCGAGCGCAATCAGCTTAGCGAGGAAGAAGCCCAAGCCCGCCTGCGCGCTCAACCGCCAGTTGAGCAGCGTTTGCCGCTGGTTGATGAGGTCATCGATAACAGTGGCTCGCTGGAGGAGACCCGCAGACAAGTGACCAGCGCCTTTGCCCGCTTCTGCCAGCGCTTCCCCGCACCATGAGCGGGATGCTCCTCCTGACCAACCCGCTCGCCCCCTCTTGGGATCACCTGGCCCTTCCCCTGGCTGGAGAGGTAGTGTCTCGCCCCCCAACCAGGTCGGGGGGCTGTCAGAGCAGCGGTTAGGGGAGCGCTGGCAACAAGGCAGACAGAGACCTCGGGAACTCAGAGGCCGCCGACGGCGCTCCCTAGAGTTCCTTATGCTGATTCTCCAATTTTCGATGAAGCTCTTCGATGCGCTGGATGACCTCATCCAGGGTGCGCAGTCCCAGCTCCTCCATGTCCTCGCGAATTGTCTCCAGAATCTCTAACATTTCAAGATCGTCATACTCTTCAGGGTCAAAATCTTCCTGTTCGATATCGTCAGTCATGGTTATTCTCCTTTAGGTATTGCTGTTCTTATTCAGCCGGTAGCAGACGAACCACTTGCCCATTATAGCCAATGGACCTTAGAAGAGAAAAGAGGCTGTACTATCTTGATAGGTCCAGCCTACTTGTGTGATTGCCCCATTCGCTAGCAGACGTGGTGTTGTCTGGGGCTGGCCACGGGTATCCAGTGTCACCAGATATAAGCCGTTGCCCTCGCGAAGC
>NZ_JADGHT010000298.1 GCF_019683755.1 Thermogemmatispora sp. | reverse complement strand
CCGCTAACTAGAAACTAAAGGAAGAAGAGAGTAGATGAAGGCGAAAAGATCCCCTAAACCAGTCAATATGCCAGTCCCCCTAGAACCTCACAGGCTTTCAGCTATGCTTCCACCCCTAGCCCGCCGCTCCACCATCACTGACACCAGCCCCCAGAGGAGAGGCCATAGATAGACCAGCAGACAGAATGTCCCTCGCCACATCCATAAGAGTAGAACGCAGCATGAAGGACATTCCGGAGGAGAAAATCTGGAAGGTCACGGACCAAACGAAGAAACTGGCTACTGCCCCAGCGCTCACCGTCCCCCCGGCCTAATCCAGCGACTGCGCTTCTTCCACTACATAGCCAGCAGCACGCAAGCGCTGTAGGAGCTGCTCACACTGGGCCCGGTCGCGCGTTTCCAGCGTCAGGGTCTCCTCTCGTTGCATAATTGGCAAGTGACTGGATATACGCTGGTGCCTGACGTCGATAACATTAATACGCATATCAGCGATAATGCTCAGGAAACGCATCAGCTCGCCGGGGCGATCTTCCAAGCGGGTATGAATCACAAAGTAGCGACCGGCAGCGGCCAGGCCATGCTCGATAAAGCGGCCAACAAGGTTGATATCGATATTGCCGCCAGTGAGAGGAACTAGCACCTTTTTGCCAGGCAGCTTCACCGTACCACTCAGCAGGGCTGCCACGCCGACGGCACCCGCCCCCTCGACCAGCATCTTGCAGCGCTCCATCAAGAAGAGCACTGCGCTGATAATGGCCTCGTCATCGACCAGCACGACCTCATCGACCAGGCGTTGAATGACCGAGAAGGTCAGCTCGCCAGGACGCTTCACGGCAATGCCATCGGCCACCGTCGTGATCGAAGGCAGCTCCAACGGTCGACCTGCATCTAGCGAGCTGCGGCAGCTCGGAGCACCAGCGGCCTGCACACCGATAATCGTAATATTGGGGCGCAAAGCGCGGGCGGCAATAGCAATGCCCGCAATCAGACCGCCACCGCCAATAGGGACCAGAATCGCATCGGCATCGGGGAGATCACTCAGCATCTCCAGGCCGAGCGTTCCCTGACCGGCAATGATATCAGGATCGTCAAAGGCATGGATAAAGGTCGCTCCTGTCTGCTCCTGCAGCTCCAGACAGCGCTGATAAGCATCATCGTAGGTGAAGCCATGTAGAACCACTTCAGCCCCATACCCTTGAGTCGCCATTACCTTTGCCAGCGGCGCGGTCTCCGGCATTACAATCGTACAGGGGATCTTATGCTGAGCCGCCGCGATGGCCACACCCTGGGCATGGTTACCGGCGGATGCCGCAATCACACCGCGCTGATAGTCCTGCTCGCTCAGACGCGAGAGCTTATAGCTGGCGCCTCGCACCTTAAACGAGCCGGAGCGCTGCATATTCTCGGCTTTCAAATAGACTTCCGCCCCAGTCATCTCCCGGAGCGTACGTGAGGGGGTTAACGGAGTGTGATGTAGTAGCGGTTTGAGAAGCTTATAAGCCTCCCAGATATCGGCGATCGTCACGGGGAGAACTGTAGAGGACGACAGGACAGCAGCAGGAGTGGTTGAAGGCGTTCCTCCCCTCTCTGCAGGCTCGCCGGTACCGGTGGCATGATCATCATTCACAACACGCATAGGTGGCATAGTCCTTTCGCAGAATATTGAACCTGACCACAGCACTGTGGCTGGCGCCTTTCTTCCCTCGCTGCCTTCCATCCTCTCCTCCTCCCTTCGCCTCTGCCCTCAGCGCGGCGCTGCGCCGGAGCGGATCGGCTGTTTTCTCTCCTCCCTTACGAACTGGGCTCAACCTCATCAGACTTAGCGATCTGCCTGCTTCCTGTCACCTATTGACGGGCCAGGCTCGCATGCCACGCGTTTTCCTCCGTTGAATTGGGGCTATTATAGCGCAGCGGTAGCGTGAAGCGCAAGAGGATAAGGAGAGAGGAAAGCCGAGCCTGCCCAGGCCTGTTTGTGTTTGAGTCAGTAAATTCCAGCGGTACGGATTGGACTGGGAACGCACTACGGCGCGGCAGAGGGCGGATCATCATCGCTGCGCCTGGCTCAGACAGCGCCGACCTGTCCGAGCTGCTCGCCGGTTCGATGGCGCAAAGGCAAGCGCGCGAGATGAGCGGTCGCCATACCGCGCCGTTGCAGACTTGCTGTTAGCTACGGAAGATCTTCACGCGTCGATTTGGCTCCTTTCCCCGACTGCGCGAGAGCAAGTTATAGCGGCTGGCAAGCTGATGCTGCAGCCGGCGCACATAGGCATTAGCCGGGGCCAGCTCTGCGGCGGTCAGCCCATTATTGAGCAAACGATGAATAGCATCTTCCGCCTCGAGGAGAGCGCGCCGTGTCTCCTCATCGTGAGCCAGGCCAGCTAACGAGCCAGAGGCCTCGGAGCCTGCTTCATCGTCCTCCTCCTCGGGGAGAGCAAAGATGCGCGCCAGGGCATGCTGCATCTGCGCTACCGTATTATTTTTCAGAATAATAATGGTCTTCTGATTATCGGCAGCTTGCTGCAAGCGCTCAGGCTGGCGTCGGTAGTAATTCTTGAGCGTGATGATGGCATTGGCCTCATGCTCATTCTTGGTGATGATCACCGGGACCCCGAGTTGGCGGGCGGCCTGCTCCAAGCGATCGCGATTGACCCCGAAGGGATAGATCCGGATCGGCTTGGGAGGAGAGGGAGCAACGGCCTCCTGTGCCTCCTCACCGGTCAGCGTCTCCTCAGCGGCCAAAGCCGGCGCGGTATTGCTGAGCGTCACCAGGCCGGATGGCGAGCGGCGGAGATTAGCCGTTAGACCGCCGGGCGCGAGCGTTGGCAGCGAGAGCTGGCCATTGCGGCGCCCAGAGTCAACCGTGGCGGCGTCGCGCCAGGTCACCTGGCCGATTTGGCGCAGACTGCTCCAGCCGCCCGCCGAGCGTTCGAAAGGGAGATATCCCCCCTGGCGTCCGGCCAGCGAGCCAGAGCCGCCGCCCCAGGCAGGCAACTCCATGCCGCCGATCGTTACACGGCGCACCGACACTCGCCCGGTTTCCTCATCGCGCGTCCGCACCTCGGCAATGACCGGCTGGCCCCGCAGCAGGTTATCCACCGTTTCCGCAACATCGCGATGGACGATCAGCTCCTGCCAGCTTTGCTGCTCCACCACCACATCGAAGGTAGGGGGAGCCTTGCGCTCCAGGATACTCTTCTGCGTATGGCGCCGGCGAGCCTCCTCATCGCCGAGCGTCACCGTCTGGATACCGCCCACCAGGTCGGACAGGGTTGGGTTGACCAGCAAGTTACTCAACGAATTGCCGTGCGCCGTTGCGATTAGCTGGACCCCACGCTCTGCAATAGTTCGCGCCGCCTGCGCTTCCAGCTCCGTACCGATCTCGTCGATCACGATCACCTGGGGCATATGGTTTTCCACAGCCTCGATCATGACCGCATGTTGCATCGAGGTATGAGCTACCTGCATGCGTCGTGCGCGCCCGATGCCGGGATGAGGGATATCGCCATCGCCGGCGATCTCGTTCGAGGTATCGACCACAACCACCCGCTTATTGGCCTCATCGGCCAGCACACGCGCGATCTCGCGCAGCAGTGTTGTCTTGCCTACGCCCGGGCGACCAAGGATCAGAATCGACTGGCCCTGCTCAACGATATCGCGGATCAGCGCAATGCTCCCCAGCACCGCGCGGCCAATGCGGCAGGTCAGGCCTACCACGCGGCCTTTCCGATTGCGCAAGGCACTGATGCGGTGCAGCGTGCGCTCGATGCCAGCGCGATTATCGTCGCCGAACTCACCGATGCGCTCAACGACATACTCGAGGTCGGCATAGGTGATGGGCTGGTCGCTCAGGATCACCTCTCCATCCGGGAAGCGGGCCTCGGGCAGGCGCCCCAGGTCCATCACGATCTCTAGCAGCTCACCGCGGTTCTCCAGGCGGTCGACCGCTTCGTGGATGCTGGGAGGAAGAGCCTCCAGCAGAGCCTCCAGATCGTCAGTGATCGCATTGTGCATAGACAGTTTACTCACCTCATAGTCTGGCGTGAGTTGGCCGTACCCAGGCCCTTCACGCCGTAGATTACTCGTTGTTCTAATGCAGGAACGACGCGCTGTCTCACAGCCAGATAGGCCATGTGGCGCACAAGCAAGACTCTGGTGGTTTTTGGCGCAAAGCCGCAGGTGCGCAGGGCATTGATCACAGCCCCCTCATACTCGCGCACCTGGCAATAGATCGGACGTCTGTCGCTCGCCAGCAGGCGCTGGCAGGCGAAGCGTACGAGTGGCTCGGCCAGATCGGCATACTCTGGGTGAACAATCAGCGAGAGCTGATGCGGTCGTGTGCCACGTCCCCGACGGAGCTGGAGCCAGGCGCCAAGGCGGACCCCCATGTCACAGACGTAGGTTTCGCACCGGCGTCCAAGCGGCAGGAGACCTGTGCGCTGGGAGCCAACGAGCAAGCGTGCGTATTCCTCGCTATTCTCTAGCAGCTCGGCCATCTGCACGCGCTGAGGTGTGACAGCTCGATAGAGCTGGTGCAGTCCCCAGACATGATGGCGGCTCCAGCGCTGTAAGGAGGTCAACGCCTGCAAGCGCTCGGCAGGAGCCAGGCTCAGGGCCAGCCCCGAATAGGGCTGCCGATCACTGGGTGAGACCCTGATCTCAGAATCGGCCTCTATTTCATCGCCCAGTCCGTAGACATAGGTAAATTCGCGCGCATAGCGCTGGAAGCCGCTGCGGGCAAACAGCTCCAGCTCCGGCAGTGACTCCTCTACTCTGGCGAAGACGCGTAGCACGCCGTGGGAGGCAGCCATCTCCAATACATAGTCGAGCAGAGCAGTGAGAACGTCCTCGCCGGAGAAGGCACTTTGGAGCATCGAGGCCAGATAGGTCAGCTCCCACATCGTTCCCGATGGGCGCTCGCGTACCTGGGCGAATCCAAGGATGCGCCAGCGATCTTCACACAGCCAGGTACGTGCTACCGGATCGAGAGGAAAGATATTGCGCAGGAGAGGAGGCCATGAAGCACGGTGCTCTACCGGTTCCAGCCAGCACACGAAGTTCGCCAGTGCGCGCTGTCGCATGCGGGCGCGCCGATCTAATGCGTAGATGATTCCCGGTAGGTCAACATAGGGTACCGGTCGTATCATCAGTGCTCCTGCGCCAAGCAGAGGCAGATCCTTACACTTCGTCCACGCTTAGTGGTCGTGCCAGGCTTCACCAACCGGGTCATTCCAGACGCAGCCAGCCAGCGCTAGGCCTCTTGCAGGAAGTGGACTGTACTCTGACCGCTTAGCTCCGTCTATCCAATCCTGCCGCACAGCCTGTTCCAAGCGACTTGGCGACCTGCTCACTAAGTCAGCAGGTCGTTGCGTTGCTCACCTCTGGCCAGGAACGGGTAACGAGACTGAGCGCCTGGTCACGTCGCCACGCCTCTACTTCCGAACGCTCTGTACTAGGCGGAGAAAGTAATGATGGAATCGCGGATCTCTGGAAACCTCCGGGTGAAAAGCGGTACCCAGCCGGTTGCCTTCGCGGACAGCGACGATGGTTCCATCATCGAGCGTTGCCAGCACCTCGACCCCTGGGCCTACCTCAGTAATGGCCGGCCCCCGAATGAAAAAGGCATGAAATGGTGTTTCACCGAGCACGGGTATCGACAGATCAGTTTCAAAACTTTCCCGCTGACTACCGAACGCATTGCGACGGACAGTGATATTCATTACGGCCAGCAGCGGCTGACCTTCCAGAGCGTTGTCCGTCTTTTTGGCCAACAGTATCAAGCCGGCGCAGGTTCCCCAGACAGGGAGTCCCTGCTCAATTAAGCTTTTCAATGGCCTATCAAGGCCATAATCAACCATAAGCTTGCCAATAGTAGTGCTCTCTCCACCGG
>NZ_JADGHT010000297.1 GCF_019683755.1 Thermogemmatispora sp. | reverse complement strand
CGGTCGACTAACAAGGAGGTTTGCGCATGGTCGAAGCCAGGAACATCAGGGACATCGCCGACCTGCGGCTTCAGTACGACCTGGCGATCTACAACTGCCAGCGCTTTGGCACCTACGAGGCCTTGGTCTATGAAGATCCCCAGCTAGCTGAGCCCCGCCGCTATACCAATGTCGAGATCGCCCGCGAGGCTGTACAACTGGCCGCCGGCTTACGCGCGCTCGGCATTCAATCTGGTGACCGCGTGATGGTCATGATCCCGAACTGTCCCGAGGTCATTATCTCCTACCAGGCGATTGCACGAGCTGGCGCCATCGTCATTCCTGTTCTTCCTCTTCTGAAGCCGCCCGAGGTGCACTACATTGCGCAGAACTCGGGGGCACGCTTGTTGATTACCAGCCCGCTGCTGCTCCCATTACATGGGGCCACCCTGGCCCAGGTGCCTACGCTAGAACAGATCATCTGCGTCGGCGGTCCTGCGACTGTGGAAGGGCTTCCGCCCGAGGCGCACTTTCAGCTTCACGCTTATCAGGACGTCCTTGTGCGCGGCGCGGATTACGCTGATTACTACCTGAGTGACTTACCTGGTGTTCAGTTGACGCCCGATGACACTGCCGTCATCCTCTACACCTCTGGCACCACAGGCCGCCCCAAGGGCGTTATGCTCTCCCATCGCAATCTTGTGGCCAACGCGGTCAGCGGACGCGGCGTCGGTGGCGATGAGGACCCCCAAGCCGCCGAAAGCCAGGGCGAAACGCACCTCGCTATTCTGCCCCTGGCCCATGCCTATGGCCTCGTGGCCTCCAACGTGGCCTACCTCAATGGCGCGCGTATCGTCATGCTGCCTCGCTTTGACACGACTGCCGTTTTCTCGGCCATTGAGCGCTACCGAGTCTCCGGTTTCGCCGGTGTTCCCGCCATGTTCGTGGCCCTGCTACACAGTCCCGATGCCGACAAGTACGACACCAGCAGCCTGCAGTACTGTGTCAGCGGCTCGGCCCCCCTGCCGGTAGCGGTCCTGGAGGCCTTTGAAAAGAAGTTTGGCTGTCGCATTCTCGAAGGCTACGGTCTCTCTGAGGCCACTGCTGCTCTTACAGGCCATAATCGCGAGATGCCGCGCAAGCCAGGCTCGGTCGGCAAGCCGCTGCCCGGTGTCGAAATCCGCATCGTCGACGAGAACGACCAGGATGTTCCGGTAGGCGAGGTTGGCGAGATTATCGCCCGCGGCCCCAACATCATGCAGCAATACTATAATCTGCCCGAGGAAACCGCCGAGGCCATGCGCAATGGCTGGCTTCATACCGGCGACATGGGACGGATGGATGAGGACGGCTACATCTACGTAGTGGAACGGAAGAAGGACCTGATTATTCGTGGCGGTTTTAACATCTATCCGCGCGACGTTGAGGAGGTTCTTAATCGCCATCCGGCCGTTGTCGAATCCGCTGTGATTGGCATCCCCTCCGAGCGGATGGGCGAGGAAGTTAAGGCTTTTGTGGTCACGCGCGAGCCGGTCGATGCCGAGACGCTCAAGGCCTTTTGCCGCGAGTATCTGGCCAACTACAAGACTCCAAGCGAGATCGAGTTTGTAGATGCGCTGCCGCGTAACCTCGTGGGCAAGATCGACAAGAAGGAGCTGAGGAGACGCTATGTCCAACAGTCCTGAAAGGAACCCGCTAGAAACCGCGCCGCTCTCCCAGCTAGAGGGTACGCCGATCGATGCCGTTCTCAACATTATCGATCAGGGACTGGTCCACCTGCCCAGCTATCGCGAGCTGTACTATCGCTGGGAGCGCCAGCAGTGGCAGGCCCAGGAGCTGGATTTCAGCTACGACCGCCAGCAGTGGCAGGGCATGCCAGCCGAGGAGCGGCAGGCACGCATGTATGGCCTCTCAGCCTTCTTCAAAGGCGAGGAGTGTGTGACCAATACGCTGGCTCCCTACGTGGTCGCCATGCCCGACGAGGAGATGCGGCTCTTCTTGACTACTCAGCTCGTCGACGAGGCTCGCCACACCGTCTTTTTCGATCGCTTTTTCCGCGAGGTGCTGGGTGTTGAGCAGGAGAGCCTGGACGGAGCTTTGCAGGTGGCTGTCGGATATATGAATGAGCACCTGCGCGCTATTCTGATCGAAGCGCTGGCGGAGGTTGCTGAACGTATCCGCCAGGAGCCGGGCCAGCTTGACCACCTCATCGAGGGGGTAACGCTCTACCATATCATCGTTGAGGGCACGATGGCTTTGGCTGGTCAGCGCTCTATTCTGGAGACCTACCGGCAGTTCAATCTCTTCCCCGCTTTCCGCGCCGGCTTTACGGCGGTTGCACGCGATGAGTCGCGTCATGTTCTCTTTGGCGTCAAGTTCCTGCGCGATATGATTCAGCAGGATCACGAGCGTGCACGCATCGTGTACGCCGCTGTCCAGAAATATCTGCCGACCGCGCTGGCTGGTCTCACACCTCCAGAGCGCGAGATTCCACAGTACCTGGCAGCACGTATTGATCCCTGGCAAACACCACGCTACGCCATCGAGTCGCTCAGAAAGAAGCTGAAGGGCATTGGGCTAAGCATGGAGCTACCCAGCGTGCCACCTCCCCCCGTCTTCCAGGCATAGGGAGCAGAGAAGGAAGCTCCAGGTAGGGCTGAGGTTCTTTGAGAGAAGCTGAGCGTAGCGGCAGGGTAGGCGTGGGCGCCGCCTGAGAAGCGTACAAGCGCGAGACGGCGCTCACGCTTGCCTCTAGTGCCGAGTCGAATGCTGCCTGGCTCTTGCCAGCCACTCGGTTTCCACGGCTGGCTTGATCGGCAGTGGCAGCGGAGCCAATGTGAGCACTGCCACGCGCATTGAGCAAGGCAGAAGCTCGACTGATCAAGCTGTCTTTCGGAAGAGAGCCAGAAGGAGGCAATGAGGAGATGATTACGGCCCTGGTCTTGATGAACGTTGAGCGCGGACAGATTAATGAGACAGCCCAGCGTTTGCTAGAGATCCCAGGCGTAGCCGAGGTCTATTCAGTTACCGGCGACTATGACCTGGTGGCACTGTTGCGTCTGCCCCGCTACGAGGATCTGGCTGAGGTAGTGACAGGACAGATGACCGCCATCTCAACCATTCTACGCACACACACGCTGATGGCCTTTCAGTGCTACTCGCGGGCCGATTTACAGCAGGCCTGGGATCTTGGCGTCGAGTAGTTACGAGTAGCCAGGGGAGCAAGCTCAATAAAGGGTGGCCACCAGGTCATAATGACGCCCGCGCCGTCTCGCAGCGCGGTCAGATGGGCATACCTGGCTTACCCAGCTCACCCCGAATGTGGGCGATCTCGCCAAGATGGGTGAAGCAATGCGTGAGACAAATCTGACCGATGGCCTGGATAGCCGGCATCTCGCCAAGGGGCTTCACCTTAACAATGCGTGCAGACAGCTCGGCTCCACCATCCTTCACCGCAGCCAGGTAGTCCTCAAATTCCTGCCAGACACGAGCCGCATATTCCATAAACAGTGAAGGATCAGCGATACGAAGCTGCCGCGCCTCCTCAGTACTCATCCCAGTACCCTGAACACGCGGCGGCAAGCCCAGGCGTGTTGGCCACTCTTCTTCGTTCCAGATTGGCTGCCGTCCCTGTAAAATAAAGCGCAAAATGTTATCTTCAGTGCGCACACAGTGCCAAAGTAGAAAGGCAATCGTATTGACGCGTCCTGGTCCCTGATAGTGCCATTCCTCTACACTGAGATCGCTGACGCTATTGCGCATCCATTCATGCAAGCGGCGCTGCTCTAGTCGGAAAAACTCGATAATATTCATGGCAACGGGTTTCCCCTTTCTAAGACTCAGCCAGCCTGGTTCTCCGCCTCAGCGCGGGCTGGTGTTGACCTCTTGCGGCGAAGCAGTAGCAGTTCACAGCCAGCAAAGAAAAGACGGCGTGCTTTCACTCTCAGGAGCTATTGTACACGCCGTCGTCGTCTTCTACCACGTTGCTGGCTAACGCTCTTCGCATCCCCGCAGAGGCAGTAGCGGTCGGTGCTCAGCTTCTGTCCGGGCAACTTGTGAGCCACGTTTCTCGCTTGCCAGCTTAGCTTAGCGTGAGACCAGCTCACCAACGGCTACGCTCTCGGTCAGCAAGGGAGAGGGTACAGATGCTTCTTGCTCGACCAGCTTGTACTCTCCGGAGATCTCTTCCAGAGAGCGACCGCTAGGTTCGGGCAGTGTCAGCAAGGTCAGGACCAGTCCCGCCACCGAGATAATGGCGGTGAAGGTCATGACCCCTGGCAGATGGAAACTACTGAGCAGGAACGGGAAAATCAAGGCTCCGATAAAGGCGCCCACCTTGCCCAAGGCGGCGGCAATGCCGTGCGCGGTGGAGCGGACCATCACCGGGAAGATTTCAGCGGGGTAGACAAAGGTCGTCACATTCGGGCCAAACTCGGTGAAGAAGTAGCTCACACCGTAGACTAGCAGGAAAGGCGCTGTGAGCTGAGTCAAGCTCGGGAAAACCGCCAGCAGCCCATAGGCCAGGGCCATCATGGCGAAGCCCACACACTGAATCCACCTGCGACCCAGATGATCGATGGTCAGCGCGGCCACAATATAGCCAGGGAAAGCAGCCACCAAGAAGATCAGCAGCGTATAGACCATGTTGAGTAGCAGGCTGGAATGGGCATTGAGAGCCTTGAGCACCAGCGGGCTGGAGATCGTCGTACCATAGTAGGCGATATCGAGCAGAAACCAGGCGCCAGCGGTACCAATTAGCCAGAGCAGGTAAGGGGGCCGTCCGAGTAGCGGGAGCCAAGAGCGCTTGGAAGTTTTCGTCTTGATTGGTTCAGTGTGGGAGGACCTGCCGCGGCCCGCTGTCTGGGACTGAGTCAAGGGCCGAGCGCTATTGTGACCATTCTGGCCTGTCACCTGACTGATTGTCGCTGCGGCGGTCTCTAGATCGCCCTGCACCATCAGGGCAAAGCGGGGCGTCTCAGCAATCTGACGACGCAGATAGAAGGTAGCCAGGGCAGGCACGGCTCCTAGAGCCAGCATAATGCGCCAGGTCAGATCGTGATCTAGCCCAGCCAGCAACAGGCCAATGGCTACCAGGGGACCAAGAATCAGGCCGACTCCCTGCATTGCAAAGACCATCGTCACCAGCTTGCCGCGATCGCGCCGATTGGCGTACTCGCTCATGAGCGTTGCGCTCAGAGGATAGTCGCCACCAATCCCCAGGCCTAGAATAAAGCGGAAAATGATCAGCCAGAGCACGTTAGGCGCTAGTGCCGAGGCCAGGGCGCCTGCCGCCAGCACCAGCAGTGTGAAGCCGTAGATCGAGCGCCGCCCCACAAAGTCGGCCAGGCGTCCGAAGATCATCGACCCGAGAGCAGCAGCGATCAGCGAGGTGCTGCCAACAAGGGAGATCTCGAAGTTACTGAGATGCCACAGGGGCGTCAGGATCGCGAGGACAACACCAATAATAAACAGGTCATAGGCATCCGTAAAGAAGCCCATGCCTGAGGTGATCATCGCTTTCCAGTGGAAGCCCGAAAGGCTACTGTTATCAAGGGCGTGTAAAACAGACTTGCGTGTTTCAATAGCACTATCCACGGCTGCAATCCGGGATGGCTCTCCGCCATCAACCATATGCGATGTGTCTCCTTGCTTTAGGGACATGTTTGCGACTTAAACCAGTTCTAGCAGAATCGTAGCGCACCAATGTTATGGCTTTGTTAAACTAGCTTTAAGATTTGATGATGGCTGGCCTGGCGTAGCATGAATGCTGTTCTGAAGCCGGTTTATTGCTAACGATAGAAGTTGCTAGTCTTACAGGGCCGTACTAGTTAATTCGTGATAATATTTGTAGAATTGAGTGGAGGCAAGGCTTGTTATCGGCCCTGCCATTGTGTATAATTCCTTCAAGGT
>NZ_JADGHT010000296.1 GCF_019683755.1 Thermogemmatispora sp. | reverse complement strand
GTAGAAGATTTTGCCTTCCAGGAAACGCTCAACTCTTTAGTATTAAAACACAACGATCTGCTAATTTACAACTACTCAATTGAAGTATTTTGAAAAGCAGTAACTTGTCAATAATTACTGTTCATCCCTTGCTTGAGGTCCCTCAAATGGAGTATGTGAGGCGGCTTGGGTACGATTACTGGCCCCGAGCTTGCGCAGGATGTGTTGGACATGCTTACCGACTGTGTAGGGGGAGATCGAGAGCCGGGCGGCGATCTGCTTATTGCTCAGGCCGAGTCGCAGCAGCCGCAGAATCTTCTGCTCCTGCGCCGTTAAATGGGGCCAGGCTGTTGGCCTGTGCGACTCTCCATAAAGGGTCTCTGGCTGGAGCTGAGAAGGATCTATCTGGGCCTCCACGGTAGGGGGCTGCGAGGGGCGAATGGTGGAGGTATGGGCGGACAGGGTAGCGGCCAAGCGATAGCATTCCCATACCAGTAGGCGAATAGCCACGCCAGCCACATAGGGGACTAAAGCCAACTCACCTCTACGCAATCCTTGCAGACAGGCGAGCACCTGATGGCCGGGCGTATCCTTAGTCAGGTAACCGCTGGCCCCATTGAGCAGGGCCTGCAAGAGCAACTCATTATTGATGCCAGAGGCCAAGAGAACCACATGGGGAGGGGAAGGAGATTCATTCAGGCGGCGTGTCAACTCAATACAATCCCCATCTGATAACGCACAGTCAATCAGAACAGTGTCAACGGTAGTCTTGGTCGCAGCATCCAGCAATGCAGTGCAGGAATTCACCTCTGCCAACACTTCAAACTCCTCACAGGTCTCTAGCAGACTGTGCAGTCCGCGACAGAAAATATCTGCCTCGTGAGCGATAATGACGCGCTGGGTTGTGCTATAAAAGGGCAGCAGCTGTCTTTCTTGAGACGGCATAGACCTATCCTTTTCCTGGTGGTTCTCACACACGCCATTTTGTTAACCCCCTAAGTATGGACGTGATAGATTGGCATTTTTTACAGATGAAGCAGATAGTAGGTACTATTACTAACTTAAGAACCAAGAACGTCAGACAATATCAGCATATAGTACTCTCTGCCGATCTGTTGGATTAATTAGGGCAAAAACTATATGAAGATGCTGATAAGGAAAAAACATTATGCGCCAGTGGCGCTGAGGTCATATGAGTCAGGTCTGCTTCTAGTGGGCTGCGTTTCTCTCGCCCGCTCCATTTCCTCACCCTGCAATGGCCGTGAGTCGCTATCTCAGTGCTTGGGACGGCTAGCGCGAGCAACTTCAATGATGCGCAAAAAGAAATCCTGGATAGTTACCGAATCGATATCGCTGCTGATCGCCAAGGCAGCCCGATAGGGGGCTGGCCAGGGTGCAAACGAGAGCAGCGGGGCTGACAGCGCTTCGAGCTGAGCAACAAGCTGGCGGCGCTGTGCTCGCTGCTGAGCCGGTGTCGTTCCCAGGCCATCGGGCAGATCCAGAAAGAGGCTATAGTCTGAAGCCTTCTCGCCGCTAGCCCGAGTCACGGCATAGCCCTGTTCTTGGAGAAAGGCCATCACGGCTGGGGGAGTAGCGGGAGAGAGGGCGACCGCCGGGCAGCTCGCGGCCTCAACAAGCCACTCCTGGCGCTGCAGTCCTTCTCTTGTGATACTCTGATCCTCTTTAGCCGCGAGTTCTCCAGAGCGGGCCAGCACCGTCAGATATTTGGTTTGCACCTGGGCGCGCGGAGAGCTGAGCAAGCAAACGCGCCAGCGCTGAGGACCTGCGGCACTGATCTCAAAGCGGAAGGCACAGCGCTGGCGCCACCAGTGGGCGATCTCTTCCAGGCGGGCGATCCAGACGGGTTCCGGCTGACTCGTTGCATAGTCAAGCAAGCTGCGAAGTGCTGCTTGACAGAGCAAGCCCCGCTCAGGGTGAAGATTGAGGGTATAGAGTCCTCCCAGTGCGTAGATACGTGCCATTATCGTTGACCAGATGGCAGCGATGCGCCCAGGCTCAGTAATGCGCAGGCGATCGAAGAGCATCTCGTCATCTGGGATACTTGTAGGGAGGCGAACTAAAGGTCCTTCGCAGTGTGGCCGCAGGTCATAAATGCTTGGCGGCACCGCCTGAAACAGGCGTAGGGATTTCTCGTAGCCGCGGCACAACCGCGGTGGGAACGCCTTCAGGTCGATCACGTCGTGAATCACAGCTTCATTGCTCTCGTAGGTGAGGCCCAGCGAAGCAAAGATCTCCAGCGCCTCTTCTGTCCAACCGAGATAGGGATTGCGGAAGCCAGCAAAAGGGATGTGGTTCTGCCTGAAGACAGCGATTGCCAGGCGTGTTTGCTCTTCCTGCTGCTGGTGCGTCAGCGTACGATAATCATTGTGGACATAGCCATGAATCCCGACTTCTGCGCCGCTGGAAGCGATCTGGCGCAACAGAGAAACATGGCGGCGCAACACTGCGGCAGGGATAAAGAAAGTGGGGTAAGCGCCATAGTGACGCAGAGTAGCGACAAGTGTCTGCAAAGCCCGGGCAGTCCGCCGCTCTGTGAGGCCGAAGCGAGCGAAGACAGTCCAGAGGCGGCGCAGAAAATTATGCGCTCCCTTGGAGCGCAGAGAAAAGGCCACCAGATTCATAGCGACTTGCCTTCCCTCCCTGAACTGAAATCCAGTGCCCGAGGGTGAAAAACGTCTAGTCATCAACGGGCAAAGCTAGCTGGCTGACTGATCAGTCTGGCTTCTTGGCGTGTCTGATGTTCAAGCTCCTGCTGAGCTGCCGCCAGGATGCGAACGACTTCCAGGCCGACCAGTCCATGAGCGCGGGGCTGTGTCCCTGTACGGATCGCATTAGCGAAATCCTCGCATTCCAAGCGCAATGGTTCGATCCAATCGATATGAGGAATAGTAATTTCACCGTTACGATAAGAAATAACGGGATCAGCATGCACATCGGCCCCCTTGTTATAGATCTTGAGCATCTCAGCCGGATTCGTATCATCGTAGACTGCCATGCGCTGATCGCCGATAATGGTCACGCGACGAATTTTACAGGGATGGAGCCAGCTTACATGAACGTGGGCTGTCATGCCGCTGGCAAACGTTAAATCCAGATGTGCAATATCGGGAATATGCGGTTGCAGATGGGCATGGGCCTGGACGCGCACCTCTGTTGGTTTTTCATCGAGCAGATAAAGCAAAATTGAGATATCGTGGGGGGCGAGATCCCAAATGACATTGGTATCCTGACGGAAGAGGCCCAGATTCACGCGAATGGCTTCGAAGCAGTAGATCTTGCCCAAATCATTATTGCGGATCAGCTTGCGCAACTCATTGACTGCTGGACTGTATTCGAAAGTATGGCCGACCATTAAGATGCGTTGCCGCTGCTGAGCCAGACTAACCAGCTCCTCAGCTTCTGCCACACTGGTGGTCAAGGGTTTTTCGACGAGTACGTGCTTATCATGCTCAAGGGCGGCACGGGCAAAAGCATAGTGGGTACTGACTGGCGTTGCCACAACGATGGCGTCCACCTCGGAGCGATAGGCCTCCTCAACGGAGGTAGTAAAGCGAGCCCAGGGGTGATGACGCAGAGAAGGAGAGAACTGGCAAGCAGGATTGCTGTCAACAATCAAGGTTACGCTAGCATAAGGGAGCGACTCAAGGTTACGCGCCAAGCGGGGACCCCAATAGCCCCAGCCGATGATGGCGAAGCGCAGGGTTTCCATGACAATCTACCTCCTCCGTTTCCATTTCTGTTGTCAAAGCTCTGCTATTATCTCAAGGGGCCAACAGCAGGCTGCAAGGGGTCAAAGCTGCCGCCAGATGGGACCGGGACCCCTGAAGCGCTGCGCGGCTCGCAGGCTGCCAGCGGCAGCCCAGTAGCGCACCCCGGCGCACGGATCGGATCAGATCGGATGGCAAACACCTTCAGTAGCAGGCTCATCCCGACTGCCATTCCAGGCCGCTCTAGCCCTCTGCAGAGACCTGTCTCAAGAGCGTGACGATAGCCGCCTCGCGGGTTGGGACCTTGTGTCCAAACAAGCAAGCGAGTAGATACCAGATCACTCAAGGATGGGCAGGCGCAGCACCAGATTGCTTGAGACTGCTGCTCACCGTCTCCACGATATAGCTCAGCTGCTGCTCGGAGAGTTCTGGATACATGGGTAATGACAGAATGCGTGTGGCGCAGGCCTCGGTATGTGGAAGAGCACCGCGTTGATAGCCGAGGTAGGCGCAGGCGGGCTGGAGGTGCAAAGGGACCGGATAGTGAATGCCTGAACTAATGCCGGCTTCCTGCAAGAGGCGCCGGAGCTGCTCGCGCTCCTCGACCTGGATCACATAGTAGCAATAGACATGAGTGGCCCAGGGGCGCACCGTAGGCAGGGCGGCAACAATGCCGCGCAAGTGCTCGCTATAGAACTGTGCGTGGGCCTGACGGGCAGCGTTCCAGTGCTCCAGATGGCGCAATTTCACGAGCAGGATGGCAGCCTGTAGCTCATCGAGGCGGGCATTACTGCCCAGCAGCTCATGATGATAGCGGATGCGAGAGCCATGATCGCGCAGCATACGTAAACGTTCGGCCAAGCTGGCATCGTTGGTCACACAGATACCAGCCTCGCCATAGGCGCCCAGATTCTTACTGCAATAAAGGCTGAAGCAGCCAATATCGCCAAGGCTGCCGACACGGCGACCCCGATACAGAGCGCCATGCGCCTGGGAAGCATCTTCGATAATGCGCAGGCCGGCGCGGCGGGCGATGGCTAGCAGCGGCTCCATTTCAGCGGGGTGGCCATAAAGATGCACTGGTAACAGGGCCCGTGTACGGGGGGTTAAGGCCGCGTTAACCTGCTCGGGATCGATCGTATAGGTCTGAGGATCGATATCGACAAAGACCGGCTTGGCTCCGACCTGGGCGATGGCCTCGACAGTCGCCACAAAAGTATTGGCCACTGTGATCACCTCATCGCCTGGGCCGATGCCGCAGGCGCGCAAAGCTAATGTCAGGGCATCGGTGCCCGATGAGACCCCAATGCCATAGCGACAGCCGCAGTAAGAGGCGAAAGCCTCCTCAAAAGCAGAGGTGTGCGGCCCAAGGAACAGCTCCATATCGTTCAGAACCTTATCCAGGCTAGTACGAATCTCTTCCTTGATGATCTGATACTGCGCCTGCAGGTCCACGAGTGGTATGCGCATAAAAAGCCACCTCCTGAGTGCGCCGTATTGCGGCTAACGCCGCGCTTGGCTACATGGCAGTCTGCCTGTGAGTAGCTGACTGCCATGCCTGCCTCTTAAGGAGCACAATAGCACTCGCGGGTTTTTGCCTGATGCTCATATTGGTTGAAATGCGGTGATGCCTGGAGAAAAGCATAAGATGGGGGCCTGCGCTCGATCTCCCTGCTCTCATGAAAAGAGGGAAAGCTGTGACAGTGTCCTGATCTGGTAGGGGGGCAAAAAATCAGTGGGGTGTATACTCAGGCTGAGGCGCCGCTGGTCGCGTTCAAGGCGCTTAATCGCTAAGCGCAGCGATGATGGGGGAACAAGCACGGGAAAGACTGTGCAGGTGGTGATCTCTTCAAGGAGGGTATAGAAAGCAGCGTCACCTGGACGGGCCAGCGCCACGGTAGCGACGCCCTGGGCAGCGCCAATCACCAGGCACTGATAGCGTTTAGCCACAGAGAGAGGCAACCATCGACGATAGCGCACCGGGACATACTTAAGTGAGGGAAGGCGTGGGAGTGGTCCTCTGCGTACAAGATAGGCCATCTCTTTCAATGTCCCCATGCTGACAGTGCTTTCTTCACCGTGTGAAAACTTGCGAAGATTAAATGTGTTTTCTATATCTTTTTCTGTTTTATTTCCTTTTATTTTCACCTCCAAGCTATAGCAGACAGATTGGCTGCCCAAGATGTATATAC
>NZ_JADGHT010000295.1 GCF_019683755.1 Thermogemmatispora sp. | reverse complement strand
AGATGAGCCGTCCCAACATGGGAGCGCGCTCGCTCTCGAGCCGTTGGGCGGCTCTTTCGTCCCTCTCTCCCTATCCAAAAATGCTACGCCTGCCTCGTTATATGCACAGACTCCGATATAATAAGCGGCATCTGCAACGTCTGTGAGGGTTCAAGCGTCCTGTATAGTAGGAGAGGGAGAGCCACTAACTGTGACTGTAGTGCCTGACTGTGAAGGTCCTACTGACAATTTCCAACGATTATCTTTACAACTCTCACTGATCTGGTGAGAGTACGCTCTATGTGTCTCTCTATTTGCTTTTTCTAAAAACGGATGCTGCTTGAGCTAAACTAGTATCTTAAGTCATTCCTTTAGAAAAACACTGTTGTCGATCCACGAGGATGAGTGGCTTTGTAAAGTATGGAGGTAAAAGCCTTGCCTGGGGTACGCGCCGCATCTTCTCCGCCACGGCCACGCCGTAATGACCTCATGACGTGGGCCGAAGCTGATCTCTCCTTGCTCGGAGAGCGAGAAAAGCAACGTTATGAGCAACGCAAAAGGGCTGTAATTGACTATTATACGACTGATAAGCCTCTTGAAGAGATTACACTTGAGTATCGTCTCTCCTGGCAGACTCTCGCACGGCTCCTAGAAAAATGCCTCAAGCGCCATCCTGATGGGCGGCTCTGGGGTTTTCGCGCCCTCATTCCAGGAGCGATGATCAGCGAGAGTACAGAGGAGGCCACAGATACCAGACCAGAGCCAGAGGAGGCTGATCCCCAGAGAACAAGCGCGGACAGGCCCGACGAGACAGAGCAGCGTGCCAGAGGGCATGACCGCGAGGAGACGAGAGTACCTACAGAGGAAGACGAACCAACAGTCAGATTAGCGGCCTTGCAGGGACCGCGGTCTCCTAGGCGATCCGCCTGCCTTCAGCCCGCTCCGGCTACGACTGACAAAAAGGCGCCTGAGTCTGAAGCTGCCAGCCACAATGGCCATCTGCCAGGCGCTCCCTCCCTCAGCGCAGAAGAGCCTCCAACCTCGGAGCAAACCAACGGTCAGGACAAGAACAGTGACCAGCAACATCTTACTGAAACTGATAAAGAAGAAAAACAATATACATCGGACTCTGACAAAGTAACAGATCAAAGAGAAGCTAATGAAGAAGCATCTGAGGACTCTGCTATAAATCCCAAGGGGGACATTGAAGCCGAGACAGATGAAGAGCGCGAAGCAACTGTATCCCTGGAGCGTCATCGGACCTCAGCCGCAGTGCAGGCGGCAGAAGACAGGTCGGCCTGCGCACAAAGCGATGATCACGGGCGGAGCCTGGCCGATAGGCCGACAGCGCATCTGAGCACAGAGGGAGAGCAGCGAGAGCCAGGGCCAGATCAGGGGCAGACTCACCAGGAAAGGGAGCAAGCCTGGCCGCCCAGCAGCCAAGAAGAGACCTCTGAAGAGAAGGTCTCACCCGAGACTGAGGAGTTACCCACAACCCTGCTTGATGAGCGCATGCTGCCGGCCCCCTTACACGATGAGGCTGAGATCGACCTCTTCCCTGGCCATGAACGAGAGCTAGTCGACCTGGCCACCGTACCGACGACGGTGCTAGGATTGGCCAAAGGTCAAGTCCGGGAGAGCAGGCAGGGACGTCGAACCCTACTTGATCGACGTCTTGCTCAGCAGCTTCGTCGAATTCGTGAGCGCCGTCGCGGGCGCAGCCAGCAAGAGCGCAAGCATCATCGTTTCCGTACCTATCTCTCTCTCGCTGTGCTACTAGCGCTCATTGTCGGCCTGCTCCCGCCGGTGGGGGCAGCCCTGGCCGCCTACAGCGCCTACAGCAACGTCAAGGGCCTTGCCGAAGATGGGGTCAGGCACCTCATGAACGTCAAAGACCTGCTCACACTAGACAAAAGCAATCCCCTGGCGGCCCTCGAAGCTGACAAGCTACAGCGTGCTCGCCAGGAATTCCGGCAGGCGGGCGCAGACTTCCTCCAGCTTCAGCAGCTTGTCGAACGCACTGACGTCCGTGACGCCATCCAGAGCTTTGCGCCTGAGTATGCGTCCAGCCTCGACATGGCGCGGCATCTCGTACAGGTGGCGCTCGATGTCTCGCGCATGGGAGAGGAAATGAGCGGCGTCGGCCTGCTAGCAGCCAGCATTATCCACGGTTCTCCTCTAAGCAGCAACGACAAGAGCAAGCCGTTGCTGACTGCCCAGGACGTGACCACCGTGCAGGGGTCACTGGTGCATGCTCTCTACTATATCGGAGATATCGAGGAACAGATGCGGGCCGTTGATCTCAAGCAACTGCCCATCCTTAACGCCCATCAACGCGAGCAAATCACCAGCATAGTCAAGGCCCTTCCCCAGGCGCGGCAGCAGATCAACCAGGTGCAGCAGCTCATTCCGCTCGTCTCCTGGTTGCTGGGAGTCGATGGGCACCGACGCTATCTCCTGCAGACGATGGACAACGCCGAGTTGCGTCCCGGAGGAGGCTTTACCGGTCAGTATGGGGTAGTCGACGTACAGAATGGTGTCGTTGGGGCGCTAGCGCTGCGCGACGTTGCCAAACTCGACTACGCTGGCAACGGCTTCCAAATGGGGCGGCAGGCCCCACCGGGCTATAGCTGGATGCACATGGGGAACTTCGGCCTGCGCGACTCCAATGTCTCCGGCGACTATCCCACGACAGCGCGCATCAATATCCAGGTCTTTGAAGATGAGGGGGGTGGTCCCGTTGACGGCGACATCGCTTTCACCCCTAATTTCATTGCCCACATCCTTGATGTGACCGGGCCGATCGTCGTCAAGGAGTACGGTGAGACAATCACCTCACAGAACCTGGCCGATCGCCTCCATTATTACCAACAAGATCCCGCCGGCATCGCGCGTCAAGAGCAGATCACTGGCAAGAGCCTGCACGATGCCCGCAAGGCCTTTACCTCGCTGGTGGCCAAGCTACTGCTTGACAAGGTGCGGCATCTGCCCGTCAGCAAGCTGCTCGACATCGTCAAAGGAGCCGTCAAGGATATTCAGGCGCGCGACCTGGAGCTGTACTTTACTAATCCGGCTGTCGAAGCCTGGCTTGTACAACAAGGCTACTCTGGCGCTATCAATAGCTTCAAGAATATCGATGGCTTCCACGTGGTTCAAGCCAACATCAGCGTTAACAAGGCCAGCCAGTATGTCCATAGCACTTTCCAGGACACGATCACACTCGACGCCCAGGGAGGTGCCACACACAACCTGACCATTATCCTTGACTATGACCAGCGTGGCCCCGTCTACGGCTTTGACGCCTACAGCGACTACATCCGTGTCTACGCCCCCGCAGGCTCCCAATTCATCGATGGCGGCGGCTTTGACTCCGGCCAACCTGTCTGCAGCGCAGGCCGCAGCAGCACCCAATCGCCTCCTGGGACTGGAACCTCGTCGCCATCCTCAAAGCAGCCAATCGCCGGCAGCAAGTGCGACAGCTATAACTATATCCCGCCTGACGGCTCGCGCTATTGCCCAAGTGGCAACTACGCCCTGGGACCGCGCTACCAGAATCCTCCCGTTGATAGCGTAGGGCCGCCAACAGCTTTACAGAGCGATCTACCCGGGCGCGCCATGTGGGGAGGCCTGACTGTCACCCCCAAAAACTGCACTTCCTATATCCGACTTTCGTGGTATGTGCCACATGCCCACATCAATCCAAAAGACCCGTCCAACATCTACAGCGTCCTTATAGGCAAGCAGGGCGGCATGGTTCCCACCGTCGACATTACCATTGACGCCACAGCCCTGCACCTGAAAGGCGTCAGCACCCTGCACTATCATAGCGACATCCATAAGGACCAGGTGATTACCCTGAAAGGGCCACAGACCGCTGCCAAAGCCACCCATCAAGCTAGAGCGGCTACTGGCTCCCAGAGCGGTCCCGCAGCGATGGTAGCACCTGCTACAGCAGCTCGCCTTGCTGGCTTTCCGCTGTTAGCTCAGCCGTTCACCACTCCTACACCAGCGGTGACCACCAGTGGGCGAGGGCGCTAGACCTGTGCTGTGTAAAATGTGGCTGCCCTCGCTCCTGGCTCTGCTCATCAAGCAGGCCAGCAGAGGGGCTGCCAGCGCTGTAAAAAAGGCCGGTTCTCCTCTTGCGGCGCGAGGAGGGGAGAACCGGCACGCTTGATCTGGGGTTGCACGGGTCTAGGCTCCTGCGGCGAGCGCTTCAAAGGAAGCCCAGCCCAGCACCTCACTTTGTAAAAATGCTCGTTGGCAAGAAGGCCCCGACGACCCAGTGAGGCGCGTCCACCACCTCACAGATCTTCAGATCGACGGCGACGCTACAGAGCATATACGCGTCGCTGCGCGAAAGGCCGTAGGTGCGCTGCAAGTAATCGATCATATGGCGGATCGCATTGCGTGTAGCCTCCATCAGATCGGGGCCGATGCCGTCGGTCACATAGTAGGGGGCCGTATTGGTGCGCTGGATGAGCGGTCCGCCCGTCAAATACTGTGGCTCTGGCACCGGACGATCCTTGTGCACCGTTAAGCGGACTACCGCATGCATCGGCGTCTCAATCGCGGTGCCACAGACCTCGCCGTCGCCCTGGGCGGCATGACCGTCGCCCATCGAGAAGAGGGCTCCAGGCACCTCTACCGGCAGGTAGAGGCGTGTTCCCCTGGTCAGGTGGCGCGTATCCATATTCCCGCCGTGGCGGTAGGGAGGGATGGTCGAGAGTGCCCCGGGCTGTCCCGGCGCCACACCGATCTCTCCGCAGAAAGGAGCCAGGGGAATGCGAATACCAGGCGCGAACTCGGCCCAGCCATCGGCGCCGCCCTCCAGATGCCAGATCTTCAGCGCCGGTTCGGGGAACTCATCGGCCAGCAGACCAAAGCCCGGAATCACGCCTGTCCAACCCCACTCGGCTGGCTGCAAATCCAGAAACTCCACCTCCAGCGTATCTCCCGGCTCGGCTCCCTCCACGTAGATCGGACCATGAACCTGATCCACGCGCGAGAAATCGAGCGAGCGAATAGCGTCGACCGTGCTATTGGCCTGAATCTGGCCACAGGAAGCCTCCAGCATATCAAACTCCACCACCTCACCCGAGCTAATCCGGGCGATGGGAGGAATGCTATGGTCCCAAGCCAAATGCCACTGATCACGCCGGATGTGGATCGTACGCCCTGTCTTTGGAACACCTGTCGTCATGGCCGGTAGAAAGCTCCTTTCTTTTGGCCGTATACCTTTGGCCAGGCTGTATTAAGCCTCAAACAAGGCATGCAATTTGTGCGCATCATCAATCGACAGCAGCTCAAGCGAGTCGACGCGCATATATCGTATTACGGACCAGGGGACCAGGATTTTAGCATGGCTCAGGATCTCGTGCCCTCGCCCTGCTTCTCTCATGGCCTGCTGAGACGGGGCTGTGAAGGCTCCTCCGATTTGCCAATCTGCCACGCTTCTCGCCCTAAGCCCCTTTTCTCTTCCCTCTTCAATCAGGCTGCCTGATCGCCGGTGCATCCGTGACCACCTCAGTGCTGCCTGCCTGCAGCCCCTCACTCTCCTCCAGATGCAGACCGATGCGCTGCGCCAGGGAGGGACTGGCGATAATACAAAGCAGCCCGAGCAAGAGCCAGGCCAGCGCCACATATGGAAAGATATTGTATGGAGGAGCCGGAATCGGATAAATATTGCTGTAGAGCGTGTAGCCCAAGAAAACGATCGCCAGCAGAGGAATCAGCCACTGCCAGCTCCAGAGGCGCCGGCGCAAGAAGAAGAACCAGATCGCCCCCACATTCGTCAGGAGATAAGCCACCAGAATCAGGAAGACCCCGATTGTCCCCAGATAGCCGAAAAGCGTTGCTCCGGTCATGTTGGGAACCAGACCCCAGATGCTCACCACCACAAAGTCGAGGAGCATGATCACACTCACCGCCA
>NZ_JADGHT010000294.1 GCF_019683755.1 Thermogemmatispora sp. | reverse complement strand
TGTACCTGAACGTGACGGAGGCGAAGCTGTTTTGGGCGCAGGGGGATGTAGAGCAGAGTGCCTGGCTGGGGGTGAAGGCGTGGGAGGCGGCGCAAGAGACGGGATCGGCGAAAGTGGAGCCGGAGCTGAGAGCGTTGCACGCCAGCCTGAGCGCGAAGGCGCCGACCGATGCCAGCGTGCAGCGGCTCGGCCTCGAACTAGGCATCTGCTAGAGGTGCAATCACAGGAGGCGCCTCGACCGCTGCCCATACGCTTCAGAGAACACGTAAACAGAAAGCCTGCTTCATTGTCGAAAACAGCGCGGCCAAACCAGCCACGCAGCAAAAGAGGACGGCTCGCTCTCACGAACCGTCCTCCTTCGAGCTGTCTATCTGGCTAGCTAGAGCCTATAGCCGTAGCGCACTATCCTGAGCTGGCAAGGCTCCCTAGTGGCCCAGCGCCGTCAGCACGCCCTGCGCCGAAGCGAAGAGCATCGACGCCGCTGGCAACGCCCAATTCAGCACCACCTGCGCCACCACAATCAGCACCAGCAGAGCCGCCGTGGCCAGCACGATCGACGAACTCAAGCCCAGTGGCGTCGACAGGCGGTCCTCCTTGGGCGGCGCATCGAAGTACATTGCCTTCACAATGCGCCCATAGTAGACCAGCGACACCACACTATTGAGCAAGGCGATAATCACCAGCCACTGCAGCCAGGGCTGATTCATCTCCACCCCCTGGCTCCAGGCCGCACTGAAGAGAAAGACCTTGCTCCAGAAACCGGCCACCGGAGGAATCCCCGCCAGCGACAACAGACAGAGCGCCGTACCCAGGCTCACCAGCGGCTCACGCCGTGCCAGCCCGCGGAAGTCCTCGATCTGCTCCCCGCCCGTCGCATTGGCCAGGGCGATAATCCCCGCGAAGGCCCCCAGATTGGTCAGCACATAGACCAGGATAAAGAAGAGCACAGCGGCATTGCCCTCGGGGCGGCCCGTTGCCAGGCTTGCGCAGAAGCCCACCAGCAGATAGCCCGCCTGCGCAATGCTCGAATAGGCCATCATACGCTTCACATTCGACTGCACCGCCGCCACCACATTGCCCAGCGTCATCGTCAGGATGGCCATAATCGCCACCACCACCACCAGCTGAGGCAGATCGCGCAGATTCAGCCCGCCGTAGAAGAAAATGCGCAGCAGGCCGGCAAAGCCCGCCGCCTTCGAGCCGACCGAGAAGAAAGCCGTTGCCGGCGTTGGCGCCCCCTCATAGATATCGGGCGCCCACATATGGAAGGGCACCGCCGAAATCTTAAAGCCGAAGCCGGCCAGGATCAGAATATCCGCCACAATCACCAACAGATTCCCATCCTGCAGGCCCTTAGCGAACGTCCCGGCGATGCTCAGCAGATCTGTCGTCCCCGTCAATCCATAGAGCAGCGCCAGCCCGTAGAGCAGGATCGCCGAGGACATCGCCCCCAGCAGCACATACTTCACCGCCGCCTCCGCCGAGCGCTGATCGGTGCGCAGCAGCCCGGCCATCACATACAGCGGGAAGCTTGTCAGCTCCAGCGAGATATACAGAGAAATCAGCTCACCGGTGCTGGCCATCAACATCATGCCGGTCGTCGAAAAGAGCAGCAGTGTATAGAACTCGCCCGCGCCCCGCACGTACTTCGAAACGTACGAGTACGAAGACAGGATCATCACCGCCGCGATCAGGAGAAAGACCACCTTGAAGAACAGCGCGTAGTTATCGACCACCAGCATGTTAAAGAACGCATGGCGGGCTGAACCGGTATTTGTCAGAATCAGCGAAATTGTAAAGAACGCCGGCACCAGCAGGCCCACCAGCGCCACTGCCGCCGTCACCGCGCGGCGCTTCACAAACAGATCGACAGCCATCACCACCAGCGCCAACAGCGTCAGGCTCAGCTCCGGCGAGAGCAAGTAGAGATCAGCAACCTTAAAACCCGTAGCCATAGACGCGCCTCCTACCTAGCGACCCAGCGCTGTTGTAGCCACCGGCAGCAGATGATGCAGAGCCGGCACGATGACATCCAACAAGAAGCCGGGATAGACCCCGACCAGCACGATGAAGGCCGCCAGCGTCACCAGCGGGATCGCCTCGCGCCAGGAAGCATCGGGCAGCCAATTCCAGCGCAGATTGAAGGGGCCGAACAGCACCCGCTTCAACATCCACAGCAGATAAGCCGCCGTCAGAATCATCGTAAAGACCGCAATTGCCGTCGGCACTGGCCAGATGCGGTAGCTGCTCGTAAAGACCATGTACTCCGCCACGAAGCCCGCCAGACCCGGCAGACCGAGCGATGCCAGACCGGCGAACGTAAAGAGCGTCGCCCACAGCGGCATCCGCTTGGCCACCCCGCCGAAGATCTCGATCTCGCGCGTATGGGCCCGATCGTAGATCACGCCCACGCAGAAGAAGAGCAGGCTTGTGATCAGCCCGTGGCTGATCATCTGCACCGTTGCCCCCATCAAAGCCGCCGTTCCGAAGTGGGCCACATCGGGATTGCTCGTGTGGATCGCCATCGCCGCCGCCGCCACGCCCAGCAGAATCACCCCCATATGGCTCACACTGGAGTAGGCCACCAGGCGCTTCATATCCTTCTGCACCAGGCAGATCGCCGCCCCATACAGAATATTGATCACCGCCAGCACCACCAGCAGGGGCGCAAACTGCTGCAGCCCATCCGGGAAGAGGCCCAGGCAGATGCGGATCAGCCCATAGGCGCCCATCTTCAGCAGCACGCCCGCCAGAATCACACTCACCTCAGTGGGGGCATCTGTATGCGCATCTGGCAGCCAGGTATGCAGCGGGAACATCGGGATCTTGACGGCGAAGGCCACAAAGACCAGCAAGAAAGCCAGCAGCTGCGACCCCATCGTCACCCCGAGCAGCGGGAGCGTCACCCCTGTACTGGCTGGCAGCAGGTGTTGCATCAAGACCGGCAGACTGGCCGTATTCTGGCCGGCCTGGAAATAGACCAGCAAGATCCCAGCCAGCATAAAGATACTGCCGAAGAAGGTATACAACAAGAACTTCCAAGCCGAATAAATGCGGCCTGGCATCCCATGCTTTACCGTCTCGCTGCCCCAGATGCCGATCAGCAAGAACATCGGCGCCAGCTCCACCTCCCAGAACAGGAAGAAGAGCAGCAGATCCAGGGCCATAAAGACCCCCATTACTCCCGCCTCCAGCAGCAGCAAGAGGGCCATATACTCCTTCACCCGTGGCTTCTCCCAGCCGCCAATCACCGCCAGCACCGTCAGCAAAGCATTCAAGATCACCAGCGGCAGGCTCAGGCCATCCACGCCCAGATAATAATCGATACGGAACGTTACCGACCCAAGCTGGAACTGAATCCAGGGGAGCTGCACCACATCGATCGAAGCCGGATCGGCCTTCGGGTCCGTCACCGACCCGAAATGGTAGCCGGTAGCCACGGCGATCCGCAGGAAGATCCAGAGCGAGAGCGCCAGCGTCGCCGCGCTAAAGGCCAGCGCCAGCCAGCGTGAGAGACGGACCGGCGCCGCCATCGCCAGCACTCCGCCGAGCGTCGGCAGCAAGAGAATCCAGGTGAGATCGTAGGCAAAGATCACAGCGCTCCCTCCCCTCTATCTGAGCGTAGCCAGCACAAAGACAACCACGGCAAAGACCGCGATCCCACCGAAAAAGACCGTCATATACGCCTGCACCTTGCCGGTCTCCGCGCGCCTCAGACCGCTGCCCAGCTCCATGACCAGGCTCGCCACCCCATTGACAATACCATCCACCACGAAGCGATCGAAAGCCGCCGCCACATGGCAGAGGCCCAGCACCACATAGCGCACAATCCAGTCATAGAGCGTATCCACATAATAGCGGTGCAGCAGCAGACGATGGAAGAAACGCAGAACCGCGTTAGCCTCAACCACCTTATGAACCCGCTCCCAGCCGACCGCACAATAGAGCACATAGGCCCAGGCGATGCCCAGCAGCGAGAGCGCCACGCCCAGCCAGGTCAAGCCATCGCTAAAGAGCTTGCCCAGATCCAGCAGCGGCGCATGGGGGTCCAGATACTGGAAGAAACCCACCCAGTAACCGGCGAAGATCGAGAAGATCGCCAGAATCACCAGCGGCAGCGTCATCGTCACTGGCGACTCATGCGGCGTTCCCTCACCCCGATAAGGGCCGCCCCAGATGCCACCAAGCGCGCCGCCCTTACCGCCAAAGGCCAGGAAGAAAGCGCGGAACATATAGAACGCCGTCAGCCCGGCAGTCACCAGCGTAATCGCCCACAGCGCATAATCGCCATGCTCGAAGGCCAGCGAAATCAGCGTCTCCTTGCTATAGAAACCGGAGAGGAAGGGGAAGCCGGAGATCGACAGGCCGGCGATCAACCAGGTCGCTGCCGTAATCGGCATAAAGCGGGCCAGGCCGCCCATCAAGCGCATATCCTGGACCTCGCGGTGCATGGCATGATGGAGCGCATGCAGCACGCTGCCGGCGCCCAGGAAGAGCAGCGCCTTAAAGAAAGCATGCGTGAACAGATGGAACATACCGGCGCCCGGGCCGATCTCCGTGCCAGCCACCCCGAGGCCCACGAACATATAGCCGAGCTGGCTGATCGTCGAGAAGGCCAGCACCCGTTTAAAGTCTGTCTGCGTCAGACCGATCGTTGCTGCAAAGATGGCCGTGATACCACCGATCCAGGCCACCACGCCGAAAGCCTGCGGGCCGGCGGCGGAGAAGAGCGCGAAGGTGCGCGCCACCATATAGACGCCGGCGGCCACCATCGTCGCCGCGTGGATCAAAGCACTCACCGGGGTCGGACCCTCCATCGCCGACGGCAGCCAGGTATGCAGCGGCACCTGGGCTGATTTCCCGATGGCGCCGCAGAAGACCAGGATCATCGCCAGGGTCAGCAGCGCCTGATTACCGGCGAAAGCCTGGGCCACCCCGTGGGGACCGCTACCGGCCAGCGTCGCGAAATCGAAGGTGCCCGTCGTCGCGAACAGGATCATAATGCCGAGAATAAAGCCCACATCACCGATGCGGTTCATGACGAAGGCTTGCAGCGCAGCGCTGGCGGGAGCCGGGCGCTCCTCAGCGGGTTTGGCCCGCTTATTGATCCAGAAACCGATCAGCAGGTAAGAACTCAAGCCGACCAGCTCCCAGCCGACGAAAATCACCAGGAAATTCGCCGCGAAGACAATGGTCAGCATTGAGAAAGCGAAGAGCGACAGGTAAGCGAAGAAGCGAGCGTAGCCGGCGGACTGGGCCATATAGCCCTGGGAATAGAACTGCACCAGCAGAGAGACGGTTGTCACCACCACCGTCATCGCCAGGGCCAGATTATCCAGGTGGAAAGCAATGGTATAGGGTTGGAAGGCGGCATCGCTGCCCCAGGTATAGGAGAAGAGCGTGATTCCTCCCTCGGGCAGGCGTGGAGTACCGGGGAGCAGACCGAGCGAAGCGAAGAGCAGCAACCAGGAATAGAGGCAGGCGAAGAGCATCAAAACAATACCCACGTAGCCGCTCAACTTCGCCCAGGGGGTCAAATACGGCACCGTTGGATCATCATCGTAGGGATCACCGTGGTGTCCTTGGTGTCCCGCCTCTCCCTCATGCCCCGCGTGCGCCGCGTCCTCAGCGTGCCCTGCCGCATGAGCGGCGTGCTGCTGCTCAGCATGTCCGCCGGCGCCGCGCGTTGCCTCCCAGGCGGCAAAGGCCGGGTCCGCCTCGCGCAGGTAGGCCGCGTAGTCCTGCGCCGTCTGCCCATGATGGCGGCTCCACAGATCGGCCATGCGCGTCCCAAAGACGATCACCGCGAACGACGCCAGCGGAGCGGCCAGAATGAGCCAGGCGTACTCATACAGACCGTACATAGCAAATCACCACTTCAGCATATCGATTTCGCCAACATCCACCGTCTGGCG
>NZ_JADGHT010000293.1 GCF_019683755.1 Thermogemmatispora sp. | reverse complement strand
ATACTGTAGAGCAGGGCGTTGCGGTCCCGGCCCATGCCCCGCCACGGTACGATGTCGTAACGCTTGATCCACGACAGGAGATGCGCACATGCAAGGCTTGATGATGAACTACCCGCTGACACTGCAACATGCCTTCAATCGGGCGACGCGCCTGTTTTACCGCAAGGAGGTCGTGACCCAGACGGAGAATGGTCTCCATCGTTACACCTACGCCGATTGGAGCAAGCGTACTATGCAACTGGCGAACGCCCTCAAGGAGGCGGGCGTTGCCCAAGGCGACCGCGTTGCAACCTTTGCCTGGAATACCTATCGCCATCTGGAGCTGTATTTTGCCATCCCTTGCTATGGGGCCGTGCTACATACGCTCAATATTCGCCTTTTCCCCGAGCAGCTCGTCTACATTATCAACGACGCAGAGGACCGTGTCATCTTTGTCGATGGCGACCTGGTGCCGGCCCTGGAGCAGATCGCAGATCGACTGCCGACGGTCAAGCTCTATGTGGTGATGGGTCAACCACCTTATCAGCCCCAGAAGCTGCATCCCGTAGTGGACTATGAGGACTTCATCGCCTCGCAGCCAGCGGAGTATGCCTGGCCCGCGCTGGACGAAAATACCGCGGCTGCCATGTGCTATACCTCCGGTACGACGGGGAATCCCAAAGGCGTGGTATACAGCCATCGTTCGATCTTCCTCCACTCGATGGGAGTAGGCCTGGCCGATGGCCCCGGTCTCTGTGAGCACGATCGAGTTCTGCCGGTTGTGCCGATGTTCCACGCCAATGCCTGGGGCTTTCCGCATGCGGGTGTCATGATGGGATCAAGCATTGTGATGCCGGGACGCTTCCTTGATCCCCTGCGTATCGCTCAGCTGATGGAGAAGGAGCGCGTGACGCTGGCCGCTGGGGTCCCTACCATTTGGATTGGCTTGCTCAACGTTTTAGAGAAAGAGCAGTTTGATTTCTCGGCCCTGCGTGCCATTATCAGTGGCGGTTCTGCGGTTCCTCAGTCTCTAATCGAAGGCCTTGCTCGCAAGAATATTACCATTATTCATGCCTGGGGCATGACCGAAACCTCACCGCTGGCCTCTATCTCGCGCCTGCGCAGCTATCAGAGCGACCTGCCTGCTGAAGAGCAGTTCCGCATTCGAGCCAAGCAGGGTACTGTTGTGCCTGGCGTTGACTTCCGTGTCGTCAACATTGAGAGCGGCGAAGAAGTGCCCTGGGATGGCCAGACCTTCGGTGAGCTGCAAGTACGCGGTCCGTGGGTAGCGCGGGCTTACTACAGAGATGAGGCCTCTGGTGAGAAGTTCGTCGATGGCTGGCTGCGCACGGGCGATGTCGCCGTCGTTGACTCCGAAGGCATGATCCAGCTTGTCGATCGCACGAAGGACCTGGTGAAGTCGGGAGGCGAGTGGATCTCCTCGGTCGAGCTAGAGAATCTCATCATGGGGCATCCCAAGGTACTGGAGGCCTGTGTTGTCGGCGTGCCCCATCCGAAATGGTCTGAGCGCCCGATTGCCTGTGTCGTCCCGAAGCCGGAGTTTGCTGGCCAGGTGAGCGCCGAGGAGATTCTGGAGTACCTGCGTCCGAAGGTTGCCAAGTGGTGGCTGCCGGACGAAGTGATCTTTGTTGAAGCCATTCCCAAGACCAGCGTCGGCAAGTTCGATAAGAAGGTGCTGCGTGCACAATACGAGTCGCGCCTAGCCAGCCAAGCCTAGCGAGCTTACGAGGCTAGTTTTGCCCTCTTGCCACGACAAAGCTTCCGCAAAGAGACATTGCGAGGTGCGCTGGCTGCGGACCCGCGTTAGAGCGTAGCTCCGAAAAGCTTGCACAGCAGCTGTGTTGTAAAGATTAGCACCAGTTCCCGTGGCACACTGCCGCCACGGGAACGCTCTTTTAGCGCTTCGACGGCCTGGGGAAGAAAAATACCTGTCTGAGCCAGGGCCCTTGGCGCCAGGGTCTCTGCTAGGAGATCGCGGCTGACACTGCTTAGGGAGACGGCTCCAGTCATCTCGGCTGCCAGTGAATGGGAAGGCGCGCTGAGAAGGGCCGTGGCCGGCCAGGCCCCACGCACCGGCGCCCTGTAATAACTGTGGAGCAGCATCGCGAGCACGCGCTTCTGAGATTGGCTCTCGTCGCTGGTCTGAGCGGCCAGACCCAGACGCTTATGAGCCGGAGGTAGGGGAGCCAGGGCCTCTGCTAGCTCTGGAAGCGCAAAAGGTGCCGCCAGGGTCAGTTGATCAAAAGCCGCCAACTGCTGGGCCGTCACTAACAGCAGGTCGGGCAAGCGCAGATGCAAATCAAGATAGCGCCAGCGCTGCCAGGACTGGGGAAGCGCAAGAGCTTTACGGACCAGGCGTCGGGCATGGCGGGTCTCTTCCCAGGTCGGACCTTCAGCCAAAGAGCGTACGGCCTCTGGGGTCCAGAGCTGAGGCTCCTCATCTAGATGAGGCTGGTGCCTGGACGGTCTGCCGCGCAGAAGTGCACCATAGCACTGGAGCAGCTCAGTACTCTCCTGACTTGTAAGAGGGAAAGAAGGCGGCGGGGCCAGCAACGGGCGAGCCCCAAGTCCGACCAAGGCCAGACGCCCTCCGCTCTCAACCTTGGCTGTATGCAGGGCCTGATGCAGGGCGAGAGGAAAAGTATGGGCGCAAGGAGCCTCCAGGGCATCCAGCGTTGCTAGCCAGTACTCTGGCGCATCAACACCCCGAATAGCCAGGGCAGCAGCTTTGAGACGCTCTGCCAGAGCTTCTGCCGCTGCATAAGCACGACGTTGGCCGGGAAAAGCTAAGGTAGCGACCTGAAGAATAGGTATAGTCCCCAGCTCCTGCTGGGCGGCCCAACTCAGCAGCTCCGCGCTGAGAGCGGCAGCTCCTGTGCCAGCAGTGAACACCAGCAAGGGAGCCGCAGGCAGTGACAGCAGGCGCTCACACTGCGCACGGAGCACCTGGTCTAGCTCGCTCAAGATTGCCGTCCATCTGTCCGAAACGCCTTCCCGTCTAGCCTCGGTAGCATCTGATGGCGCCAGACGATAATCATACAGCTCTCTGACAAGTGTACGTCCCTGCTGCCAGCGAAGGAGGGAACCAGCAGGAACAACCTCAATACCGGTGAAGGCTGTCCAGGGGGCCGGCAGAAAGCCATAGCGCTGCACTGCCTTCAGCGCTGGCAGAAATAAGCGACAAGGCACGCCCGCGGCCAAAAGCGCCTTAATTTCGCTGGCAAAGAGCAGGTCCCCTGGCTCAGGCCAGTCCTGCACATAGTAGAGCGGGTGCCAGCCGGTAAGCGGACGGCGATAGACGAAGGTATGCTGACCTGGCAGCCAATCCAGCAAAGTCGTATTCTGCTGAGTACCCAGGCTTGCCAGCGGATCAGCAAAGGTCACCAGACCAGCACCGGGCTGCAGTACCATTGCCCGCTCGCCGCCATGCTGCTCCAGCACCGCAGCCATGCGCAGGAGCCGCTCTTCGATGATCGCCTCTGGTATGGCTTGCTTACTTAACCAACCGGCCAGAATGGCCATCGTCAAAACCCTCTCTCCTCGCCGCACACCACTGAAGAGAGTGGTATCCTGGCTTGCTCTGTCGATCTCCTTCCTGTTCGGAGCCAATCATCGCACATCCTTCATGGCTCATCATAACACAGCGCCCAGCCAGGAGCCGAAAAGGGGGAAAAGTAGGGGAGTTGAGGAGAGCGAAAAAACCTCAATCGAGCACAATAGTATAAAGGAAAGGTGGCTATCATTGTCCTGGTCCTTGGGGGCGCCAGTGTACAAAACACGTGGCAGTCTGTCCCCTGTTCAGGATACGCCTTGTCCGCCGGGCGCAAGCTATGCTATACTTGCTTCTAGCCAGACTGTTGGCTACATTATACCGCCTGCCAGGAAAATGGCGCGTCCTGCAGCCTGACTGCCGGTCGAGAGACGTGACACCTGGCGATGCTGAGGAGCCTGTATCGATGCCTGTGCTCGTGCTCATGCTCTTTGCGGTCGCCTTGACCGTCTCCTTGTTTGGCCTCTATCTCTCTGCGCGTCCATACCTAGCAACCAAGCGGCGCCGTCCAACAGCTGCAGAACGCCTGTTACGTACTCCAGGCCCGGCCCGCTTACGAGCACGTCAGGTCGCGACTATAGCCCAACCGCGTCGACGCAACGTGAGCGCGCTATCGCTCTCGGTGGCTCCTGAGCGCCTCTATGGTGCAGGCCCGTTCCCGTGGCGAGAAGCTCCGTGGAAGGTCATCCTGGTCGGGCTGATCTCCCTTCTGATCGTGATTTTCCTTGGGTCGCAGCTCTTCCTCTCTCGCGGCGTAGGCTTTGTCCTTCCCTATCTGTGGACGGCCGAACCGGCAGCCACAGTAACCTCTAACTCCTCCGTCTCCCCCCCTCACTATGAGGCTTCCAGTCATCTGGTGCGCATCAATCAGCTTGATCCAGCGCAGTATGACTCCCCGGCACAGTATCAGACCTGGGCCTATTCGGCTTGCTCCGCCGCCGCCATGACGGTAGTCATCAACGCCTATGGCCATCATTACCGCATCGCCGACATCCTCAAGGTTGAGTCGGCGCTCCATGAAATCACGCCTGACCAGGGCTTGCTAGAAGAGGTGGGCATTGCTCGTACTGCCGCCCGTTTCCACTTCAATACGCTCTGGGGGCATAATCTCTCTCTTGATCAGATCCTGGCCATTGCCAACGGCGGGCGCCCAGTGATTGTGAGTTTCCCGCCCGATCGCTTCCCTGGGGGTCACCTGCTGGTAGTACGTGGTGGCAAAGCGAGCACGGTCTATCTGGTTGACTCCTCGCGCCTCAACTACACGTCAATGGCACGTTCACGCTTTTTGCAGCTCTGGGGAGGCTTCTACGCCGTACTGACGCCGCAAGTCTCCTGACAGCGATCACACTGCGCCAGTGCTTCCCCAGTACCTAGTAGAGCTTGCCACTCCCAGACATCCCCACATGCATCCCTGGTTCCCAAAAGTTCCCAGGCTCAAGAGCCAATTGGTGGCTGCTAGCTAGGCCGGGGCGGCTAGCGAGGCTGACAAGATAGCTACTCCTGTTGAGCCTTCGGAGCTGATTCCTGCTGTCCTCGCTCTTTCCCAGGAATATAGAGCTTGATCCGTCGGAAGCCCTCGGCATACTGCATCTGGAGACCCTTTTTCTGTTGGGCCTCACGGGCTGTCTCGGCGGCCCAGCGCTTCACGCCCTCCAGCAGATTCGCCTGGGGACCAAACTGGCTGACGTGACATTGCAGACCCCTGGCCTTCAGCTCAATTGTCTCACTAATGTCAACGTAGGTATTATCGTGCTCACTGTTGAACAGATACAGCTCATGAACCTGATACGGGAGAAAGCCTTCAACGAGCAGCTCGCGATAAGCGTGGGGATTGACCGCCGCTGGGAAGATAGCATCGAGCACAATATTGCCCGTAGCGCGGTGATCGGGGTGATTGAGATAGGCTGTCTCGTCTGGCTCCTCGTCAGGATCGGGCGCGAAAATATGTTGCGTTGGATCGTGCGTGATTACAATACGCGGGCGATACTTGCGAATCAGGCGCGCAACGGCCTTACGCGTCTCATCGTTATTGACCAAGTGGCCGTCGCGGAAGCGCAGGAACTCTACCGCCTGCACCCCAAGAACCTCGCAAGCCATGCGCTGTTCCTGCTCACGGATGACCATCAGCTCACTGTCCAGCATACTGGGCACCTCAGTGCCTTCTGTGCCGTCGGTCATAATGACCCAGACAACCTTCTTGCCCTGACGAGCCCAAAGGGCGCTCGTTCCCGCGGCGGCAAAATCAGCGTCATCAGGATGGGCCCCGATAACCATCGCTTCGTAGTCTGGGGTCTTAACAACCTCAATTGCTCCTGGTGCATTCCTATCTGCCATAGTAGAGAACCTCTGCTGGTATGCGATACTTATGGAGTTTGCCTAGTATAGGCCCAGGGA
>NZ_JADGHT010000292.1 GCF_019683755.1 Thermogemmatispora sp. | reverse complement strand
GCACAGGATGACGCAGGACAATCGCCTGTGTGTAGGCCTCAAAGACGCTGATCGTGTCTTCAAACGATTCACCTTTCCGAACCGAGCTGACTACCTCCGGGTTCTGAATATCAAGCGTCTGCCCACCGAGACGCTTGACGGCAGCCGCAAAGGAGCCAAAAGTCCGGCTGGAGGGCTCATAGAACAATAGGGCTACGAGTTGACCAGCGAGCAGTTGGGAAGGCTCACCCGCAAGGACCAACTCTTTCATCTTGCGCGCGAGCGCGAAGACCCTATAGAGATCAGCCGCTGAAAATTGATCAAGAGAGAGGATATCTTTGCCCCTGAAATCTCCGCTGATCAGCTCAAGCGAGCCTGGCGGATGCGTGATGACTTGATTCATGCTGTCCTCCAGCTAGCCTTTCAGCACGACCTGTTGACTGGTCATATGTTTGTCAGTGCTCCACCTCCGTCAAGCTAGAAGCGGGGCGGTTGCGAGTTTCCTCCTTGCTTGCTAAGGAGCGAGGGGCTGTCCTGGCTGAGGCTATAAAAAAATTCCCCACCCCTGTTTCCAGGGGTGAGGAAAAATCTTCTTCCCCAGGCAAGACACCGGGTCCGCCCCATCTATAGAATGAACAATCCACCTCCCATAAGAGATGGAGAGTCAATAATCGTAAACTGACTAATGCCATGATGGAGCCAGACCCTTTGTCCACAAACTTGCCGAGTAAGCCCATTTCAAATCGTCATATATTTATACACGTTACGTTGTGAAAAGTCAATAGCCAACAGGTACCTGGCGCTAAGGTTGCCCCCTGTAGCCTTTGGAGATGTGGGAAGAGACCGCTTATCTTCGCTTGGGGAAAAGCTGAACGCCTCAGAGCCAGTGCCCTGGTGACCGCCTGAGGCGCCCAGCCCTTTGCAGCCGGTCCAGGAGGGCAGTCAATAGTTCATGCAGCCAAGGGTCCTGGCTCAGGCCGAGGTGCATCTGTTGACCGCTTCTTTAGGCGCAGGCTACGCTCCTTCAATGAGGTCCTGGAGGGCCTCGTGGGGATCACTATCCTCTTCGGCATCTAAGGGCAGCTCTTCCCCAGCAATACGCGCCACCATTGAAGGCACAGTACGGCTTTGGAGAATGATGCCCCTCATCAGCGAGGCACTGGCCTGGGCAAACATCGGACGTAGACGCGTGAGGCGTTCCTGCTGTTCCTGCAACTCTGCAAGCTGACGCTGCATCTGCTTGAGTGTATTGCGACTGAGATCAGAGCCAGCGGTGGATGGGGAGGTTGACAACCATTCAGGCCAGAGGTCACGCGCATCCAAGAGCTGGCCAATGGCTCCCTGCACTTGTTGTAGCAGGTCAATGGTCTGGTTGAGCAACATCAGAATATCTCCCTCGGCCAGATCGATGCGCCGTAACAAGCCGTTCAGGGACATACCACGCGCCCAGGAGAGAGCTACACCATGAAATTCGGGCACGATGCGCGGCGTTAGCGAGAGACCTGCCATCTCCTCCATCTCACAGACCCGCTTCTCAACCTGCTTAAGTTCGCGCCGTACCTCCTTGAGGCGCGGATTCAGGACATGACGGTTATAGAGCCGCCGGTCGTTGTCAAAGGTGAACCAGCTACAGACCTCCGCCAGCTCCGCCGGCGTTAGCTCATCCAGGACCCCATCCATGATCAGCTCAACAATGAGGATGCCTGCGGGATGGAAAATGCTACGCAGGAGACGCCCACGCAGAGTGAGTCGGTCGTCACGCCCAATGTAGCCCAAAGCACGCAGGACAAAGACTGTGCCTTCTAGCTCCTCTTTCCCTTCGCGGCTCAGTTGCAGCCAGCCACGGCGTCGCTGGCTACGTTCCAGCGCTCGCGCCGCCGCCTCCGCCGCTTTGAGCTTTTTCTTGCTCACCTTATGGCCCTTACGGAGCTGATGCTCCACCTGTCGAATAAGGTGCAGCTCCTGCTCTTCCCAGGCACGATAGCGCTGATATTCGCGCAGGCTCGAGGCACAGATACGTCGGAGATGCTCAATATCTCCCTCGCGCCAGAGGTTAAGAATGGAATTATAGCGGATTACAAAGGAGCTACAGACCGGATGCAGCTCAGCAGTAACGTGAGCAAAA
This sequence comes from Thermogemmatispora sp., assembly GCF_019683755.1. Classification (GTDB taxonomy): domain Bacteria; phylum Chloroflexota; class Ktedonobacteria; order Ktedonobacterales; family Ktedonobacteraceae; genus Thermogemmatispora. The sequence goes on along the minus strand of NZ_JADGHT010000292.1, from coordinate 3,856 downwards.
GCCTCCTCGAACGGCTCCCAAGGCGAGTATGGGATCACTGCAGCCCCACGGACATCCATACCGCGCCGGCCAGCTCGTCCAGTGAGCTGGCGATATTCGTTCGGCGTGAGGAGACGCATCTCTACCCCGTCGAATTTGCTCAGGCTCCCTACAACTACAGAACGGGCAGGCATATTGATGCCAAGCGCCAGTGTATCGGTGGCGAAAACCGCCCGCAAATGGCCCTGAGCAAAAAGGGTCTCTACCAGCACCTTCAGGCCTGGCAAGAGCCCAGCATGGTGGAAAGCCAGGCCGCGGGGGAGAAGATTGACTAGAGCATGCACCTGCTGGAGATTACGGTCCTCGGGCGGCAATTGCTCCAGCCAGACACGAATCTCTTCACGAATATGCTCTTGTTCCTGCGCCGTGGTGAAAAGATGGCGTGCTGCGCTCATAGCAGCTTCCTCAACAGCCCGCCTCCCCGGCAGAAAGTAGAGACAGGGCAAGAGATCAGCATCACGCAGGGCCGTGAGCACCTCACCTGGTTCAGGCGCCCGCCGCAACGTTGGACGGACCCGCTTGGTCTTCGAGCGCGTTTTGTCCTTAGCATCCGATGTAACTTCACTAGTTACATCGCTACCAATATGCTCATTATACTGTATTAACTCAGATTTATTTTGTTCACCTGTCTGCTCTGCATTATGATCCTCTCTCTCAAATGCATTCCAATCACGATCGAATGCATAGCGCCGCGCCAAGCGGGCCTCTCCGCCAACATTAGGGAAGCGTTTGACACGCCGCCCAGCAGCATCCTGAACCAGATGCAGTTTACCATCGAGAAAGTAGTAGTGCTCTAATGGTACGGCCCGCTCCTCGTGCACAATGAGAGCGACAGGACGATGCACCCGGCTAATCCAATCGGCCAGCTCCTGAGCGTTGCTAACCGTAGCTGAGAGGCCGACGAGCTGTACATGAGGAGGGGAACAAATGATCGCCTCCTCCCAGACGGGACCGCGCTCAGGATCGCTGAGATAGTGCAGTTCATCAAAGATGACATAGGCCACGTCGGCCAGAGAAGAAGCTCCGTCCTCTGCCCCCTCCTCTAGGAGCATATTGCGGTAGACCTCGGTTGTCATAATGACGATCGCCGCTCGACTTCTCTCCACAATATCCCCTGTGACGAGACCAACCGCCTCCGGCCCATAGATAGCGCGTAAATCGCGGAACTTCTGATTCGAGAGCGCCTTCAACGGGGTAGTGTAGATTACGCGTGCACCCTGCTGCCGGGCCTTCCAGATAGCATACTCGGCTACGAGTGTTTTCCCCGTACCTGTTGGGGCTGCCACCAGTACTGACCGTCCCCGCGCAAGGTGCGCTATGGCTTCTTTCTGAAAGGTGTCAAGAGGAAATGGATACCTACTTGCAAATGTCTCTATCTCTCCCTGAATCTCAGGTCCAACCTCCACGTTTCTCTTGCCCATTTCAACCTTTCTCTAACGCGCTACCAGAAAACAGACTACGATGCTGCTCAATATGAAGAACCATCTTCCGCGTAGGAGATTTTGTACAGCCATTGTACTTCATTGCCTCATTGTAGCACGAAAGGAGGAAGGGGGCAAGCAGGACTGGCTGTCAGGCTGCCGGAAGCCTCAAGCCCCAATGGCGCACTGATCCAAGCCTCCCAAGCCTCGCTGCCCTGTGGTGAGAGATAGGCGCTGCGCGCTTTCAGAGATCGCCAGCGAAGCTGGTGGCTTGGGCCCGTGACCACCTACCTGAGTGTCGGGGAGATCTCGTTCCACCCTCTTGCAGAGAAGAGCCTACCCTGCTATACTACAGTCCAGTCACACAGAAGCTCCTAGCTGGTCACAAAGTAGCGAGACCGACCAACTGAACAACGAGACCGGCGATGATGAAGAGGAGTAACCGGTCGAGGATATCAGCGAGCCGGCGGTTGGTGGAAGGCCGGCAATCCAGAACCGGTGAAGGGCGCTTCGGAGCCGGTATATGACAATGAGTGGCTTCGCGCTCGCTCCTTTGTCGCTTTCCGCTGCTGCTAGCGGTGAGCACGGAGGAAGAGCGTGAAGAAGCAGGGTGGAACCGCGCATATCGCCTGAGAGAGGTCTGCCCCGGGCGGCTTATGTTGGCGATATTCGTCCCTGGCGTTCTTGAACGCCTGGGGCGATTTTTATTGCAGAGGAGGAGACCACTCACCTATGACCCAGCTTGAGCAGCAACAGACCAGTGAAACTGCCTTCGTACCCATTGAAAAGATTGTCTCGCTCTGTAAGCGGCGCGGCTTTGTGTACCCAAACTCGGAAATCTATGGTGGCATCTCGGGCGTCTATGACTTTGGCCCCCTGGGCGTCGAATTGCGCAATAATATCCGCCGCTACTGGTGGTGGTCGATGGTTCAGACGCAAGATAACATTGTTGGGATCGAAGGCGCGATTCTGACCCACCCCCGTGTCTGGGAGGCCAGCGGTCACGTTCAGAATTTTGTTGATCGCCTGGTCGAGTGCAAGACCTGTAAGCGGCGCTTCCGGGTCGATCATTTGCCGCCAGAGAATCTGGAGCAGCGCAAGTGCCCGAACGATGGCGGCGAGCTGATGGAGCCTCGGACCTTTAATTTGCTGATGGAGACCTACCTGGGCGTGGTTGAAGATGATCGCGTGAAGACGTACCTACGCGGCGAGGCCTGCCAGAATATCTATCTGGACTTCATGAACGTCGTGAAGTCTTCACGTATGAAGATCCCCTTCGGAATCTGCCAGATCGGGAAGGCTTTTCGCAACGAGGTAACGCCCGGTAACTTCCTCTTTCGCCAGCGTGAATTCGAGCAGTGGGATCTGCAGTTCTTTGTCCACCCGAGCGAGATGCAGCACTGGTTCGATTACTGGAAACAGCGTCGCTTCGAGTGGTACCGCGGGCTGATTAACCATAAGGATCGTTTGCGCCTGCGCGAGCATGGTCCTGATGAGCTGGCTCACTACGCCCGTCAGGCTTTCGATATCGAATATCAGACAGTCCTCGGCTGGCAAGAGTGGGAGGGTATCCACTGGCGCCAGGATTGGGATCTCTCGCGTCACAGCCAGTATAGCGGCGAAGATCTCAGCTACGTTGACGAGGTCACCAAAGAACGCTTTATCCCTTGGATCGTGGAGACCTCCGGCGGCGTCGATCGCACCTTCCTCTACCTGCTACTGGATGCTTATGAGGAGCAGCCCGATCCCCAGGGTAAGAGCGGAGAGACACGGACTGTCCTCCATCTGCATCCGATGCTTGCTCCCGTCAAGGTCGCTGTCTTCCCGCTGAAGCGCAATAATGAGGAGTTGGTGAAGTTGGCCCGCGAGATCTATGAGCGCCTGCGCCGGCTGATGGTGGCCCAATACGATGATACGGGCAGCATCGGACGCCTCTATCGCCGCCAGGATGAGATTGGGACGCCTTATTGCGTCACCGTCGACTTCCAATCCCTGGAGGATAAGACGGTTACTGTGCGCGATCGCGATACCATGGCTCAGGTACGCGTGGCTATCGATGAGCTGCCAGCTTATCTGCTGGAGCGCGTGACCTGGCATTGATGAGTACCCCTATGCCAGTACGGCCTGCCACTAGATGTTAGGGGCTAGGGGGAGCAGGCAGCTTCCTGGAATGGCGAGCTTGCTCCCTCTTTTGCTCTCTTCATCTGACATCATGCCTCTCAGCAAGTGCAAGCAATCTGGTCCTCTCAGCGAGTCCCGAAGCTGCGCTGAAGCAGTGAGGAGACCGGCCAGCGGCCAAAAGATAATTGAGGAACTGTGCTTTTGACCCCAGTTAAACCGTTCTTAAATTGCAGGATGATCGTGTCACTGCAAGCCTGATTACCCCTGGGCTTGTG
>NZ_JADGHT010000291.1 GCF_019683755.1 Thermogemmatispora sp. | reverse complement strand
CCATAATCCATTAGAGTATGGAGTCATCATTACCAACGAAGATGGCCATATCACGCAGTTTCTGGAAAAGCCTAGTTGGGGCGAAGTTTTCAGCGATACAATCAATACCGGTATCTACGTGCTCGACCCGCGCGTGTTGACGTACTTTGAAAAGAATAAGCCTTTCGATTTCAGCCAGGACCTCTTTCCTTTGATGCTGAAGAAAGGCGATCCCATCTATGGCTATATCGCCAGCGGCTATTGGTGCGATGTAGGCAATCTCAGCGAGTATATGCGCGCCAATGCTGATGCCTTGCAGGGTCGCGTCCAGATCGAGATTCCGGGCCGCCATATCGGTAATAGCGTCTGGTGTGAGGAGGGGGTGGAGATCGCCGAGGATGCCCAGCTCTATGGCCCGGTCTACCTGGGGCATGATTGTAAGATTAAGTCGGGCGCTATTATTCACGGTCCCAGTATCATCGGCCACTATACGATCGTCGACGAGCGGGCGCAGGTAGATCGCAGCATTATTTGGAATAATTCTTATATTGGCGAACGGGCTGAGCTGCGGGGCGCTCTTGTTGGCTCTTCGACGAGCATTAAGAGTAAGGCGGTGATGTTCGAGGGCTCGGTGATCGGCGATAATTCGATCGTCCAGGAGGGCGCAATTATTCAGCCCAATGTCAAGATCTGGCCCGATAAGGAGATCGAAACCGGCGCCGTGGTCAATAATAGCATTATCTGGGGATCACAGGGTCGGCGCGGCCTCTTCGGACGCTACGGGGTGACAGGCCTGGTCAATATCGATCTGACTCCTGAATTCGCCGCTAGCCTTGGCGCGGCCTATGGCGCCATTCTCCCCAAAGGCAGCATCGTTGCGGTGAATCGCGATTCGTCACACCGCACCTCGCGTATGATCAAGCGGGCCATCGTGGCCGGCCTCCCCTCGGCTGGTATCAATGTCCATGATATTAATCAGGTGCCGATCCCCGTGGCTCGCTACTATGTGCGCAATACCGAGGCCGTCGGCGGTATCCACGTGCGTCTCTCCCCTCACGATCCTCGCATTGTTGACATTAAGTTCTTTGACCAGTACGGCCTCGATATTAATAAGGCGACAGAACGCAAGGTGGAAAATCTCTACTTCCGCGAGGATTTCCGCCGCGTCTATATCGATGACCTGGGGTCAATCGAGGTCCAGGAGAATGAGCGCGTCCTTAATCTCTACCTCGAGGGCTTCCATAAGGTGGTCGATGAGGGCTTGATCCGTCAGCGCAGATTCCAAATCGTGATGGACTACGCTCACGGCAGTACTACCCAGTTGCTGCCCGGTATCTTCAACCGCCTCGGGGTGGATGTCATTATTCTGAATACGAGTGCTGATGAGTCGCTGGTGACGCGGACCAAGGACGAGGTGGAGCGCGATCTGCAGCGCTTGGCGACAATTACGGCGGCACTGCATACTGATCTGGGCATTCGCATCGATCCGGCGGGCGAGCGGATCGCTGTGGTCGACGACCGCGGGCGCATTTTGGATGGTATGAAGATGTTGGCGGTGATGACAAGCCTGACGCTGCGCCGCTTCCATCAGGCAACAGTGGCGGCTCCAGTGACAGCCCCCAGCGCACTCCAGCATATTGCCAAGCGCTATGATGGCTATATTCTGCATACGCGCGTTCTGCCCCAAGCCCTGATGGCCACTGCCAGCCGCGAAGGGGTGGTGTTGGTCGGCGATGGTGAGGGAGGCTTCATTTTCCCGGAGTTCCTGCCGGCTTTTGATGGGATGATGGCCGTGGCCAAGCTATTGGAGTTGCTGGCCTACTTTGAGGTAAAGCTCTCTGAGGTGGTCGATGATCTGCCTAGCTACTACCTGAGTCGTACGCGTGTGGCCTGCCCCTGGGAGCATAAGGGGAAGGTGATGCGTATTCTGAGCGAGCAATACCGCGAGCGACGCGCCAAGCCGATCGATGGTATTAAGATCGATTTGGGGAGTAAGGAGTGGGTGCTAGTGCTGCCCGATGCTGATCGACCGCTCTTCCATGTGGTGGCGGAGTCGGAGTCGAGCGAGCAGGCTCAGGCTCTGGCAGAGAAGTATGCACGTGTGGTCAGTGGCTTGCAACAATAGGCTTGATCCATCAGGCCAGGTCTCTATGGTCTCAGGCTAAGAGCCGAAACGCGTTCTTCTGATTTCTGCTTCTATTATAGTTTTTCTTCCTTGCTTGCAAAGAAGCCCCGCTGCGGTGGAGGGAATGGCCGCAACGGGGCTTATGTGTTCAAGGCCCGGTCTGCCGTCGCTGCGCCGTCCTGCTAGCATAAGGAAGAGGTCTCTCTCTTGAGAGAGCTAGTTTGCTCTGCCCTTTGCCGACTGGTCCGGTTACTTTAGCAGGTTTGTGGATGCATGGCCTTATACCCAAGGCGGCTTCGCCTTTTTTGCCTGAGTCCGTCTTTGCTAGGCCGAGGCAGAGGCGGCCAAGCGTGAAGTCGACGGCGCTTCTGCTGAGCGCGGTAGGATTGGCGGCAGCGGTACGGGCGGCAGGCTATGGCCCAGATTGGCATAGATGCCCTGAGCCGTACGCCGTATCCCTTCTTCAAGATCAATGGTTGGCTGCCAACCAAGGATTTGCCGCGCTCGGCTGTTGTCAAGGGCAACGGCAGCCCCACTCCGTCCGCGTTCGTTTAGGTAGAGCGGCGCGACCTCACTGGCTGAGAGAAGGGCTGCGGCCCGCTGGTAGAATTCTTCCAGACTGGTAGCAGTGCCGCTGCTGATATGGATGGTACAGTTGCTGCCACGCTCTAGCGCAAGCAGATGCGCCTGGATCACATCGCTGATGTAAATGTGGTCGCGTTTCTCTCCCTTGGGAGCACGAATAATTACTCGTTTCTTTTCTAAGAGGCTGTAGATGAATTCTGTTAAGGGATGTTGAGCGGTTTGTCTTTCGATCTCTCCATACACATCAGCGTAGCGTAGAATAACATGCTCTATTCCATAGTGCCGGCTATAGTAGCGAATATACCATTCCCCAGCGAGCTTGCTGATATCCAGAGGACGTCGTGGGCAAAGTGGAGCCTCTTCGCCAAGGGGCAGGGCCTGGCCTTCCGTCCTATAGAGATCATTGCCTCCAGAGGCAAAGATGATGCGACCAACGTTGGCTGCAATACAGCCATCAAGAAGGTTGAGTAGACCGTGAAGGTTGATGTCAGCATCGGTGAGCGGGCGCTGACCCGGCAGTGGTGTGGCACGACAGGCCGCATGATGGCTGACAATGTCTGGACGCTCCATCTGGAGCACTGTGTGTAACTGCGGGTCACGAATGTCTAGTTGGTAGAAGCGTACACGTGGATCAAGGCGCTCCCGTGCGCCGTTGGCCAGTGAGTCAATGACGATGACCTGGTGGCCAGCTTCCAGGCAGGCACGGGTCAGCTGCGCCCCAATAAACCCAGCTCCGCCAGTAATGGCGATCTTGACCAAGTGTGTCTCTCTCCCTTCTGTGCTTGCTTGGCTTGCCGCTCTCCCAATCGGTGGCTCTCCGCTATCTCCAGTGTAGCGCTCTCCCCTATTGCATAGATATACATTTATCTATTCGAGCTAGGTGAAGTTTGATAGGGGTGGGGCCGGTCTGCTCTGTTCAGTGAGGTAGGCCCAGAGGCTGGCTTCATCAGCCAGATCCTTTCCCAGAGCTGGCGGGGGCTGCCGGAAGGAAAAAGATGGGTGCTCTGACTGGGTTGTGAGGAGAGGTAGATCGGCACTGGATGAGTGGGGGGGTTGGCACAGAGGGACAGCCCTGGTCTGCCAGCGGTGCCAGCCGCTGCCGGTTATGCTGACAAGCCGGGCCCGGCAGCGGCTGGTTCCTTACGATGAGGGAGCTGTCCCTCTCATGAGCGCATCTAGCGTGGACTTTTTGATACGGTAAGCCTGGCGCTTGCCACGATGGGGAAGAGTGATGGCCTCCAGGGCTCCGCTCTTAATCCAACGACGCACGGTTGTATCGTCCACGCGCAGACGGCGCGCAACTTCACGCACTGTAAGCAGTTCTTCCAGCTCCTCAGCCATAGCAGTCTCTCCTACTCTTCATAGAGGTTGGGATTAGCCTGTAACAGGCTCTATCGTAACAGGCGCAATCACCAGCATTCTTCTGACACCCCAAGCGCCGCCTTCTCCTCACCGAGGGAAGAGAGCCGGATCGCTTCCCGCTTAATCTCGCAAAGGGTGCCATCTGGCGATTCACGAGCAGACGTTTTTTCGGTCCCTCTATACGAGAGTATATCCCTGGGGGTAGCATCCTCCCGTGAGGCCAGAACAGTTGAACGCTGTCCGCCAGTTAACTACACTATACAACTACGCACAAACATACTAAAATGGAGCAGATGTCAGGTTAGCGGCTGCTCGCTGCCATTAGAAGCGAGCGGTCGTTTGGCTGCTGCTTTGGACAGCATCGGCAGGGATAGCTACCTGATAAGAAAGCCAGGCGAGTTTTCCGAGCAGTGAAGGGGTTCTTTTGGATGTCTGTGACCATTCTCGTCGTCAGTGATCTCCATCTTGCCGACGGGCAGGTGCCTTTCGAGGGCTTTGCTGAGGAGCAAGAGCGCGCCTGGAAGGAGTTCCTGCGTGCCGCTTCTCCCGGTGGCCTGCTCACTGAGGGAAAGGAAGATGACACGGTTGAGTTGGTGATCAATGGCGACTGCTTTGATTTTCTAGCAACCTCGCCCCTGCAGCATGCCCGCACGCGTACTGTAGCTCAGGCGTTAGAGAAGCTGGAGCGTATCATTGCTGCTCACGGGTCGTTCTTTGAGGCGCTGGCCCAGTTCCTGAGCCAGCCTCAGCGGCGTCTGACCTTTGTGCCCGGCAACCATGATATTGAGCTGCTTTTTCCCGCTATTCAGCAGCGCTTGAGGCAGGTATTGTCACGGTCCTCCGCTTCAGAGGAGCAGCTCCGCTTTTGGCAGCGCCCGCGCTATGAGCCGCTGCCAACCATCGCGATAGAACACGGTAATTTCTATGATTTCTGGAACCATCGCAGTGCCGGCTTGTGGACCGCTGACGGGGAGCCGCTGCCTCCCCACGAGGAGATTCTCCTCTCCGCCGGTTCGTGGTATTATCAAGAGGCAGGGGCGCTGATTCACCGCCGTTTTCCTTACTTCGAACATCTGGAGCCATCTTTGAGTTATCCAAGCCAGATGGCACTGTTGGCCTTGTTGGCACCCGAGCTGCTGTGCGAAGTGGTGACGAATCTCGTCAGGCTCATTAGCCGGCCTCGTCAGCCTTTGGCAGGCCTGCGCCCCAGCGAGAGGCAGATGGCCCTGCGCCTCTTTGAGGAGGCTATGCAGGATTTGGCCGCTTTCCAGCGCGATATGCAGCGACAGAAAAAGGACTGGCAACCGGTTCCAGGCTGGGACGAGCAGCAGGCCACGGCTGCGCTGATGGAGGACTATCTACGGTTGCGTGAAGCACTGGTAGAAGCTAGCCAGCCAACGGCTACGGAGGAGACACGGCGGGCGGCAGTGGCCCGTATCTTTGGAAGATCGACAACCCAGCAATTGGACTCGACTGCCGCCGGCATGTGCGCGCTGCTGCAGCGTGAGCCACGCCTGCGCTATGCTCTGGCTGGCCATACTCATTCTTGGCTCGTGCAGCCGTTGGCCAATGGTTACCAATACTATTTGAATACGGGCACCTGGACACGGCGCCTAGCTAGACCCAGGCCCGAGGAGATGACGCCGGCAATGTTCGCCTGGCTGTACGCTCCTCACTGGCCGCCTACACCGAGCGCTTCACCGCTGCGTGAGGTGACGCAGTATACGTTCGCTTTGATCCGCGCGGCTGAGGATGGTTCCCCATCAACGGCCAGTCTCTGCGCCTGGGAAATTGCCTCCCAGCCAACTTACCGAGTTCTGGCAGCCCCCCCTCTTAAGAGAGAGCGTGCGGTAGCTGCGTAAGGACCAAGGGTGCAGCTTGGGCCAGTGAGTCTGCACCCGTGGCGTGAGG
>NZ_JADGHT010000290.1 GCF_019683755.1 Thermogemmatispora sp. | reverse complement strand
GAACTTCTCTCACTCGCGTCGGAATGCACTTCCTAGTATAGCAGCTTTACCCGGAGCGTCAATTGTCTTAGAAAAAGATCCTGTTTCCCCATTGATATTACCGAGTGCGCAATAATGCGTAGTACCGGAACACCCGTCAATTGTGCGCTCCCGAGCGGGGCGGGCGCCCATTCTGGAAAAAGCGGTAGACCTCTTCCAGCCGATCAGTACGGCGAGCTGGGGGTAAGGCATTGAGAATCAGTCGTCCATAGCTCTTCGTATAGATGCGGCTATCCAGGATAGCCATTACCCCACGATCATCGCGTGTGCGCAGCAATCGGCCCAGTCCCTGTTTGAGGCGCAGCACAGCCTGTGGAAGAACGTAGGAGCCAAACCAATTCTCGCCGGCCTCTTTCATCAGGGCTACGCGGGCGGCGTGGACTGGGTCATCGGGCGGATCAAAAGGCAGCTTATCAATAACCACCAGAGAGAGCGCGTCACCGGGGATATCAACTCCCTCCCAGAAACTTTTGAGGCCGAAGAGAATGGCTGGCTCTGCTTTAAACTGGCGCAGCAGCTCACTACGTGGCCAGTCGCCCTGGCGCAACAGACGAAAAGGCAGGGTGCTCTGCTGCAGCAGACCGTAGACAGCGTCCAGCATGCGCTGACTGGAAAAAAGCAAGAAGGCGCGGCCCTGAGAGGCGTTGACCAAATGCAACATTTCGCCAGCAATGGCCTCAGTATAGCGTCGCGCGGCCTCATCGACTCCGTAAGCCGGCTCAGGCAGATGGCGCGGCAGGTAAAGCAGGGCGTTCTGCTCATAGTCGAAGGTCAAAGGGAGAATATGTTCTTCTACCTCTGGCATGTCTTCATAGCTGAGACCGATGCGCTGGCGAAAATAAGCGAAATGCGGACCTTTCTCCTCTGGCCGCAGCGGATGTGGCCCTGTGGTTGCCAGCGTCGCCGAAGTAAAGATCAGGACTGGCGTCTTGAGCAGCTTTTCGCGCAGCCAAGAAGTCACGTCCAGTGGGGCTGCTGACACCTCAATGTGACTGCTACGCTGACCAGCTTGATTCACGCGCTCCAGGTAATAGACGTAGCGTTCTGGTTGATTGACAGAGAAAACGGTCCGAACCTGCTCGGCCAGATTCTGGGTACGCTTGAGCAAGCGATCGTAGAGTGTACTCTCTTTCTCCGGCAGATCGCGGGGGCGTTCCTGGCGCAAGGAATCGGCGAGCTGAGAAAAGACCGTAGCCAGGTGTAAACCTTCCTCCAAGGGTTCAAGCAGGTTCAGACGTGAGCCAGGACCACAGTGGCGAGCTAGCTGCTCTAGACGGCGCCAGGTTGTGAGCCAGGCGCGCTCGGCCTCCTCTTGGAGACTTAAGCGACTGTGCTCCTTGAGCATACGCTGTGCGAGGAGCGTCCGAATCTGGTTGGGGCTGATTGTAATTGTAAAGGCGCGTGTAGCCTCTTCTTCAAGGTGATGAGCCTCATCCAGGACGATGACATCCCGTTCCGGCAAGAGGTGACCTTCCAGAGCTGCATCGAGCAGCAGCAGCGTATGATTGACAACGATGATCTGAGCGCGCTCGGCACGTAGGCGCACCTGCCGGACATAGCAGTCGAAGAAGAAAGGGCATTTGCTCCAGGCGCATTGATCACGCTCAGCCACGATGCGACTCCGCAGATCGGGAGACAGAGGGAAATCCAAGCTCTCGACATCGCCATTGAAATCAGCGTCTGGGTCCTGAGTCAGCTCATAGAGGCGACGAAACTCCCGATTGTGGGCGTAGAACTGCAGCCCCAGGCGCTCATTTTCGAGGCGATCGAGGCAGATATAGTTTCCCATGCCCTTGACCAGGGCCGCTTCGAAAGGTTTGATATGCTGCTGAACGAAGGGGATATCTTTATAGAAGAGCTGCTCTTGCAGAGCTTTGTTGGCGGTACTAATAATAGCTACGCGGCCCGAGCGGACGATGGGGACCAAGTAAGCCAGCGATTTACCTGTACCGGTAGCTGCTTCGAGAATGGCGTGTCTTCCCTGCTCCAGGGCGCGAGCCACGATCTCAGCCATAGCAATCTGAGCGGGCCGCTCCTCATAGCCTGGCAGGCTACGCGAGAGGATACCGCCCTGGCGCAGATCGGCTCGCACAACGGCCAGCAGGCCTTTCGCCTGCTCTTCCTGCTCTGCAGGCTTCTCGTCGTCCTGCTGCCAAGCCACAGCTGTGGGGACTGCTTTCTGCGCCATTGTCGGAGACACGGCGGTTGGCGCCGAGTAGGCAGGGTCTGATGCCACTGAAGTCGTCGGAGCGACGGTCGTAAAGCGCGGCATGGTGGCGCTCCCGTCATGTAAGGGTGCCTGTGGCACTGTCGCTGCGGGGGAGACCAGCGCAGGTGAAAGCGTCTGAGCCTGCAGTGAGGGCGGGGGCGTCTTCTCCGGCTCCTGAGACTGATAGCGATTAGGCAGACCCCTGATGGCGGCCAAACAGGCTTCGATGAAGGCGTGCACGTGAGGGAAGCGCTCGGCAGGATCAAGAGCCAAGGCCTGCAGCAGGACTGCCTCCAGCTCCGGGGAGATAGTCGCGTTCAGGCTACGTGGCCTAATCAAGCGCTGACGTTCCTGCTGAGACAGCAGCTCTCGCGGCGTTTCTCCCTCGTAGGGAGGGCGCCCGCAGAGCCAGCAGTAGACTAGAGCTGCCAAGGCGTACTGATCGCTGGCTGGCAGCGGTGAGCCTCGTAGATGCTCTGGCGCCTTATAAGGCAAAGCGGCAGGCTCATCGTCGTATGTCAGACTCCCATTATGGCAGGCCAGAGCAAAATCGTCTAAAACGACGTTGGAAGGCTCACCGAGAATACAGCCTGGGTAAAGATTGCCATGGACAACCTTGCGCTGATGCGCCACATGCAAAGCATCGCCAATTGAAAGCAACACTGGCAAAATCTGATCGGGAGTCAGGCAGCGCTCTGCTTGATGAAAGTCTTCAATGCTGACAGTGGGCAGATCGTGGAGCACAAGATAGCCGTAGAAACGACCACTAGTGGGCTCTCTGAAGAGGCCATAGTCTCGCACTGAGGCAATAGCGCGATGACCGGCCAGCCTCTTGAGATGGCGTGCACGTTCCTGAAAACAGCGTTGATCAGCTTCTGTGAGCAAGGGGAGAGCACTGACCTTCATAAAAATTGCGGAGCGGGAGCGCTTCGGCGACTCACAACGGTAAAGGGTGCTACTGGCGTTCTCCTTGATTTTCTCAACGATGGTGTAGGAAGCGATCTGGTGTAAATCGGTGCCTGCCATTAATGGCTCTCCCCACAACTGAACAGATGTTTGTGCTGCCTGTGCCAGTATATCACAGCCGTCGCTGGGGGACAATGCCGGCTCACCCGGTGCCGTCTGGAGCGGTTGGCTTGCCGTGCTGAAGGCTAGCATCTCCCCTCTCTTCATCGAGGGGACTGGCCCAGCCTGCTGCCACTTGACAGGACCGCCAGAGTCAGCTATTTTAGCGTAAACGAGACACGCATTGTGAGGAGCGTGGCACGACACGCAATGGATGAGCGAGCGGGCGGGCGCCGGGGAAGATGGCACGCTTCTCGCAGCAAGCTAAGGCCCCGCAGAGGAGACCGACGCACCTCGCTCTTGCGCCGCTCATCCCAAGCCTAGTCTCTTGCTCATCACGGAGTGGTCTCCTTGCTATCGTGCCAACAGATTGGCGCTGATCATCAGTAGCTATGGGTGAGCAGAACGAACAGATGAGCAGTGGGCAAAGTCAGACACCAGGTGCTGAAGCCCAGGCCCATCATTATGATCCCTCGAAATATGAGCGGCCATCGGTGACTGTCGATGTGGTGATGATGAGCATCCGCCAGTCAGACCTGCAGGTGTTGCTGGTCAAACGACGCTCCTGGCCGTATGAGGGCATGTGGGCCATTCCAGGGGGCTTTGTGCGCATCGATGAGTCCCTAGAAGATGCGGCCAAACGTGAGCTGCGCGAAGAAACGGGCGTGCAGGATGTCTATCTAGAGCAGCTCTATACCTTCGGCGATCCCGGACGCGACCCGCGTATGCGGGTGATCACGGTGGTCTACTACGCGCTTCTCGATTCGGAACGCCTCCAAGTGCGAGCGGCGGATGACGCCAGTGACGTCGGCTGGTTTTCCATGTATAATCTGCCGGAGCTGGCTTTTGATCACGCTAAGATCCTGGCCTATACCCTGCAGCGCATCCGGGGCAAGCTGGAGTACACGACCATCGCCTTTAACCTGCTACCGGAGCAGTTCACGCTGCGTGAGCTTCAGCGCGTTTACGAAATTATTCTTCACCGCAAGCTGGACAAGCGCAATTTCCGCAAAAAGATTCTCTCTACCGGTATTCTGGAAGACACCGGAGCCAAGAAGATGGAAGGAACCCACCGACCCGCCCGCCTCTATCGTTTTAACCCAGCAGCGGTAGCGCGCCAGTAGGGGGGACGGCAGGAAGCCAGGGAGGAGAGGCCCTAAGCATCTGGACTGGATTGAGAGCGATGTGCACCTCCAACCTCTTCCTTCTCCTATGTGAGATCTAGCCCTGTAAGGACGGTGTGCTTGGGTGCTACTGTGACCCTCCTCGCTCGGACTCTGCTGGTTGGGAAGCAAGGGCTGTGCTGGCGGTCTGGCTTGGGCTTGGTAGCTCAAGTAGCTCCAACAGCTCCGTAAGTGAGTGAATGAGGATACAATCAACATCGCTGTTACGCAAGCGGTGGGCGCGATCAAGCAGCACAGGGGTAATACCGGCTGAGCGGGCACCGAGCACATCATGAATGTAGGAGTCTCCAACGTGCAACGTGTAGTCAGCAATAGCATTAGCACGCTGCAGGGCAGTCTCATAGAGGAGCGTCGATGGCTTGGCGTAGCGTGCAATGGCCGAGACAATCACACAGTCAAAGAAGCGTGTCAGGCGGTGGCGGCGCAGGATAGGACCGAGGCTAATGCCCCAATCGGAGATTACGCCTAGTGTATAGTGATGCTGTTGCAGCACTTCCAAGGTAGGGATGACATCGGGGAAGACCTCCCAACTCGTATGAGCGGCAAACTCATCCGTGATGGCCCGAGCCAACTCATACAGGCGCTGATCGCTGCGCTCATCAACGGCCTGGCGCAGCATACTGACATAGTAGCCGAGCCATAGTTCATTGATGGACTGCTCGCTAGCCCAAGTATGGCGGTTCAAGCGCACCTGGCGATAAAAGTAATCTTCCGCTTCGATCAGACCCTGCTTGAGGCGTGTCAGGTCGACGCTCAGGCCAGCCCGCTGACAGACCTGCTGACAGATCTCAACGACTGAAGGATAGGGCTGCAGGAGGGTCTGACCGGCATCAAAGAAGATCGTGCGAATCGCCTGGGGTTGCTCAAGACGCATAGTCACCTCTTTTCCTGTCTGCTCCAGCTAGTGGACGAGCGGCGTAGGCCAGCTCGCCAGGCTTCTAGCAAGCCTGCCTGCTCACCTGCTCAGCCCGGTGGGGTAGCGATAGCAAAAGGTAAGTAGCTGTCGCCTGCCTTGTCCTCTGGTCGAAGCCAGTCGATGCGAGCCTGCGCTCTCCATCCTGCATCCAAGGACCAGAAGCCAAAGACGACCCTTTCTCTTGTGGGCAAACTGGCGTACAGGCAGCATTTCAGGAGCGTAAGGGAACCTGGCTCTGGTCTCGGTAGATAGCGGCAGCGGCGCTCAGTGTCGCTCCAGTCTGGACCGACCAACCGCATAATGGCAAGAGCTGCTCAAGGGCCGCCAGAACTGTTTCGACATTTTTGCGGCAAGCGTTGCCAGCCATCAGCCCGATGCGTAGCAAATGACCTTTCAAAGGACCGAGACCGCCGCCGACCTCAATGCTGTACCTTGCCAGCAACTGGCTGCGCAGCTGCTCCTCCGAGACAGTGGCAGGGAGACGAACGGCGGTCAGGACCGGCAATTCATAGCCCGGGCGAGGCAGCAACTCAAGGCCCAGGGCCTGCAGGCCGGC
>NZ_JADGHT010000289.1 GCF_019683755.1 Thermogemmatispora sp. | reverse complement strand
GAATATACTATGATATACTATGTTTCATAAAGGTGCAATGAGCCATGCGCCTTGTCCAGTGAAGCAGAGGCCGACAAGACCAAGAGGAGGGAGGCTGACAATGGAGGCATGTCCCCATGCTCAGAGTATGGTAGCAGCCAAGCGAGAGCAAGGATGCAATGAGCGTAGCAAGTCTCAGCTATGGGGAGGAGAGCAAAAGACGGCGCGTACTCCCGAGCGTGTCCAGCCAGCGATTGAGCGTGATCAGGCCGGCATCTGGCATATACGCAGCTTCAAGGCGGCCAGAACTCTTCTACGCAGCGGTGTCGTACGTCAAGCCGGCTTCAAAGCCGAGATCCTGGCGCGGCTCCCCCATCTCATGCGTCTGCCGCTACTCTTCAGCGATGGTCAAGATCACCAACAGCAGCGGCGACTGACGGCTCGTTTTTTCGCCCCACGGGTCGTCGATGAGCAATACCGGGAGCTGATGGAACGATTGAGCGAGCGCCTCATTGAGGAGCTGAAGCGGCGCAAGCGAGTCGACCTGAGCCGACTGACCTTAGAAATGGCCGTACGTGTCGCCGCCGAAGTTGTCGGTTTAACCGACAGCCTACTCCCAGGCATGGCGCGTCGGCTAGGAGCCTTCTTTCGCTATCCCATTCAGCGCCTGAGCGCTCATCCCCGGACCTGGCTCAATTTTCTCGGATTACAGTGGGCGGTGCTGCGCTTCTACTGGCTAGATGTACGCCCGGCGATTCGGGCGCGACGGAGACGGCCTCGCCGAGACGTCATCTCCCACCTGCTAGCGCAGGGCGATAGCGAGCGAGAGATTCTAACCGAATGCGTCACCTATGGCGCAGCAGGCATGATCACCACACGCGAATTCATCTGCGTAGCGGCCTGGCATCTGCTAGAGCAGCCAGCCCTCCGCCAGCGCTTCCTGCAAGGCTCGCAAGAAGAGCGTTTAGCGCTTCTAGAGGAAGTGCTTCGGTTAGAGCCAGTAGTGGGCCACCTTTATCGCCGAACCACTGAGGAGCTCAGACTCGCAGCCGACTCTGGAGAGCAAGCTTGCATTCCCGCGGGCGCGCTCATCGACCTCCACATCTACGCTATCAACGGAGACGAACGTGTTGCCGGAGCGCAGCCGCAGCGGCTCTGTGCGGGGCGAGTGCTGCGCGAAGAGCGTGTTACACCCTCGCTCATGGGTTTCGGCGATGGCCCGCATCGCTGTCCCGGTGCCCCTATTGCCTTGCAAGAAAGCGACATCTTCCTGCGGCGCCTGCTAGCGCTGCCGGGATTGCGTCTTGAGCGTCCGCCGCGGCTACGCTGGAACGACCTGATCTGTGGCTATGAGATCCGTGATTGCATCGTGACACTAGATGAAAGGCCGGAGCCGGCCCGATGAGCGCTTGGCAGCGGCTTAAGCCTTCTGAAGCACGTAGCCGGCTTCCAACAGAGCGCTGCCTTGCTCCTGAGCGGGCGCGTCAGCCGAGCGTGTGCGCGTACTGCGTACGCTGCTCGCCCTAGCGAGACGGGCGCGCAAGCGCTCCTGGCGCGCCACTGTCGTCGGCAAGTACGGCTCCATTGCCCGAATCGCATTCAGATAGACCTGCTGCTGTTCCCGAATCACGCCATCCGGCCCCAGCTCCCACCACTCGCGCGGCGTGAAGTAGGCCGAAACCTCGGCCTCGGGGCCACTGCGCCCAAACCACTGGATCAGATGCAGATTATCGGACTGGGCCAGCCAGATGGCTAGGTCCAGCAGCTCTGGGTTCTCCGTCAAACGAGCCATGCCATAGACCTGACCCATCAACTGAAAGATCGTCTGCTGGGCGCTATTGCCAAGGAAAAACTCCATGCCTCCGCTGCCGGCCCAGGTTGTTGGGTAGACCGGCAAAGGCAGATGGTAAGAGCGCTGCTGGAAGCGATTGATCAGCTCACTGGGCGTGCGCGTCTGCACACCGCGGCGCGCCAGCTCGGCAGGCAGGGCGCGCATAAACTCGAAGATACCACTATCAAGGCGGTGGTGTTCGCCGAAGGTCTCATAGTCCCAGCCAAGCAGCAGAAAATCGCCCCAGGTATGGGCAATCCAGTCGGCATACGTATCGGCATAGAGCGGATAGCCCGACCACGAGCGATTAGAGAAGCGATAGCCCACATCATCACTCAGATCGAGATGGCGCGCCAACAGATAGGGGCCGCGCTCGCGGTCACCTACCACGGCATTGCGGCTACGATGGTTACCAGTACTGCGCCGGCCTGGGGCCGTTGGCGGACGGTAAGCCTGGGGAGGCAGCGCGTAAGGTTGCTCCTCGGTGTAGTGATAGAGATGGGTACTCTCGCGCCACCCCAGGACCCAAGGGCGACCATCCATCAGCGCACCGCGAAAACCCGCCAAATCCAGCGCATGGTAAATCGTCACCGACATACACATCTCGGTCGTGTCGGTCACCTGGGGACGCTTCCCGAAGATACGCTCAATCTCATCGGCCATCCACTGCATACGAGCAATGAAAGCCGGCAGATCGAGCAAGAACAAGAAGCTATGGTACGGCTCTACACCGATAATCTCCACGTTCTCGTGAGCCACCAGCTCGCGGAAGAGATCCAACAGAGCGGGGTCCCAGGCCTCGGCCTGACGCAGAAACGAGAGCGAGAAACCGATCGAGAAATGCAGGCCCTGGCGCACCAGGTCCAGAAACATGCGCGTTGCCGGATAGTAGCAATAGGTGGCCACCTTACGAAAGTAGCGCTCGTTCATGCGCTCATCAAAGAGGCAACGGACAATATCCTCGATCGAGGCGCCCCGTGGAATCGGCTGCGCAGGCAGCTTAAGGCGGCGCGGCTGATGCACCACAGTATAAATGGCAAGCTCAGCAACCATAACCCGAACCCCTACTTCAGCACGATATTCTGTTTCCGTGCCAGAAACTCCAGCTTACTAATGAGGTTTTCGATGACCTGGTCCCAGAGGAACTGCTCAGCCGTGCGGAAACCCGCGCAGCGGATGCGCTCCTGCTCCTCGGGATGGCGGCCCAGATGGAGCAGATAACCGACGATCTCATCAGGATCATCGGTCTCGGTCACGATAGCATTTTCGAAGGAGATAGCGTAGTCCTCGCCGGTGCAGCCGGTAACGGCGATACCGCGGGCAGCCATGACCTCCAAGGCCACCAGGCCGAATGGCTCATGACCGCTGTTAGCAAGGGTGGCATCGGCGGCGTGATAGATGCTACGGACAAATTCCTCGGGCAAGAAAAAGCGGAGATTGTAGATGTCGGCGGGGCCGGCGTTAGCGACCGCCTCAATGCACTGCTCAAGCGTAGGGCGCTGGGCGATAACATCGCGGATGACCAACCCGCGATGATAGGCATGACTGAGAACCTCAGCCCCATGCGGCTCGATCCCGCCACGGACAAAGAGGGTCACAGGATGCCCGCTATGCTTCAAGCGAGCCACGGCCTCGATGGCCATCATCCAGCGCTTGTCGGGGTCGAAGCGCCCGATCTTAAAGAGGAAAAGGCGACGCGGGTCTCCCTGACGCGCGATCTCGCGCAGTCGTGTGGCGATGGCTGGATCAACTGGAGCCAGGTGGCGGGCCGGAATCCCATTGGGGATCACCAGCGGATTAACGCCTAGCTCCCACATCTTATGCTTCATATACTTGCTGACCGTGCAGAGCGTAGTCACATAGCTCAGACGCCCCCAGTTGATGCGGTGCAGCGACATCAGACTGTTGAGGTTCCAGAGCATCAACACGCGCTGACGGATGCCGAACCAGTGCAACAGATCGGAGATGCGACACATCACCTCGGCGGTGTGCCAGTCCTCACCCATGATCACCACAAGCTTCCCCTCTTCGACCGCCGGACGGGCGATTTCCTCGTAGATATGCTGAGGAACGCTCTCATTATAATCGTAGAGCTTCTGCTCCTCACCGTCGTAGACGCCATTGGGATAATATTTGCTGACCCACTGCGACCAGCGCTTGAGGATCAGGCGGCCATCGACCCGATGCTCTACCGGGGGCTTGTACGGGTCACCGATAAAGATGAGATGGGTGGTGTAGCCCTGGGTGGCCAGAGCCTCGCTCAACTCAGTGACCCGGGTTCCCAGGCCGCCGGCAGTCGAGTAGACATCAGGCCCCTCAAAGCATAGCAGCACGAAGAGTGTGTTCTCTGGCGAGATAGCTCCCTCTAGTTCAATCATAGCTGATCTGTCCTTATTCTGTCTGTTGTATAGAAAAGCACTGATTGCCTTTGAGCTTGCTCTTGCCGTCGCCTTGCTGAGAGGCTGGAGCGCTGGCCGAGCGACGCAGACCGGGCACGAAGCAGGCCAGGCAGAGCAAAGACGAGAGCGGTGGGTCGGTTGCTTGGCGGCTCGTACGAGAGACATGCTCTCAGCACCTGTCTGCCAGTCTGCCAGGACCAACCGTCAGCCAGCCACAGCCATCCTGTGGGCGGAGAGCAGGGGCAACCAGGATTGCCCGCTTGACCCGCAGGACAAGGAGCGGGCGCGAGAAGCCCTTGACCTGTCACCATTATTCAGTGCGATCCCATGCGTGGTCGGGCATGATGAGCGGCTCTGCATCAATGCGTCTGTGGCGCGTGCATGGGCGTGCGCGTCCGTGTGCGTCTATAAATCGTCGATGAGTGGGATGACTGCGGCTGCGTGTCGTCGACACTCCTTCCTTGAGCTGTCGTCGCTAGTCCGTCAGTGGGAAGAGACGGCGCTCTCCTCGGGCTGCAACAATGTCTACCCTGGCTGCGGGCCGTTGGGAAGAGACGGCGTCTTCGCGCAGGCTTGCCTTGCATCTGGCATAGAAGCGGGCAGTGCTGGAAACATCGCCTCTGCTCATGTCTAGTATACCATCTCCTCTGCAACAGCAATCAGGCAATTCTCAGGGGGCTTGGCCCCTCTCCCCTTGACGGGCTGGCGGCGAACACGCGGGATGGCTTTGGCTTCGACCTCTCTGCGACGTCATTTCTATATAGAAGCATGCTTCAACCAAGCCTGAATGGTGCTTTACTTATGGTGAAATGCCGGTGTTGCTGCCAATAGGGGAAGCTCAGGCGGAGGAGTAGGAAACGGCCTGCGTAGCTTTCCACGCCGTAATGAGCGAAAGGCCGCCTGGTAGAGGAGATTGCAAGCATGATGCGTGTGAAAGAAAGCGATGATGAGAGCGAGCTTGAGCCTGGCACACGGCTTGGCAACTATTCCCTGATCCGTCTGCTAGGGAAAGGGGGGATGGCGCGCGTCTATTTGGCTCGTCAGATCTACATCGATCGTCTGGTAGCCATTAAAGTCCTGAATCTGCGGGCCTCGGCCTGGGAAGCTGAAGAACTGAGGCGAGAGGCTAGCCTGCTAGCCAGGCTAGCGAAGCATCCTCACATTGTGCAGATCTACGAATTTGATTTTGCTGGTTGCGTTCCCTTTCTGGTGATGGAGTATGCTCCTTACGGCAGCATGCGCAGCTACTGTGGTGGTGGGGCCTGTCTCTGGCCACGCGAGGCCTGCGGTTATCTGCGGCAAGCGGCGGCGGCATTACAGACGGTGCACAACTATGGGCTGGTGCATCAGGATGTCAAACCCGACAATCTCCTGCTTGCCAGGCCGGGCCATCTGCTCCTGAGCGACTTTGGCCTTGCCACCTCGCCGCGTTTGGCGCGCCTGAGGGCCACCCATATGCTGGTGGGCACCGCGGCCTACATGGCTCCCGAACAATTCGAGGGGAGGCCCAGCATGGCCAGCGATCAATATGCGCTGGCAGTCGTCCTCTACGAGTGGCTCTGCGGCGCCCCCCCTTTTGTCGGCTCATTGGTCCAACTGCAGCAGCTTCATCGATGCCGGGCGCCATTGCCTTCGCTGCGGGAGCGTAGGCCCAGCCTACCGCCGGCCATTGAGCCAGTGCTAGCACGGGCACTGGCTCATGAGCCGGAGCAACGTTATCCCTCTGTCTGGGCCTTTGCCAGGGCCTGTGAGCGGGCTTTGCTGGGAGATTAAAGCG
>NZ_JADGHT010000288.1 GCF_019683755.1 Thermogemmatispora sp. | reverse complement strand
GTGCTCCACCCCCACCGACGACCTATAACAATGTGGGTATCAGTGATGACTTTACGCAGAACGTGCAGGCAGCCAACTACGACGGCCTGGGCTATAGCTACTCGGCCAGCGCTTTGGCTCAGGCGGGGATTACACCCGGGGCCAGCGTGCTTTGCAATGGCCTGGCTTTTATCTGGCCAGATCTGCCCGCCGGCGTTAAGGATAATTATCAGGCCAACGGCCAGACCATTCCTTTGCACACTGGCCCAGGCGTGACCTTGCTGGCCTTCCTCGGCTCCGCTACCCAAGGCTCAACCAGTGGCCTTGCCCGCATAAACTATAGCGATGGCTCAACACAATCGTTTACGCTCGGTTTGACAGACTGGACCAGCAGTACGCCTGCTTTTAATAATAAGCTGGTGGCAACCATGAGCTACCGCAATGGACCCGGCGGTCAGCAGCCCATCGCGGTTTATCTCTTCTATGCTGATGTGACGGTCGATCCAACAAAGGCCATTAAGAGTGTGACGCTACCGCCAGAGCCTTCCGGCCCCAGCCGTTTGCATGTCTTCGCTTTGGCGACGCAGGGTCTCTATGGAAGCTACAACAACATTGGAGTGAGCGATGACCATCTGCCCGCCCATGCCAATTTCGATAACGCCGGCCATAGCTATTCGTTGCAAGCTCTGCAGCAGGCCGGCATTAACCCTGGCGATAACGCCTTCTACCGCGGCGTCTCCGGCGTGGTCTTTCAGTGGCCCAATGCTGCCGCCGGCCAGCTCAACAACTATATTGCCGCCGGGCAGACTCTGCCGGTGACCCCCCAGAAGAATGCGAGCTTGCTGGCTTTCCTGGGCGCCGCCTCGGGTGGCCCATCCTACGGCACAGCCTATGTCAACTATAGCGATGGCAGCCGCCAAGCGTTTACCCTCGGCTTCAGCGATTGGACCATGAATGATGGTAAAGCAAGCCGACCGTCCTTCGGCAATGGCATCTTCGTAGTCCTGCCTTACCGCAATCAGCCAACCGGACAGGAGCCTGTCAAAACCTATATCTTCTACGCCGAGGTGGCTCTCCAGAGCGGCAAAACGGTCAAAAGCGTGACGCTTCCGGCTGCGGTGAATCAGGGCTTGCTACATGTCTTTGCCCTCGCCACAAAGACAGCAGAGGATACACCTTATAATAACGTCGGCACGAGTGACGACAGCAATCCCCAGGCGGCTAATTTCGATGGCACAGGGGCAAGCTACTCAGCCCAGGCACTGGCAGCCGTCGGTGTTTTTCCCTGGCAACCACTGACCTACAATGGGGTGACCTTTAGTTGGCCGAATGTCGCTTCAGGAGCAAACAATAACTATCTGGCCTCTGGACAGACCATCCCTCTCAACGGCGGACCCCATAAGACCGTGCTGGCGCTCCTGGGCGCCGCCGACCACAGCGATGCCTCGGGCGCTCACGGTCAGGTGCTCATCCACTACAGCGATGGCTCGCTGCAGCCATTACCGCTGTGCCTGAGCGACTGGACTCTCGGGAATGGCTCCTTCGCACCAAGTTGCGGCAATAGTATTGCCATTGTGACCGCCTACTATAATCGCCCTGGCGGGCCACAGCTTCAGCGAGCCTACGTATTCTATGCAGAGCTACCGCTTGATCCTGAGAAGATGGTGAAGAGCATAACGCTGCCAAGCATAGTGCTGGGCGGCCATCTGCACATCTTCGCTATCGGCTTCAAATAGGCTCAAGCTTGCAAGGGAGCAGGGCGCGGCGACGCGGCCGCCTCGCCTGCTCCCTCGTCCAGTCGCCCAGGATATCGCCACTGGCTCGGCAGACAAGCATCAATCTCGCTGGTCCGCTGCGCCGGTCAAGGTTCTGATAGGTGGCCCTCCCGCCGCAGAGATTGGAGCTTTGCGCGCGCGCGCTCCAGGCTGATGCCGACTTTCTCCAGAACCTCGCTCGCTAGGGTTCCACGCTGACGCAGGAGAGCCAGGAGCACATGCTCACTGCCCACAAAGTTGAGCTGCTCCTGGCTCGCTTCGTCAACCGCCAGTTCAACAACCCGCTTGGCCTCTTCTGTTAGGCCAAGCCATCGCTCCCGGAAGTCAGGATGGCTGGCGAGTTGATCTGCAATCGCCTGCTCCGCAGCTACCTTCAGCCGAGACGGGTCTACCTCTAGCTTATTCAGCAGTCTAGAGGCTGTGGTTGCCTTGCCACTGGTTATTCCAATAAGGAAATGCTCCGGTGCAACATAGGTCTGCTGGTAGCTTTCTGCAGACTGCTGCGCTTCTTTGAAGATGCTCCTCGCGCTGCTGGTAAAGTAGAGGAAACGATTCTGAAGCATGCTTCTCCTGCCTTTGCTGCCAGACAGCAGAAGGCAAGCTACGCCACGGCAGCGAACCTTGCCCCTGCTCTCAGGCTGTCCTCTTGCTCACAGTTGACCTCTTGACTATCCTGACATTGTTAGGCGTATTTACCCTTCACAGATGCTCAGCTATCATCCCTTATTTCAGAGCATCTGAGGCCACTGGGTAGACAACCAGTTTCTACATTATAGCATCTCCCGATAAGGGCTGGACTGTGACATTGTGCAGAAAAAACAAGGTCTCAAAGGGCGCCTGAGTTTGTGTTATAATCAAACCCAGGCTGTTTTTTTCTCTTACTCACTACACTTTGCGGGATCGCAAGAAAGGGGTGGTAGGGGCTATGAAGCCACTTGTCGCCATTGTAGGCCGACCAAATGTCGGCAAATCTACGTTTTTCAATCGCATGATCGGAGAACGGCGCGCTATTGTCGAGGATCTGCCAGGCACAACGCGCGACCGTCTCTATGGAGATACGGAGTGGAATGGACGAACGTTCACGCTGATCGATACGGGCGGCCTGGCTCTTGGTGAGACTACGCCTCCAGGCCAGGTCGGTTTGAGCGGGGTCAGCGGCGACCTGATGGACCACGTGCGCGCCCAGGTGCGTCTGGCCATTGAGGAGGCCGATGTTATTGTCTTTATGGTCGATGTGCGCACAGGCGTCACCCCTGCCGATGAGGAGGTGGCTGCCCTGCTGCGCCGCACGAATAAGCCGGTGATTCTGGCCGCCAATAAGGCCGATAATGATACGCAGCGTCAGCACGCCCCGGAGTTCTATGCCCTGGGCGTGGGCGAGCCGATCGATATCTCCGCGCTGCACGGATTGGGCACTGGCGACCTCCTTGATAAGATCGTCGAGTCTCTTCCTCCAGAAAGGCCGGAAGAGCGTGCTGAGGAGGACGAAACAGAGCAGGTTCGCATTGCCATCGTCGGACGCCCGAATGTCGGTAAGTCGTCGCTGCTCAACCGCATTTTGGGCTACGAGCGCGCCATTGTGAGCGAGGTGCCCGGCACCACGCGCGATATGATTGATACTGAGCTGCTCTTTGAAGATCGTAAGCTTGTGCTGATTGATACCGCCGGCATCCGGCGACGCGGGCGTATTGAGCCAGGCATCGAGAAGTATAGTGTGATGCGCTCGATGCGCGCCATTGACCGCTGTGATGTGGCTTTCCTGCTGATCGACGCTGTTGAGGGGTTGGCAGCTCAGGATACGCACATCGCAGGCTATGTCCATGAGCAGGCCAAGGGCATCATCGTCGTTGTGAATAAGTGGGATATCGTCCAGGAGCAGCGCCGGGCCGCGCGGCGCGGCGAGTCTATCAGCCTGGCCAGGGAAATCGCCGAGGCCGAAGAGTACCGTAAGATTTTGAGTGCGGGTCTCAAGTTTATTCCCTATGCCCCAGTGGTCTTTGCCTCGGCTAAGACTGGCTATCATGTTCAATCGCTGCTACGCAAAGCCATCGAGATCGCTGATAGGCGCTACGTGCGTATCCCCACGGCGCGCCTCAATGAGGTCGTGCAGGAGGCAATCCGTCGCCATCACCCGACGACGGTTCATGGGCATCAGCTCAAGATCTTCTATGCCACTCAGGCCCAGGTGAATCCACCGACGTTCGTCTTCTTTGTGAACAACCCGGATTATCTCCATTTTAGCTACGAACGCTATCTGGAAAATCGTCTGCGCGAGGCGTTTGGCTTCGCTGGAACAGGGATTCGGATGATCTTCCGTGCGCGCTCAAAGGTGGAGCTGCCACGCCTAGGCTAGCCTGTAGCGCCTGTCGAGGCCGCTCCAGAGGTTGGTTGGAATTTGCTTTCATTTTTTGCTTGCCTGGTTGCCTGCTCTAGGCATTGAGGCGCCCTTGCTCCTCTCTTGCTCCTTTCTGACTAGCACCCCAATAGCAGAGTCTCCTTGCAGGGGAGGCCGTGCGTGTACCTCTGGGTAGAGGAAGCACTAGGTGGGAGGGGACACGCTGCTTTGACGACAGTTGTCTTTGCTTGTTGCCCTTTGCGAAGGAGGTTGCCATTGATGCAAGGGACGAATCTCCAAGGTATGCGCGTGGCTATTCTGGCAACGGATTACTTCGAGCAGGTCGAGCTAAGTGAGCCAAAGAAGGCCCTAGAGGAGGCTGGGGCCCGCACGATGATTGTAGCGCCCAAGGCTGGTCAGATCCAGGGGGTCAATCACGTGGAGAAGGGTGATAGCTTCCCTGTTGATTTGACACTGCAGCAGGCGAATGCGGATGAGTTTGACGCGGTCCTTTTGCCGGGCGGTGCCTTGAACGCCGATGCTCTGCGCGTCCAGCGCGAGGCTCAGGAATTTGTACGGCGTATCGATGCTGCCGGCAAGCCTATTGCGGTCATCTGCCATGGCCCCTGGCTGTTGGTCTCCGCAGGGCTAGTAAAGGGACGCACTTTAACAAGCTACCATACAATCCAGGACGATATCCGCAACGCTGGTGGCAACTGGGTTGATCAGGAGGTCGTGCGTGATCGCAATTGGGTGAGCAGCCGTAGTCCTCGCGATCTGCCCGCCTTCAATCGGGCGATGGTCGAGCTGTTTGCCCAGAGCCGGGTGAGCGCCCACGGCTAACCAGCTCACACAATAGGAGTGGGGAGCTTTTGGCTGGTCGGCGAGGTATAAGGTAAGGCGCCTGGAGAGTACGGCTGCTGGCCTGCGCTGTGCAGCAGTGCTCTGGCAGGCGCCTGCTTGTTTGCTGGCGCCTGCGCAGTGAAGCCAGGGGATCTGTCCGTTTGACAGCCAGCGATATTCAGGCTATTGTAAGGTATGGGTCAACGATTGCAAGCCCGCTATCAGGCAGCACCCTCATAATCTAGCCTGGCATTATCTTGCACGCAAAACGAACAGGGCACCCGATGAGCACTGAAACGCTACCGGCCAACGAGAGCACCGCGCTGATCAGCGAGCTAGCCCAGGCACAGCGCAGGCGCAGGCGTAGCATTGCAATCTTTGTGATCGTGAGCCTGCTTAATGTAGCGCTGCTGGCTGTACTCTGGTCACAGTTACTGACGCCCGCTCCGGGACAGAATAGCACGCGCAGCAATGCTGGCTCTGCAGGTTTCAGCGGTCCAATGGTGGGGAAGATGGCGCCGGATTTCCGTCTGCCTTTGCTGGCTCCTGGTGCCGGATCGAATAGCACGGTTGCTCTCTCCGATTTCAAGGGACAGGCGCTTGTCTTGAACGTCTGGCAGTCTTCCTGCGAGCCTTGCCAGCGCGAGGCGCCTATCCTTCAGGCTACCTGGCAGCGTGTCCAGGGTCAGGGTATCGTCTTTCTCGGCCTTGATTTCCAGGACAATCGCCATGATGCGCTCACCTTCCTCCAGGCGCATGGCATTACCTATACAAATGTCAGCGATAGCAGCGGAGCGACAGCTATCAGTTACGGGGTGGCCAATCTACCAACAACGATCTTTATTGACCGAACGGGCAAGATCGTGGGCTGGCATGAGGGTGAGCTGACAGTCCAGCTATTGGAACAGGGTCTGAAACTACTGAGCCATTGAGGCCATTGAGGTTTGGAAGGAAGACCGCTGTTCTATGAGAAGCTGAGCTTCTTTGCGGACAGGTAGAGCGCTCTATCCCTATCCAGGCGGGGGAGGGAGGAAACGGGACGTTGATCTACATGGATGAAAGG
>NZ_JADGHT010000287.1 GCF_019683755.1 Thermogemmatispora sp. | reverse complement strand
GTCCAGGCCATCGAATATGGCAAGAAGCGCATCGCAGATCCGAGCACCCTGCGCCGGCTTTGTGAGCTATTAGAGATCCCCCCGTGGGAATTTGGACTTTCCTCCTACGACCCTTTTCATCCCCAGGCTCCCCTGCCCACCAAAAACCACCTCTTTGAAGAGACCCTCTCAGTCGCAGAAGCACTACTCCGCCAAACGCTGGCCATGAGACGCCTAGCGCCCCTACCCGAAATAGAGCAACAGGTAGATCGCCTGGGGAGCTTTTTGACAGCTTGTCGCAGTGAGCTTCCTCCCCCTCTACGCCTGGAGAGGCGTCTCCAGACGCTTCGCATCCAGTATTATAGTCTTGTTGGACTCATGCACTATGAGCATTGTCACTATGATCGTGCTCGCAGCACCTTTCAAGAGATGCTGACCGCGGCTCGGCAGGCGGAGGACCCCAGACTAATCGCCCACGCCCTTCAAAAGCTAGGGGTGGAGCTAAAGCGCATTGGACATTATCACGAGGCCATCAATGCGCTGGAGGAGGCGCGCGACCTCTCCCTCAAGGTTAGTAGGCCGCTAGCGGCCTTCACCAGCGCCTATCTCAGCCAGATGTACGCCATCGCTGGCGACCCCCTACGTTTCGAGCGCACCATCGAGCAGGCCGTCGCCTTGGCCGAGCCTCTCAAAAGTGCTTACGGAGATGGGACCGACTTTGTCTTTCACAAACTGAGCGGCATCTTTCTCCTGCGCTGCCGCGGCTACCTCTATATCAACCAGCCGCAAAAAGTCCTAGAGGGATACGAGGAGTTGCGCCGACAAATCTCCCTTGACAGGAACCTTTGGCTTGACTACCGTCTCCATCTTTACCGGGCCCAGGCCTTCTTGCGCCTACGCGAAGTCGAGGCCAGTATCGCAGAGGCGCGCGCCTTCCTGCAAGCAGTCACCGGCTGGCAATCTCCCCACCGCTTGGCGAAAGGCCGCGAGCTGCTGAACGAGATAGAGCATGCTGGCTATCATGACCTGGCAAGCGTACGCATTTTTCGTCAAGAACTGCTAGAAGCCCTTAATCAGATTCAAAGAGAACAGCCTCACTGAATGGGCGAGACCCGTGTAAGCCAGGAGACGCTGAAGGCGAGCACTAGACTCGCCAACAGCGGACCTACTAGCAGGGACGGCACCGACTTGGGCTAGGTGCCGTCTCCCTTTGACCCTGTCTCACCTGTCACTTTTGATTCACCCTGATCCTGCCGTGGTAGTTGACAGCGAATCCAGCGCGGCTGAATCTGCTCTAATGGTCTCGTCTCAGCAAAGAGCGCGAGCTGACGATCTTCCCGAAACAGGGCCTCAAAATCCTCGGGAGCAAAGGCCTTACGCAGACGCGCCGCATAGGAACTTGTCAGCAGGCGGATATAGTACTCCACATCATAGTCACGGCGCTCAGCCAGCTCCTTACTAGTCTGACGAGCGCGCTCCACCGCCATCAGCGGTGTTTCCTCCTCAGAGGAGGTTGACGCCAGCGACAACCATTCCTGCCCAGCCGGCACCTCCTCTGTGTTCTCGTCCGGCAACCACACATACTGCTTCTCGGCAGTACGATAGAAACGCACCCGCTCACCAGGGAACCAATGGCGCCGGCCCGCCCTGATCAGCGCCTCGTAGGCCGGCTCCTGATGCGTCTGACGCGCAGCAAAATAGGCCTCAGGCGTCTTCGTCAGCCGCACCTGGGTTGCCACATCTGCTGCTGGCAAGGCGCGCGAGCGCAAAGCCCCAACCGTTTCCAAATACGCAGCGCGCACTTCATCCACCTTGCCCAGCATCGTCGCCAGCAAGGCACGCCGTAAAAAGCGCTCACCGAACGGCTCCGCACGGCTGGAACGCAAGGCCACCCCGTGGACGATCAAGCGGCCATCATAAGTCAGCAAAGCATAATTTTTCACCTCGTGGCTGAACATAGCCCGATAGCGTCCCTCATACTCCAAGCGGATACCTGGCGGCAAGCCAGACCCAATCTCAGCCACTAAAGACCGCTCCTGCTCCTCATCCCACTCTGGCGGAACAGCAAAATAGACGCCATCAGTGTCGGCCTCAATCAAAGCCAGTCCACGTGCCCGCAGGGCCCCCACCACCTGATCCAGAATCGCGCGCCCACGGCGCGTCACCTCAGCCGCGGCCTGAGAATCAGCAAAGAGAGCCATCTTTCCCGCCCCCATATAACCGTAGGCGGCGTTGATCAGAATCTTCATCGCCGCCTGAGTTGCCGCGTGGTGATTGGCCTCGATCGAACCGGGGGGAGCCAGGCGAGCCGCCTCCTTATGCTGCAGGCGCAGATCTGTCAGACGTCCCAAGATGCTCAAAAGGACCCCCAAGCGATCACAGCGTGGGCCAATAGCAAACGTACGCATCAACGACGGGTAGAGCGAAGCCACATCGGCCTTGACCACATGCTCGGCCACCCCCGTGGCAAAGAGGTGCACCGCCCCACCCTCGTACAAGCCATCGCCTTGGGCCTTCTCCCCGGAAGGACACGGCAAGGCTGCCCCGGCCCGTAGATAGCTGCGCACCAGAATTGGCTCCAGCACTCCCATTGCTGGCCCCGCCGAGACCAGGCGCTCATAGCGGCGCGGTGCCATGCTTGCCAAAGCAAACGGCGCCCCTAAGAGGCGACGCGAGAGACCATCGACCTCCTCTACATCATCCAGAGCATAGCGACGCACCCGCTCAGGGTCACGTCGGTAGGTCTCAACAATATCCATTCCAGCAATGTAGGTGCGCTCTGCCGAAGCAATGCCGAAGTAGCGGGCTACATCCTTCAAGGCATAGCTCGGCATATCGCGCACCACAAAATCGTGACGCCGAACCGCATCAAGCGTATCGACCAGCTCACGACCCGCCACACTATAGCGCAGACGCCGGCGCGCCTCCGGCCCAATCGCCAGCGTCTCCTGATAGCGATGCAGCCGCCGCGCTGCCTCCGGCGCTCCTTGACGTCCCATCACCAATGGCACCCCGAGGACGCGCGCCCGCTCCTCCAGAAATGGCAGATCAAAGCCAAACAGATTATGATTCTCAATGACATCGGGATCGCGCTGGCAGATCAAGTTACACAGCTCGCGAATCAGACGTGGCTCATCCTCCTCATGCGGCGCCTCTAAGGTTGTCTCCAGGCCCCGACTATCGCGCACCGCCGCTAGAAAAATGCGCCCCCGATGGGGATCTAGAGCCGTTGTCTCCAAATCAAGCTGCAAGCGATGCAAATGCTCATAAGCCAGGCCACGAAAATAGACCTGACCAGTCTGCATCAAATATTGCTCCACTGGCCCGACCGCATAGCAATGCTCCAGCTCAGCCAGTGAGGTTAACCGCCGTCCCAGACGGCGTCTTGCCCCTTGCAGCAGCAGACGTTCCAGGCGGCTCAGATCATCGCAGAACAGCAGAAAACGATAGGTACCCCCCGGGCCATCCAGCTCGCGGTAGTAAACCAGCCCTGGCGGAGAAGCGGCTGGTGAGGGAGGCAAAGCCGTCACAGGGCGCAGACGCCTGCCCAGGTGCTCCAGGTCCGCGAGAGAGGTCGTTAGCACCCACGGCCAAAAGCGCTCACGTAGGCAAAGCACACGCTCCCCCTCACGCCGCCAGACTACGGCCTCACCGCTGCGATTCGCCCAGACGGAAACAATGCCCGGCGTGGGATTCCAGCCAAAGAGGTATTCATCTTCTTGTTGCTGTTGCTCTTGCGAGCGGAGCGTTGTCGCCTCAAGATCGCCGACAGCACTCTCAGCACGAGCCATAGCCATCAGTAATCTTCTCACCGCTAGCCAGTGAGGGTCGAGAGCACACGCCTTTAACTTTTGTTCTAAGCTTAACACCTTTAGGCGCCAGAGCGCAAGTGAGCCAAACGTACTAAGAAGCACCTGATAGGCAGTTAGCTCAATGAGGAAGATAGAGCAGATCATCTGAGATTGAGATCTGTCACTGCGGATAGAAGGAGGCTCATGAGATGGCCGGGGTAGAAGGCTCACAGTGGGATGTGAGCGCGCTTCCACCCCGGCAGTGGAGAGGGAGGCAGACCGCCGGGAAATTCCGTTAAGGGAAGGGATGAGAACATCTGCTTGAGACCAGAGCTACTGGCCAGACCTGGTCAGACTAGGCTCGCTCGACTCGGCCAACGCGCTCCGCCCCAAAGGCGGTCTGCCTGCTATGGCTCGAACAATCTGTTAACGAAGACTCCAGCTCAACCCTGCTGGGGCTGAACCGTGCCCCGGCGCGAACACTGGATGACCACCTGGTGATTGGCCTGATCCAGCGTGAACGTACAGGGTGCCCCGTTGATCGTCACTGTACCAGAGCAGCCCTGAATGACCCGCCCATTCACCGAGCAATTCACCGTCGCCCCCTGGCCACCGTTACCGCCACCATTACCACCTCCGTTCGGGACATTGATGGTCGCGTCGATGGCCACCCCATTGGCATCGGTCGTCACCGTAATTGGATCAGGCAAATTGATCAGCGCCTGACAGTTCAGTTCCTGATAGGTTGTCACAAAGCGCTGGGCCAGGAAGGTAAAGAGCGAGTTAGCCGCTCCCGCATCGGGCGATGGACTAGCCTGAGTGAGCTGCTGGTCGAGCTTCAGGCGCGCCGGCGCAATATTAACCAGATTCTGACAGTAGCTTGCCGTGCTGGCTTGATTCAGTGAGGCTACCGGCGCCTGGTCAACCCCGACGCGATAGGCGTTTAGCTTACGTAGATCAGGCTGGTCATTGTTGAGGACCATCGGATCACCTGCAGGCACCAAAGCCACAGGCTGCTGTTGATAGAGAGCCGCTTGCAACTCATTAAGCGGCAAAGCAGCAACCATGTGACCAGGATCAGCGAGATCTGGCGCCATCCAGGGCGAGCAACCGAGGGCGCTATCGAGGCCGATCGACAGCAGGCGCTCATCGCTACCATTGGTCTGGACCTGGGCCCCCTGCAGAGCCGCCGCGTTGGCCGCCGTCATTTGAGCAATGCGTCCATCAGCGGTCACTAAATACTCGGTCACGACATTGTCACTCTGATCCTGGTCAACCAGGCTGAAATCACGCGTTGTCGGACAGGGCTGGCCATCTTTGGCCGTGCCGATCGGGGGCACCTTGAGCCGCCCACTCCGAATAGCATAATTGGCCGCCGCAAAGAAAGCCGGAGCGTTGCAATAGGCAAATTGGCCAAAGATACTGCCGTTGACCCCATTCACACAGCGTCCCTGCCTCAGACTGCCGTTGTTGTCAACCAGGGTCAGATTGTCACCATTGAAGCCAAACCAGAGCGCGACCACAGCCCCCTGTGGCAGCTTAGGCGGCGTGGGCTGAATCGCCGGCTGCGTGCCTTGATCAATCACCAGTGGGTTGTAAATAGAGATCTGACCGGTGCGCGGGTCCAGGATGGCCCCCTGGACAAAGGCAGCTTGAGCTGGATTGGCTTCATGACATGGTCCATTGGCGGGATTGGTAGCAACCAGTTGATAGGGCGTTGCCAGTCCCTGAGCGCTGAGAGGATTGGGTGGTACGATGAGCGAACAATCGGTATTGTCGTCAGCCGCTCGCGAGGTCAGGTGAGGGAGCACCAGCACCCCCGCCGCGATCAGTAGGAGCAATAAAGGAATGCTTACCCCCACCAGTATCGGCCAGCGACGACGCGCTCTCCGTGAGCTTTCGTACATTGATAGTGGTGCTTGCTTCCGGGACATAGTGCCTGGTTACCTTTCCTTCTCACAGGATGATGGCCGCCCCATAGCGGCCACCGCCAGTGTCATGCCAGACAACTGGTATGGAAATACAAGAGTATAAGAGCTTGAAGAACGATGAGAGCTTTGCTTGCGCCACTCGCCCTGCTCCCTCTGTCACTCATCTCCCCCCTTCTGCTGGCCTCTCTTCTGCTTGCCTCCCTCCTCTCCACCGACCTCGCCACAATACCCTGACCCGGCAGGGAGCACTACGACATAGGCTGGTCGCTTTTCAGCCAGCCCTATACAAGGATACTGCAGGTG
>NZ_JADGHT010000286.1 GCF_019683755.1 Thermogemmatispora sp. | reverse complement strand
CGTCAGAATGCTTATTTAGCCCGCTCTGGGGTTGAAACCCCTCCAGGCTTGTGACGAGGGCATTCACAATCTCGGTCAGAAGGCACGCTTCTCCCGTCTGGGAGTTGAAACGTCTCAGACCCTACGAGCGAGATGTAAGGGGTGAACACGTTACCCGCCTGCGATGGGACGGGAAGCGCTCGACTACACCTCAGTACCATTAGCCCGTAGTCGAGGTCTGCCCGCCTTCTGTCCCCACCCGGCGACGAAGGACAAAAAAAAGGCCGCAGGAGCGCCATACAGCGTCAGCTACACGCTCTCTGTGCCTCTTGGAGGATGGAAGAAGAAAAGAGGAGTAAGAAAAAAGAAGAGAGAAATCAGCATGGCAGAACAAGGCAGGCCAGGCTGAGCCTGGTCTGCCTCGCGGCCTCCCTCCACTCCCGACCGCGACCCCATCCGCTGCTCGTTGGCCTGCTCTGCCAGGCCCCCAGCCCTGGCTCTGCGGCCTCCTGCCTCCTTACTGGCCCATCACTAGCTCAGGGAAAAGCTCTCCAAAGAAGGCCAGCCTTGCCCGCTCCGGCACAATTGTCGGTACCAGGAGGCTGCGATCCAGATATTTGTTCCCGCGCTCACACGAGGTCTCGGGCAGAAACAAACAGGCATGACAGGCCGCCTGGTGCAGCGAGCCGTCGCCAAGCGCCCTATGCTCGGCGCAGAGGGGGTCGGAGGTGCAGATCTGCATATGCTCCAGGGCGGCCCGCAAGTGCCGCCCGAGCTGCACCGGCTCCCCCAAACTCACCAGCCCGCCTAAGGTGCCCTCGCTGTCAGGCGCCGCTGTGTAGAGCAGAATGCCCGCCATCGGCCCGTCCTCATCCTCCGGCCCCAGGGCATAAATGCGCTCCCGAAGGCTGGCCGCCCCATAGCCACACTCCAGCGTGAGCTGCCGGATCAGCGCATGAGCCAGCGAGTGCAACAGCACATAGCGCAGGCCCGGAAAGGTCGCCGGATCAGCGAGCAGACTGTGACGCCGCCGCCAGTCGCAGTGTGCCTTGATAAAGTCACCCGTGTAGGCGCTCCCGATCAGCCGCTCCTCCCAGGCTCTCAGCGGCTCCTCGCGGAGCTGCAGAAAGATGCCCTCGCCACGCACCTCAATGGCCGGCACCCAGCGCGGCCCCTGACGACTCAGGCGCACGCGCTCCGGCTTGCTCTGAGGGCTGCTGGCGCTCAGGTCGAGCAGCTCATCCGGGGCCTCGATGCGTGTGAAACCGATCATGGCCTGGACCTCGCGCAGCCGCTCCACCAGGACCACCCGCTCCAGAATGTCGGCGTAGCCGTCCGGCACCGCTACGGGCTTGAGACGGAAGTCGTCGGCGTCAAGGACGCTCTGCGGCTGGCTCAAGACGCGCCACTCCGGCACCTTGAGCAGGGAGGGCCGGCCATACTTGCTCTCGCCCGCCTCAGCCTCCTCTTCCTGCTCACGTCGGCGCCGGGCCACTACCTCCCAGATCTGCCCGTCTTCATAGGCTTCCAGGGAGCCTGCGAGCTGACCGATGCTCTTGAGCAGGGTCACCCCCTCCTGGCTGGTGACCTTGGAGAGGAGGGTCCAGTGCTGGATGACAAGCTGCTCCAGCGGGTCCCTGACTTCCGGGACGGCCAGGGTCGAGAGCAGGAGGGGGAACCAGCTATTGGAGGCCCCCAGCAGGATGGCGCGCGGCGTCTCGTTGCAGTCTTCTCGCTGACGCAGGTGGGGGTGGCGCCCCGGGCAGGGCGGCAGGTGTTTGGCCGCCTCGGAGTCGAAGGCCTCCGACATGGGCTTCTGAATGCCACATTCGTCGCAGCGCACCTGGACATCGGCGGCTTCGCCGCTCACTCCGATCTCGATCAGCCTGAAGCGCGCATAGGGGCAGGGCTTCCCCTGATGCACATAGTAGTGCCAGGGGAAGTCGTCCAGGTGGCCGTTGTGACAGGCCATGAGGAAGCGGGCCGGCAAGGCCGTGGGCGGCTTGCCTCGCCTGGGACAGTGGGTGTGCACGTAGCGCGCGCGATCGGGATGAAAGGGGTCTGTCCGCAGTTCAAAGAGGCCCGATTTGATGGAGGCCAGCGTGCGACAGGCCGGACAGAGCAGCCAGCGCGGGAATGGCGTGACGGGAATGCCGATCAGTTTGCTGGGGTCAAAGGGATTGGCCGGGCCGTTCTCTTCGGCGACGCTCGGCAGGGCCTGCAGCCGCTCTACTTGCGGCCCCAGTACGGCCCGCACCGATTGGAGCAGGCGCTCCTCGTAAATGTATGCGAGTCCGTCGGGCCGGCCATAGGGCAGGGTGCTCTCCCAGTCCTCTAGCCCCATGACCAGCACCGAGAGATAGGGCAGGTCGACGATGGCCCCGACTCCATAGGTGAAGAGAAATTGACTGGGGCGCAGCTCGCCCACACTCTGCCGAAGCCCGCGCTTCTTGCCAGTCCCAGCCTGCCCCGCCCGCGCGCCGGCGCCTGTTCGCTTCGATCCATTTCCACTCATACCTCAGTTCCTCCTTCTGTCTGTAAAGATGATCTGTCACCGTTGGCCTCGCCACCTGCGCTCAGGCTCCTCTCTTCCTCGCTCTCGTCGAACAGCTCGCGGTCATCCAGGATCAGCTTGACCGTCGGCTCAACGTCGCGCAGGGAGTCCAGGCAGCTAAAGAGGTTCCAGGAGCCTTGTCCGGCATGCTTGAGCAGGCCGACTCGCTGGTCGCTGGCCTGGTCGGTGTAGCCCAGGAGTGAGCCGGAGCCTTCTTGTTCGCGCGCTTTGCGTTGCCAGGCTTTGATACGCTGCTCTAGCATTTGTTCAACGAGTTCGGCGCAATGCTCGTCTCCGGTGACGGCTCGCGCCCGCGCTGGCAGGTCAAGGCGGGCGGCCCGGGTGTAGCGCTGGAAGGCCAGGCGGTAATCGTCCTGGCTGACACGCTGGGCCCCGTCGTTGCCGTTGAATTCTTCGCCGAGGAGACGCACGTAGCCTACGAGCAGGGCCGTCAGCCCGCGGTCGAGGGCCCGCGCGGCGAAGGGTGTGACGGAGAGGGCTTCGACCTGGCGGTAAAAAGTGGCGTGGTAGTGTTCGAAGGCTTCGTAGTGTGAGAGGTCGCGCGGTCGCGACCAGTTGAAGACGACACAGACCAGACCCGGGGCGGCTCGCCCGACGCGGCTGGTGGCCTGGATGTATTCGGCGGTGGTCTTGGGCTGGCCGCTGACGACCATCAGGCCCAGACGCTTGATGTCGACGCCGACTGACAGCATGTTGGTGGCCAGTAGGACGTCGATGGGCCGCCGCTCGCTTGCTTCGTGGTCAGGGCCAAAGGGCTGCTCGAGCTGGTCGAGCACTTTGGGGATGTCGACGGAGCTTTTGCGCGAGGTGAGTTCTTCGAGGAGCAGGGTGCGCCGCCGGGCCAGGCCGCGCCGGTCCATGCGTCCCAAGCGGGAGCGGACGTCGTCCTCTACCAGGCGCCGCATGCCGCCCAGTTCGTTCATGGAGTTGAAGTAGCCCACCAGGGTCATCCAGGGGTCGACGCTGGGGCCGTAGCGCTCGTAGAGGTATTGGGCCGCCGCCAGGCAGGCTACGTAGACGCGGATGAGGACGGCTTTGAGGCGGCGCCCGCTGGCGCAGATGCCGAGGTAGCGCCGCCCGGGCCGCTCGGGGCGCTGGCGGGCAAAGAAGTTGTCTTCGGCGTTGAGGCCGGCGGGCGGGAAGGTGTGGGCTTTTCTGAGAAAGAGGGCATGGAGCTGTGCGCTGGCCCGCCGTACGGTGGCTGTGGCGGCGATGACTTTGGGCCGCACGCTCTGGCCGTCCAGTTCCCAGGTGCAGAGGCGGTCGATGAGGCTTTCGTAGAGGGCCACCAGGGAGCCGAGCGGACCCGAGATGAGGTGTAGCTCATCCTGGATGATGAGGTCGGGCGGGCGCAGGGGCGGATGCTCGCGGGTGCGCGCCGCTTTGAGGGGCGAGAACGGCCCTTTGTGGTGGGCGGGATGTTCGTCGCGGTCTCGCAGGTCCGGCCCCCAGAAGCCATGTCGCTCGCAGCGCCTCTTGACTTGCCCGAAGAGGATTTGGGTCGCTCCGCGCCAGGGAAGCTGAGCAAATTTGTCAACGGTGGCGATGAGGAGGGCCGGCGGCTGGCGATAGATCTCTTCGTCGACGACGAGGATGGGTAGCCCTTCGTCGGGGCTGTTGCGCCGGCAGAAGGGGCAGCGGCCTAGTTCGTCGCCACAGTAGATGAAGGTGCGTCCGCGGGCGCTGCCGACCGGTTCGGTGCGGATGTGCTTGCCGGGGTCGATGGTGCTGCCACACCAGGGGCAGGCCAGGAGCTGGTGCGGGCTGCCGATGCCTCCCAGGCTGCCCAGGTATTGGTGGGTGCGGTCTCGCTGGATGGCTTCTTCGCTCTGTTCGGTGGTGTTGGGGGTGGTGCGCTGGCCTACCCAGAGGCCGAGGCGAAAGGGGACCTCTCCCCAGATCTCGGGTTGCTCGCGCCGGATGAGTTCGCAGGCGCAGACGAGGGCGGCGGCGCGCTGGAATTGTTGGAGGGTGAGGAGGCGCAGGGTGTAGCGCATGAGGACGGCGACGCCGTGCTGGCTGTCGCGCCCGCCGAGGTTGCCTTGCAGCCGGCGCATGGCGAAGGTGTAGGCGGTGAGGCCGAGGTAGGCTTCGGTTTTGCCGCCTCCGGTGGGGAACCAGAGGAGGTCGGCGATGGCTTCGGGGCTGGTGCTGCGCTCGGGATGGCGCGGGTCGCTGAGGGCCGGCAGGTTGAGGAGGATAAAGGCGAGCTGGAAGGGCCGCCAACTGCGCCCTTCGGGGCGGTCGTAGCTCTCCAGGGGGTCGCTTTTGCCGTGGCGCCTTCCGTCGGCCCACTGGCTATGTAGGCGCTGCTGCCACATGGCGCGGTTCATGAAGGCAAAGGCGCGCTGGGCCTGGGGGTTGCTGGCCAGCAGGTTAAGGCCGGCCTGGATGCGCTCGCAGGCGCGCCGGCATTCGGCCAGGGCGCGTTCGGCGGCCTGCCGGTGCGCTCCGAGCCGGCTGGCCGGGTCGTTGAGGCTGGCTTGCTGGCGGTCGATCCAGGCGCTGTAAGCTTCGACCAGCGGCTGCAGGCGCGGGCGGTAGTCCTCGGGCGCCAGTTCGGCCAGGGCTTTCATGTCGAGCAGGAGGCCGCTGAGTTCGGGGATTTCGTCCGCGGTGGGAGCCTCCATCGGCGGGACTTCGTAGATGGGGACGACGCGGGTGCTGAGGCGCGTGGCGCGCGTGGGGTCGCCCGGCAGGACGTCGGCATGGACGCTGACGTTGTGGCCGATGGCAAAGGTGGGATGGTTGCGGTAGAGCATGGCCATTTGTTGCTCTTCGGGGTCGCCCTGGCCGCCCGCCAGGGTGAGCTGGCTCTCAAAGAGGCTCTGGCGAAAGATGGGGCCGCCGTCCGGGGCGCTGACGCTTAGTTCGGGTTGAAAGACCCAGGCCTGGTCTCTCAGGCGCTTGGGTTCGTCTTGTTCGTTGACCAGGAAGAGGGAGACTGACCAGCGCTCGCCGATGCGCCGCGCCAGGCCGCGCACGCGGACGTCGGGCTGTTCGTCGCAGGGGGACCAGGGGCCTAGTTCGCCGTTGCGCAGGGGGAGCAGGAGGCTGCCCCGGCGCTGCTGCCGCTTCCAGACCCGGCTGGCCCGGCTCTGGCTCTCAAGCGGGTGCTGGCTTTCGGTGCGCTGGTAATGCCCCCAGGCGGCTTCGACCAGGAGGGCGCTGACCACTCCTTCCACGGTGAAGCTGAGGCCAATGGAGGAGGGGCAGAGGCTGGGACTGTAGAGGGTGCTCTCTTCGCTGCTGCCTTCTTCGCTGCTGCTTTCGAGCGGGGGCCGGTCGTCAAGCTGCTCGGGCTGGAGGCGGGCGCTGCGCGGGGCCAGGATGCCGAGGAGGTAGCGCTCTCGGACGCGGTCGTCTTCGACTTCTTCTTCCGGGCCTCCGACTGGCCCGAGCAGGTCTTTGATGATGAGTTGCTGCAGTTCGTCGCGCAGCCGCTCGGGCGTGGGCGCCG
>NZ_JADGHT010000285.1 GCF_019683755.1 Thermogemmatispora sp. | reverse complement strand
ACGCCAGTGTGCTCAGGGTATTTCAGCCAGTACTATTATAAGGCACTCTGGCGGCTAACTCTACGGTTCAGGAGTCTCTTCGCCAGGACCCGAGGCCAGAGCTTGCCTGACGGATCTGGTCAGTGGCCATTCATCTCCCCCTCCTTTTGGGCTATGGGCCGGGTGCCGGCGACAAGGTTGATCTTCTCAACTCCCTTCGCCTCTGCTGCACCTGGCCTGACCTGGCTGAGGCTGCCTGTTTCTAGTCAGCGAGTAGTCATGATCCTCCCCGCCTAGCGAAGGAAGCGAAAGGATTGCAGCATTGGCCCAAGAGCACTCATATAGAGCTGTTGATAGCGCGCCACAGGCAGGATCATATAAATGCTGAAAAGCCGGGTCTGCGACGAGCGAGCCGGGTGGTTGGTTGCCAACATAATGACCTCCATATTCACCCGCTGGCTCAGTATCTGCACCTCGCCCGTGGCCCCTTGCTGCTGCCAGATCTCGCCTCCGACGCGCACGCTGGACGGCAGGCGGACCCGCTTGTAGTTTTTATAGAGTCCGCTTTTGCCAATGGCATCAAGACTGGCCGCGATGGCATCATCAGGCGCTGTGGCCGCGTTAGGATTAGGCACAATTTGCACGGAAACGGAGGCATTATCAGCTTCATGGCTGAATTCAACGCTGCTGCCAGCGGGAGTGACCCGCCAGTCCCGTGGATAACCAATGCTGAAACCATCGCCCCGGTAGAGCAGAAGCTGCACTCCCCCTACAGTCATCAGACTCGGGGTTGGGCTAGTGCTGGCCGCTCCTGCAGACGGCCTGGCCGCCGGGGAACCACTATTGTCGCCATCGCAGGCCCCCAAAGCGCTAACCAGCGCTATGAGGAAGAGGAATAGGAAGAAGAAGAGCTGTGAAGGATAACCGTGGCCGAGGGAGAGTCGTCGTCGACAGGCGGAGCAGGCGGATCGAGACATAGCACTTTCCCGTTCCTCACAGAAATTATGCCGCTTCTCTGCGTCTTCAGAGCACTGAAGCGACGCTTCTCGAAGAAGTCGGCTTGTACGCCAGATTGTGCAGCGGGCGTTATTATAGCATATCCTGGCCAGCTCGCAGAAGGGAATTTCTGGCTAGTCTCTACGGAGCTGCACTCGGATCAGCGTCCAGTTACCAAGGCAGTCTGAGCTAGAGGGGTTGGTTTGGCCGGTCGTCGCTGTCAGGGGTGCTCATTCAGCTTCCTTTCGATTGACTTGACGCTGTCGGTCCTGTGTTGTACCCTGATAACAATCTGGAACGTTTGTCTTAGTCAGATGGTACACAGCCCCCGTCTGCCTGCCTAGGACCCCTTCCCCAGGACAGGACTTCATTGAGCCAGCCGCTAAACGCTCGCTCGCTTGAAGAGACAGCAAGACAAACTTTACACCAGTCAGACGGAGAAAAAGCAATACTTGGGGATCGCAACTGTGGATAAGATCGTTATCCGTGGTGCACGAGAACATAATTTAAAGAATATCGATCTAACTATCCCTCGCGATAAGCTGGTGGTGATCACTGGGCTGTCAGGCTCCGGCAAGAGCAGCCTGGCTTTTGATACGATCTTTGCTGAGGGTCAGCGCCGCTATGTCGAGTCGCTCTCGGCTTACGCGCGCCAGTTCCTCGATAAGATGGATAAGCCCGATGTCGACCACATTGATGGGCTGTCGCCGGCGATTTCGATCGATCAGAAGGGCGTCTCTCATAACCCCCGTTCGACGGTCGGCACGGTAACCGAGATCTATGATTATCTGCGCCTCCTCTACGCCCGTGTTGGCCATCCCCATTGTCCTCGCTGCGGGCGCGAGGTGAGCCGCCAGACCGTGCAGCAGATCGTCGATGCGATCTTGCAATTGCCCGAAGGGACGCGCATCATGCTGCTGGCCCCGCTGGTTCAGGGGCGTAAGGGCGAGTATAAGCATATCTTTGAGGAGATGCGCCGCTCGGGCTACGTCCGTGTGCGCGTCGATGGCACCATCTATGATTTGAGCGAGAATATCGAGCTGGATAAGCAGAAAAAGCATACCATCGAAGTGGTCGTCGATCGCCTGGTGATCCGCAAAGGGGGGCAGCGGGCCAGGCTGAGCGCGTTGGCCTCCAGCCAATCCGATAGCAGGACCGAGAGGAGCGAGGCCTCCTCAGCTTCTTCGACAAGTGAGCGGCTAGCTCTGCGCCGGGTAGCCGAGGAGGCAGCTTCTTATGCTCTATCCTCGCAGGCACCAGCGCCGGTGGATCAGGATGGCAGCGGGCCAGGTGGCCGGAGTGCAGCAGTCGCAGGAGAGGGAGCGCTCCCTCCCGCGGCAGAGGAGTCAGAGCTAGACGAGGTCGATGCCGCTTTTCGTCAGCGTCTGACCGATTCTCTGGAGACTACTCTGAAGCTGGGCAACGGCGTGGCGCTGGTCTCGATCGTCGGCGGTGAGGAGGTTCTTTTTTCGGAGCGCTTTGCCTGTGTCTATTGTGGGATCAGCCTGCCTGAGATTGAGCCGCGCACCTTCAGCTTTAACAGCCCTCATGGGGCCTGTCCGGCCTGCACGGGCCTCGGGACCCAGCGCGAGCTGGACGCTGAGCTGCTAGTGACCAATCCTGATTTGACGATCCGTGAGGGTGCCATCGCTCTCTGGAGCAAAATGATCAATGGTAGCCAGTGGGAGTCGGCCAAGTTGGAGGCGCTAGCGAAGCGCTTCCAAATCGATCTTGACCGGCCCTGGCGTGATCTCTCTCCTGAGCAGCAGCAGCTCATTCTCTATGGCTCCCAGGAGCCGCTGACTATTCGCTATACGCCCCAGCATGGCCAGACACGCTCGTATACGGTCACCTTCGAGGGCGTGATTCCCGCCCTGGAGCGGCGCTATCGCCAGACAGAGAGCGAGCTGATTCGCGAGGAGATTGAGTCATACATGTCGACGCGGCTCTGCCCCGAGTGCCGTGGCGCTCGCCTGAAGCCAGAGGCGCTGGCGGTGACAGTAGGAGGACGCAATATCGTGCAGGTGACACGCCTCTCGGTCAAGCAGGCTCAGCGCTTCTTCCAGGAGCTAGACGCTGGGCCGGCCCCATCGCTGGGTGTGCAGCCGCTGACAGCTAGTCACAGCGAGGATGGCGAGCCACGTGCGCCTGATCCGCTGGCGCCAATCCCTCCCGATGAGCCGCTGGTCAAGGTGCGTTTGAGTGAGCGCGAGCGGCTGATCGCCCGCCAAATTCTCAAGGAGATCCGCGCTCGCTTGCAGTTCCTGGTCGATGTCGGTCTGGACTATCTGACGCTGGATCGCACGGCGATGAGTCTTTCAGGGGGCGAGGCCCAGCGTATTCGTCTGGCGACACAGATCGGCTCTGGTCTCATGGGCGTGCTCTATATCCTCGATGAGCCTAGCATTGGCCTTCATCAGCGTGACAACCATCGCCTGATCAATACGCTGCTGCGCCTGCGCGATTTGGGTAATACGGTGCTGGTGATCGAGCACGATGAGGATACGATGCGCGCCGCCGACTATATCATCGACATTGGCCCAGGCGCGGGTGAGCATGGTGGCCAGGTGGTAGCAGCGGGCACTTTTGATGAGGTGGCCGCGCATCCGCAGTCGTTGACGGGGGCCTATCTTTCGGGTCGGCGCCGGATCGCAACGCCCTCGCAGCGCCGTCCCGGCAATGGCCACTTCCTGACCATTGTCGGCGCACGCGAGAATAACCTGAAGAATATTACGGTGCGTATTCCGCTTGGCAAGCTCGTGGCCATTACCGGGGTCTCTGGTTCGGGCAAGAGTTCGCTGATGATCGATATTCTCTATCGCAAGCTGGCGCAGGTGCTCAATCGCGCCCATGAGAAGCCGGGGGCCCATGAGCGAATCGAGGGCATCGAGTATCTGGATAAGGTGATCGATATCGATCAGTCGCCGATCGGACGGACGCCGCGCTCCAATCCGGCGACTTATACTAACGCCTTTACGGGCATCCGTGATCTGTTTGCGCAGGTGCCAGAGGCGCGCCTGCGTGGCTACCAGCCAGGTCGCTTCTCGTTCAACGTCAAGGGGGGACGCTGTGAGGCTTGTAAGGGCGAGGGCATTGTGCGTATCGAAATGAATTTCTTGCCCGATGTCTATGTGCCCTGCGAGGTCTGTAAGGGGAAGCGCTATAATCGCGAGGCGCTGGAGATCCGCTATAAGGGGAAGAATATCGCTGAGGTCCTGGATATGACCGTTGAGGATGCTATGCACTTCTTTGAGCATGTGCCGGCGGTCTACAGCAAGCTGAAGACGCTCTACGATGTGGGCCTGGGCTATATCCGTCTGGGACAGCCAGCGACCACGCTGTCGGGCGGCGAGGCTCAGCGGGTGAAGCTGGCAACGGAGCTGTCGCGCCGCGCTACGGGCCGTACTCTCTATCTGTTGGATGAGCCAACCACAGGCCTGCACTTTGCTGATATTGAGCGCTTGCTGAATGTGCTACAACGCCTGGTCGATGCCGGCAATACGGTGCTGGTGATCGAGCATAATTTGGATGTGATTAAGTGTGCGGACTGGATTATTGATCTGGGGCCGGAGGGCGGCGATGCGGGAGGCGAGGTGATCGCTGAGGGTACGCCTGAAGAGGTGGCGATGCAGGAGCGCTCTTATACAGGCCAGTTCTTGAGGCAGCTCTTTGCTCGCGAGGGCCGGGCGGTGAGTGTTTGATGATGGTCTCTTTCCGCTCACCCGGCCCTCGCTTTGGTTCCTGGTGCGACAGATAGCGCGCACCGCTGCGGCTTAGCTGATCCAGTGGCGCATTGGTAGCCCGGGTACAGGTGAGCGGAAGGTGGGCAGGCGCGACATGGTCAGGGAGCCGATGTAGACGGTGCGGAGATCAGGCCCTCCAAAGGTGATGCTGGTCAGTGTTTGGAGGGTTTGACCGGCACAGGCGGCCATGTCGGC
Organism: Thermogemmatispora sp.; assembly: GCF_019683755.1. Lineage (GTDB taxonomy): Bacteria > Chloroflexota > Ktedonobacteria > Ktedonobacterales > Ktedonobacteraceae > Thermogemmatispora. The sequence continues at coordinate 1,137 of NZ_JADGHT010000285.1, read as the reverse complement.
AGGGGTGGCTGTGCCGTTGGCGATTTTCTCTTCGAAGGTTGCCAGGACTTCCTCGTTGGCTTCCTCAAAGACGACATGATAGTCTCCGTCGGTGGTGATGATCCCCAGGCCATTGCGCAGGGGTGTTGTGACCCAGACGTTGCCTTCGGCATCGAAAGCGAAGCCATCGACGACGGCTCCCACGCCGAGACCATCGGGACCAAAGACCTCTTTGTCGGTCAGGCTGCCGTCAGGTTTGACGCGAAAGCGGAGTATGCGGTTCTTCATGGTCTCGGCGACATAAAGATACTCTTCTTTAGCATCGAGGCGGATTTCATTGGTGAAATAGATGCCGTCGTAGACGATGCGAGGCCCTTTTTCGTCGAGTAGCACTATGTAGCCATCGGGACGCGGTTGAGCTGCAGCGGGCCACCATTGCTGTTCTCGCGTCGAGAAGGCCAGCCAGAGGCGATCTTGGCTATCGATAAAGACGTAATTGGCGCAGGTGGTGGGCACCCCATCGATCTCGGTCAGTACGTCTTCGCTGTGACCATCGGGATAGAGGCGCTGGATGCGACCATTGCCGATGTTGGCGATGTAGAGCGAGCCATCACGGGCCATTGCCAGACCATTTGGCTCACCCCCCAGTCCGCCAAAGAATTGCTGGCTGCCATCGGAGGCGATGCGCATGACGCCGCCGCGCCCGTCCGAGGTCCAGAGGGTGCCGTCCGGCTGGGCGATGATGGACTCGGGACGTACTAGATCGTGGCCGGTGTAGGTGAGAGCGCTCAGCTCAAGACGGAATTCTTTGATTGGCACATGGCTTTCACTCATCGTGTTTTTCCCTTTCTTCTTTGAAGAGTCTCCTACTTCCTTGACTTGTCGCGCATCGCCACAGATGATCGGCGCCGCTTCAGCAGCGCTGCTGGCCTCAGAGGCAACAGCGGCTGAACAGGAGCAGATGTCTCAGCCTGACAGATTGTATCTCACGGCACCAGGCCGTTGCAATGGTCTGACTTGCTGGCGCGGTAGAAGGTTTGCCTCCGCTTTTGCTTCTCTTCCCTTGTTGCTCAGAACCCGACTAGAAGAGGGAGAACAGGCTGTCGATCTAGGGCAGTGTGCCGATGAAAGCATCGCTGGCCCGGGCTGTAGCTGCTC
>NZ_JADGHT010000284.1 GCF_019683755.1 Thermogemmatispora sp. | reverse complement strand
GATGCAGGAGCTGGCTCCCGCCGCTAGCGGCGCCTCCAGTGCCTGGCGGCTCTGGCGACGTTGGCGCCGCCATGTGATCATACCTTATCTATTCCTGCTCCCGTTCCTGCTGCTCTTCTCGTTCTTTTTACTGGTGCCTTTGCTCTACGCACTCTGGACCAGCTTCTTTGTGGAGCGCCTGATCGGCGGCACCACCTTTGTGGGCCTGGTGAATTATCAAGAGGTGGTGCACGATGGCAATTTCTGGGAGGGAGTCCGCAATGTCCTCTTGCTCCTGTTTACTCAGGTTCCTCTGATGTTAGGTCTAGCTCTTTTATTAGCTCTTCTGCTCGATAGCCAGATTGTACGTCTACAGACGATCTTTCGTCTGGGCTACTTTCTCCCCTATGCGATTCCCAGCGTGATCGGCGCCTTGTTGTGGGGCTACCTCTATAGCGCCCACATCGGTCCTTTTGCCCAATTGGCAGAGCTGCTGCACTGGCCCCCGCCGCCTTTCCTGACTGCTGTTGGTCTCTTGCCATCGATCGCGAACATTTTGACCTGGCAGTGGACCGGCTACAACATGGTGATCCTCTATGCAGCTCTGCAGGCCATCCCGCCGGAACTCTACGACGCCGCGCGTGTCGATGGTGCCAGTGGCTGGCAGATCGCGCGCCGCATCAAGATTCCCCTGATTGCCCCGGCCATTGTGCTCACAGTAGTCTTCTCGATTATCGGCACCCTGCAGCTCTTTAACGAACCGCAGATCATGGCTGCGATTGTGCCCAATCTGATCCAGGACCACTATACGCCGAACCTGTACGCCTACAATCTGGCTTTTACGAACCAGCAGTATAACTACGCCGCGGCCGTCTCGTTTGTACTCGGCGCCGTGGTCTTCGTCTTCTCCTACATCTTTATGCTGGTGACCTATCGCAGGGGGCAACGCTGATGGCTCAGAGTGAATCGCTTCCAGTTAGCAGTCTGGCCACCAGAAAGCAGTCAGCGACTCGCTTGAGGGCGCGACGCCAGGGCTGGACGCTGCGCGGTCTGGTGCTGCTTTTCCTGGTGCTGATGCTGATCTACTTTGTGATTCCGCTTTTCTGGCTGGTGGTCTCGGCAACCAAGACGAACGACGAGCTGTTCTCAACCTTCGGGCTGTGGTTTGCCCCGGACTTCCATCTGCTAGAGAACCTGCACGATGTTTTTACCTACGATAATGGGATCTTTCTGACCTGGCTGACGAATTCGGCTTATTATGCGGTGGTCAGCGCTCTGGGCGCTTCGCTCATCGCTACGCTGGCCGGCTATGCCTTCGCCAAGCTCTCGTTTCCCGGGCGTGAGCTGGTCTTTGCCATTATCCTGGGCACGATCATGGTCCCTAATACAGCCCTGGCGATTCCTACCTATCTGCTGCTCAGCAAGGTCGGCCTGGTCAATACTCCACTGGCGATCATTCTGCCTTCGCTGGTGACCCCTTTTGGGGTCTATCTCATGCGCGTCTATGCCGAGCAGGCCCTCCCTGACGATTTGTTGGATGCAGCGCGTGTCGACGGCGCCAGCGAGTGGCGCATTTTCTGGAGCATTGCCTTACGCTTGCTGGCTCCCGGTTTTGTGACTGTTCTGCTGTTGAGCTTCGTGGGCACCTGGAATAACTTTTTCCTGCCCCTGGTAGTGACCAATAATCCGGCCTACTATCCGCTGACCGTTGGCCTGGCTAACTGGAACCAGTTGTCTCAGGCTTTCAGTGGGTCGCGCATCCTCTATACGCTGGTGATCACCGGCTCGCTGATCTCGGTGATCCCGCTGATCATCGGCTTTCTCTTCTTGCAGCGCTACTGGCAAGGGGGGCTGACGTTTGGTAGCCTGCGCTCTTAGGAACTTGTTGCCGGGCACGACTGGCCTGGTCTGATAGGCGGTAGCGGTGGAGGCTGCTGGAGGCAATGCTGCCAGGGAGAAAGGCGCCTCCAGCGTGCGCTCGCTCTCGGCAGCTCCGATGGTATCTCCACCGTCTGATTGTATGTCCCGCAAGGAAGGTAGGCAGCAATGGATTGCGAGAAGCAGATGTCTCTCTCTGATGATCGGCATGAGCCATGCACGCTCACGGCACGCAGATTGAGTCTGAGTCGCCGGCGCTTCCTTGGCCAACTGGCGGCGGCCACAACTCTGGCCAGCGGCTTGACCTTCAGCAGCGGACTACCGGCAGCTTTGGCCGCTTCGCTGCCTGCTCCCTGGCAGGCAGGTAGTGGTCGTCCACGCGTGCTGGGTCATGATCTGTCGACGCTGCAACAGTTGGAGGATGTCGGCAAGCGCTTTTCCGACCAGGGTCGCATTCTGCCCGCCGAGCAGATCGTGGCCCGCCACGGCGCAACTTTTATCCGGGAACGACTGTGGGTCCAGCCACCGATTCCCTACAACGATCTGCCGCACATTTTGACTATGGCGCGCCGCATCAAGGCCGCTGGTTTGCACTTCTTGCTTGATTTCCATTACTCAGATTTCTGGGCCGATCCCAGTCATCAGACGACCCCACAGAGCTGGCAGGGCCAGGATCTGGCAACACTGGCCCAGACAGTCTATGATTACACGCGCTCGGTGCTGGGAGCGTTGGCCCGCCAGGGAACGCTGCCAGAGATGGTGCAGACGGGCAACGAGGTGACGGCAGGGATGCTCTGGCCCCAGGGGCAGATCTATGTCAATGGGACAGAGCGCTGGTCTCAGTTCGCAACGTTACTCAAAGCAGCAATTGCCGCTGTGCGCGATACCAGCCGCGCGATTGAGGTGATGATCCATATCGACCGCGGCGGTGATAACGCCGGCAGTCGCTACTTTTTCGACCATGTCCTGGCCCAGGGCGTGGACTTCGACGTGATTGGCCTGTCGTATTATCCCTGGTGGCATGGACCACTCTCAGCTCTACAGGCCAATCTCAACGATCTGGCGCCACGCTATGGCAAGGATCTGGTGGTTGTAGAAACGGCTTATCCCTGGACCCTGACCGATGGCGATAGCGAGCCGAATATCGTCAATGCCCAGACAACGCTCCTGCCGGGCTATCCTCCCACACCCGAGGGCCAGCTCGCTTATATTCGGGCCGTGCGGGCGATTGTGGAGCAGGTGCCTCAGGGCCGCGGGCGCGGGCTGGTCTATTGGGAATCGGCCTGGATACCCGGCGTGGGCTGGGAACCAGGGGCTGGTGATGCCTGGGACAATCTGACTCTCTTTGATCGTCAAGGCCGAGCCTTGCCTTCCATCCGCTGCTATCAGTAGCGCGGATCAACAGATAGCTTCCCTTCCCCTCTTTACGACCGAGTGCTCAAGCCCAACCGGTACCGACACGGTCAGAACATGACGCGCCCACAGCAGCGGCCCAGTCTACACGCTCAGTGGATTGGGCCGCTTCGCTTCTCTCAGGCTGCTAACCAGCGAGAAGGCCAACCCAGCAAGCAGAGCCTCCTTTAGCGAATCACGCCACAAGAAGCAATACCAGCCATATGCTCCTGCAGCAGGGTGCCCGCGGTGCTCAGGAGCAGGCGAATACGCTCATCACAGAGGCGATAATAGACATACTTTCCCTCACGGACTGCCTGCACCAGGCCACACCAGCGCAGACAGCCAAGATGCGTCGAGACGCGCCCCTGCGGCGCTCCCAGGGCCGCCACCAGCTCGCTCACTGTGCGTCCCTGAGCCGGCGCCTCTAGCAGCAGCGCCAGCAGACGCAACCGCGTCGGATCGCTGAGCACCTTGAAGAAGCGCGCATATAACTCGGCAGCCTCAGCCGTCAGCGTGGCTCCCTGCTCCGGCAGATCCTCCGTCGCGCGACGACCCTGTTTCTCCAGCTCAGCTGCCGTTACGACTGGCACGTCTCCTGCGCTATTTCTGCCTTCCGTACTCTTCATACTTGTTTTCTGTCTCAGTTCTTCTCTGGTTACCCACCTTGTGACGATTATCCTTATATGCATAAGGCTGATAGAGGGATGATAGCACCCGACAGCAGGCCCGTCAAGGGAAGCGCCGGGAGCAGGCTGGGTATGACTGGGCAGGCGGATCAGACTCGTAGCCAGATAGGAACAAAGAGGGGAGAGAAAGGTGAAGGAGGGGAACCACTCTCCTGAAGCGTGTACTATACTATAACTACGCCGATCGAGCAGGCGACGCAGCCAGTGGACCTACTGGCGCGCGAGAAACATCACTTTAGAGAGCAGCAGGGTTTCACCAACATTGGAGGAAGTAGGCCTATGGAGCAAGAGACGGCCCAGCCAGGGAGAGCTGAGCAGGTTGGCGGCTTCCCGCAGCGCGAAGCGAGCGGTAAGCTAGTAGCTCCTGAGCAGGACCGGGCGGCCTCTCCTATTCCCTCCTGGAAGGGAAGCACACAACCTATGTGGAAAGACCTCCTTGCTCAAGGAAAAATGGCGCGGCTCTGTCAACTTGCCGCCAGACTCATTCTCGTTCTTGGACTGGTTACTGCCGCAGCGGAGGCATACCTGCTCTGGACGACCTATCACTATCTCATCCAGGCAATCATGGCACCTGGTTACAGCGGCTTCAGCAGTGCCCCACAGGGCCTTTTGTCCGTGCGCATGGCCGAGATGAATTGGTCTGACCTGGCGTGGTCACTAGCTTTTCTCTTCGGCACCATTGCCACGACCATCTTTTATAGCCTGCTTCTGTCCCTCATCGGGCGAGTGCTCAGCGCCTTAGCTGGGCCAGCGCCTGCCGGTGCCGGAGCGAGTGGCAGACAGATCAGCGCCAGTGAAGATGAGTCGGCAGATGGCCTGATCTTCCAGTCGCTGGATGAGGCAGAGCTGAAGGAGAGAAGCCGGGACGGGCGACATCATTAAAGAGTTAGCCTCACCTCTCCCGGCCTCTCGCCAAGCCGGACCAGGCCTGATGAGGCCGAATGATAGCAAGCAGGAGGAATGAAAGTGCTCAACTGGCCCCTGTAGCCAGTGGCAGGCTAGTGCCGACCAACTGACTCACCATGCGGCTCATGCGCAGGGGATTGCGCGTCGAGGTCAGGTCCTGATAGCCGTCGATCAGGGTCAAGGCTCGTGGTCCCGCCTCCGCCTCGGGACGAGCCTCTCCCCAGCGCCGTCGCCCCCGATCGGCACAGGCGCTGCTTCCCAGGCGATTCATCACTAGCATATTCTCGCGGGCCAGGAGACGATGAGGCACGTAAGCATAGAGCGGCGAGCGTAGCTCAGCCAATTGAGCCTCGATCTGCGCTGGCTCGTGGCCATAGCGTCGACAAGCCTGACGTACCTGCTCTTGTAAGGTCTCCTCGTCCAGGGCAAAGATCGCGTCTAATGCATGCAACAGATTCATAACACGATTGAGCAGCACAGCTCGCCCATGTCGCAGGCGAGGCAGCAACACATCCTGCTCTCCCTGGGCCTGGCGATAGATCACCTGGATCTGGCGGGTGAGATCAGCAAAGGGCATGGCATCCAGCCGCCGCTGCAGAAAAGCGACGACCTCGGCGGTTTCACCTTCTTCCTGCCAGGCACGCAGGAGCTGGAGGCAGCGCTCGCCCTCATAGCGTTCGATAGTCTTGGGCACACTCAGGAGGCGATCCTTGCACTCGCAGATCCAGAGGGCATGGAAATAGCGGACCGTCATTTCAACAGGGAAGCTCGCGAAGCGCTCCTGACCCTGCACCTGCTGCACAAAGAGGAAGGAAGTTTCAAACTCGGGGCGCAAACGGGCGAAGGCGTTCAGCTTCTGCTCGACCAGCATCTCTGTCGCCTCATCGCTTGTTGCTTGCCTTGCGTGCATGGCTGGCCTCCCCTCAGAGCTTGGCTGGCTGTCTGACCACAGGCCGGCGGCCACCTTCTGACCCCTAGAGAGGACGCGTCTGGCCTCCCGGCGAATTGGCCGGGCAGCCCACGCTATGAAGGATCAGGCGCCCGCTTCCTGACGAATACGGTCCCACTTGCTTGCCTGTCGCCTTCTTACTGGTGTCATCCGGCCGGCCCAGAGGGCGGGCGGGAAATCAGAAGGGCAGAGGATCAGTCAGGCGGCTGCAACGGCTGGTCAGAGAGACAACCATTCAAGAATAGACACCCCTAGAC
>NZ_JADGHT010000283.1 GCF_019683755.1 Thermogemmatispora sp. | reverse complement strand
GTCCTACACCTACCCCGACGGCGCAGCCGGCGACGCCGACACCCACCCCTGGCCAGACTCCACCCCCGACGGTGACGCCTTCGCCTACCCCGCCAGGGGGCAATCTGGTGGCCAATCCCGGCTTTGAGAGTGGCGCGCTTTCGCCCTGGAGCTGTGACGCCGGTGATCGCGTGGTGACTTCGCCAGTCCACAGCGGTTCCTACGCTTTGCAGCTCGCGCCAAGCAACTCAACGACCGGCCAGTGTACACAGACGATCAGCGTGCAGCCCAATCATACGTATACCTTGAGCGCCTATGTAGACGGTCCCTATGCCTACCTTGGGATCAGTGGCGGTGCCAGCAATTGGACCAGTAGCACGAGCTATACGCAGCTAACGGTGTCGTTTACTACCGGTCCTTCGACTACCAGCGTGACGATCTATGTTCATGGTTGGTACGCACAAGGAGCGGTCTATGTTGATGATGTCTCGCTGCGCTAAGGTTGGTCAGCGGGTCGCCCCTGGTCTCGGCTGAGGGAAGGCCTGGTCTTCGCCGTGACCTGTAGCCAGCATCAGAGGCTCTGAGACGCGTACCTACTTAGGGCGCGCGCTCTGGGCCCGGCTGGCTGCAGGTCTTTTCGTCCCAGGTTACTCCTGCTAAGTCTCACCTCCGAGCTGGCGGCAAAGAGGATGGCAAGCTGATCGGTTCTAGCTTGCAAAACCAGGGCTAGTGGTGCGGTGATGTGCTACAATTGCTATTGACGGCGCAATGATGAGCCTTCCACAAGGACCGTTGACCCACCGCTGACGAGAGTTGTTGCAACATTGATGGTGCGCTTGTCTTCCTGCCCAGGAGCTCCCGCAGGTGCTGAGGCCTGGGGCCATTATCTGTGTTCCCCTGGCTCATCTTACCTGGACCATTTGATCACGGCTACGGCTGCGTTGTGGTATCAACCGATGAAACAGTAGGAAGCTCAATCGGTCAACTGCCGAGCCGTTGAGAGCCGGTCAGGCCCGGCTCTTCCTCTGGTAGAGCAGGGCTATGCATCTGAGCATTTGGAAAAGGATGCTTCTCTATGTCTGAGCAAGAACGCCGTCAGGAGAAAGATGCTCCCTTGCGCCGCGATATTCGGATGCTCGGCGATGCGCTGGGACGCGCCATTCAGCAATATGGGGGCAGCGAGGTGTTTGAGACTGTGGAACACCTCCGCCGTAGCTGTAAGCGTCTTCGCGATTATGCCGAGCAGTTGACCTATGCCAAGGGAGTGGAGGCAGAGCAGTTAAGGCGAGAGATTGAGGCATTGGACGCCGAGATTATGCGGGTCGTAGAAGGCTGCGATTTGCGTAGGGCGATCGATGTGATTCGCGCCTTCACGATCTACTTTCACCTGGTCAATACAGCGGAGCAATATCACCGCATTCGGCGCCGCCGTGAACATGAGAACGGTCCAGAGCCGACACCGCAACGTGGTTCGCTCGCGGCCCTGATGCAATTTTTCGATCGGCATGGGGTCGACCGCGAGACCCTGCGCTCGCTTTTGGAACGCCTGTCGATTGAACTGGTCTTTACCGCCCATCCGACTGAGGCCACGCGCCGCGCGCTCATCATTAAGTCGCGTCAGGTGGCCGATTTGCTCGACGCCTATGATCGCGAGTACGGTCATCTGTCTGCTAGGCCTCAGCGTCCCTGGCAACGGCAACGCGAACTAGAAAGCACCATCGCATTGCTCTGGCGCACCGATGCGGTCCGCCATGTGCGTCCACAGCCAGTGGATGAGGTGAAGATGGGCATCTATTATCTCGACGAGATTATCTACGAGGCGCTGCCTGAACTCTACGAGGAATTTGAGCGGCTGCTTGAACAGCACTATCCTGATCTCGATCTACGTCTGCCTCCTTTCTTGCGTATCGGCTCATGGATCGGGGGGGATCAGGATGGAAACCCCAACGTTGGCCCGGAGACCCTGCTGCAGGCTCTGCGGTTACAGCGTGCCACTCTGCTGACACATTATCGCCGCTCAATCGAGACGCTGGCTCGGGAGTATTCGCAGTCGATTAATTACAGCACGGTGACTGAGGAGCTGCGCCGCTCGATCGAGGAGGATGCCGCTCGTCTGCCAGAGTATGATCGCGAACTGGGCGAGCAGACACGTCTGGAGCCGTATCGGCGCAAGCTGTCATTTATGTGGAAGCGCCTGGGAGCAACGCTAGCAACCGTAGCTCCAGCTCAGGCTGAGGAAGCGGGTGAAGCTGCCTCGGCTTCACTGCATACGGTGGCTTATCGTGATGCCGAAGAGCTGTTAGCCGATCTGCGCCTGGTCTACAGCAGTCTGCTGGCTGACGGAGAGCGTGAGGTGGCCAATGGGGCGTTGGCGCGCTTGATCCGCCAGGTGGAGTTGTTTGGCTTCCATTTCGCTGCTCTCGATGTGCGCCAGCACAGTGAACGCCATGCGCAGGCGCTCTCGGAGTTGCTGCGCGTCACTGGCCTGGCAACAACCCTGGCGGCAGAAGCCGGCGACTCACCTGCCAAAGACTATTTGGAAATGACTGAAGAGGAGCGCGTCCAGTTGCTAGAACGCTTGCTCCGCGATCCGCGCGTCTTGCCGCGCCGTGGCCTCCAGTTGAGTCGCGAGACGGCGACAGTGCTGGGAACCTTCGAGGCTATTCGTCAAGCACGCGAGGAGTTTGGTCCGCGCGCGGTGACCTGCTATATCATCAGCATGGCGCGCACGCTCAGCGATCTTCTGGAGGTGCAGTTTTTCTGCAAGGAGGCCGGGATCAGCGGTCTGCCGATTGTGCCGCTCTTTGAGACAATCGCCGACCTGCGCGGGTGCTCTGAGATTATGGAAACGGCTTTCCGCTTCCCGCTCTATCGCCAGTGGGTGGCCAGCCACGGCAATGAGCAGCAGATTATGCTGGGCTACTCAGATAGCAGCAAGGACGGCGGCATGTTGACCTCTGGCTGGGAGCTGTATCAGGCTCAACAACGCTTAGCTGCTCTGGGGGAGCGCTATGGCATCGGCATCATGATCTTTCATGGACGCGGCGGAGCTATCGGGCGCGGCGGTGGTCCGATCTACGAGGCGATCCTTGGTCAGCCACCAGGCACGGTCAACGGGCGCATTCGCATCACAGAACAGGGGGAGATGCTCTCGTTTAAGTATGGGCTGCATGAGATCGCCCTGCGCAATATGGAGCTGGTGGTTACGGGCGTCATTGAGTCAAGTCTTCCCCAGGCTCAGCGTTATGAGGAGCCACCACGCTGGGCCCAGATCATGGACCGGCTTTCGCTGAGCGCTTATCAGCGCTATCGCCGCCTGATCTATGAGGATCGCGAGTTCTTGACTTTCTTTGAACAGGCAACTCCGATCCTCGAACTCGGCTGGCTCAATATCGGTTCGCGACCTGTACGCCGCACCAGCGGACGCAATATTGAGGAGCTGCGCGCCATTCCCTGGGTCTTCTCCTGGATGCAGAGCCGCTATGTGCTGCCAAGCTGGTATGGTATCGGCGGGGCCATTGAGGAGTTTGTGGAGTCCGAGCCAGAGGGCCTGCGTGAGCTACAGGAGATGTATCGCTCCTGGCCTTTTATGCGCGCTTTTCTCGATAACCTGCAGATGACGCTCTCAAAGGCAGACATGCACATTGCTCGCCATTATGCAACCCTGGTGGCCGACGAGCAGCTGCGTCAGCGTATCTCGGCGGAGATCGAGGCGGAGTATGAGCGGACACGTAGTTGGCTGCTACGCATTGTGGGGGGTAAGGCCCTGCTCGATAACTCGCCGGTGCTGCAGCGCTCGATCCGTCTGCGCAATCCTTATGTGGACCCTCTGAGCTACTTCCAGGTGGTCTTGCTCCGCCGTCTGCGTGCTCTGGGCGGACCGCTGGACTTGAGTAAGGCTGAGCAGCAGGAGGCCGGCGAGCAGGAGCGCGAGCGCGCGCGTCTGACCTATGCTGTGCTGCTGACGATCAATGGGATCGCCGCCGGTTTGCGCAATACCGGCTAGCCGCTAAAAAGCAGGCTTGCAGGCCAGTACGGGGATGGGGCCGTGTCTCTCCGGCCCCATCCCTTTCTGCTGAGGCTCAGCCAGCTAGACATAGGGCAGCACTGTCTCGGCGAAGTCGCGCAAGCCGTCGATGTCGTCGAGATAGAACCATTGGAGCATTAGCTCTTGGACACCGACCTCGCCGTAGCGCCTGATCTGGGCAATGGCCATCTCGGGTGTACCAACAATGGTGCGATTCTGGGCCAGCACGCGATCCAGGATCTCCTGCGAGGAGAGAGGCGCGTAGCTGGGATCATAGTGACGCCACCAGTCAAGACGCTGATAGAGATCCTCGCGCGTACGTCCAAAGAAGAGCGAGGTCATCATGGTGCGCTGCACGCTCGCAGATGGGCGCCCTACCTCTTGTAGTAGTTGGTCAAGAAAGGCAGACAGCTCGCGAAACTGCTCGGGGGTGAGAAAGCCAGCGTTCCAGATGTCGGCGTAGCGCGCCGCCAGGGGCAGAGTGCGTTTGCGTCCGCCTCCGCCGATCATGATGGGCGGCCCCCCAGGGCGCTGCGGACGGGGCAAGAGCTGCGCTTCTCGGAGCTGGTAGAAGTGGCCTTGAAAGGTCACTGGCCTCTGGGAGCGCATTAGGAGGCTGATGACTTCCAGGGCCTCGGCAAAACGTGCCATGCGTGTGCGCATATCGCCCAGGTTAAGCCCGAACATGGCATGTTCTCGCTCCTGCCAGCCAGCCCCGACTCCGAAGATGAAGCGGCCTCCGCTCAGATCGTCGAGGGCGATCGCCTGGCGCGTTAACATTACGGGATGGTGAAAGGAGATTGGCGAGACAAGTGGGCCAAAATGGACACGCTGGGTGTGATCGGCCGCGTAAGCTAGGGAGACAATCGTTTCCAGGGCCTCACGGTCGGGCGGCACGGGATCGGTGAAGTGGTCCGAGCGGAAGAGGCCGGCATAGCCTAGGCTTTCGACGGCCTCGACCAGACGTTTCCAGCGGGACCAGGTTAGACCCGTCTGTCCCTCAATTTGAATGGAAATAGCAACCATTGTACAATGCTTCTTCCTCTCTCTTGACTGAGCTGAGTGCGCTGTCTCTCTCGCAGCAGGGGTCGCTCACTCACAGCCATAAGCACCCTTCCCTGCCCGCTACCAGTATGACACACTGCTCCGCAAGGGTACAAGCACCGGCGCTGTGCTGCCAGCATCCCTGCTCGCTGGGGTTGACTCCGCCGCTACGCACATGGTATTTTTAGAGTTGATATGTGGATTACGCCAAATGAGCGGAGCAGTCGCCAGGTCGGCTCTGAGCAAGAGCAAGGTGCAGTTTCGAAGGAAGTGCTGTAAAGCGGTATCTCATGCCAGACTGCGGACTCCTGGCCGCTTCCGAAAGCAGCATGCAGGGGCGAGCGATGCCGATCCAGAACAGACCGTGCGGCGCTGTCAGCAAGGCTCTGATGACCTGACCTTCCTTCCTGCAAGGTGCTTCGCTGTCGTCTTCGTCCATTGCCTCGTAGACACAGGTCCATAGGCACCGAAAGAGCGTTGCCGCGGACTCCTCCTGGCAACGAGCAGGCAGTGTGGCGCTGTTCAACGGCTCAAGCAGCACAAGGAGAGCTTCGTCCCCCCGGGCTGAGGGCCTGAGCTGATGAGGAAGCCCTTGCGCTCTGTGAAGGTTCATCGCGACAGATGATCTTTTACTCGGTACTCTGCTCACACATGAGAATGTGGAAGATCTTCGCCTGCTCACAGGGATTTTTCCAAACCATCTAAAGGCCGCTGTGCAGATAAAAATCTGGAGCGGCATATCGATAATATCAGATTTAAAGTGGCATCCTGCAGGTCTCTTTGTGCAGAATCTATCGTTTCGGCTATGCACTCGTCTTAGCTGAAGAAGGCTCTGAGAGAGCAGCGCGAGAAATGTAAAAAAACAGCCTATTCCGCTGAGGTTGAACGTTTCCAAAGTTGGAGTTCCCTATGCACGAGAGAAAACGGCGTCCTGCGATGCGTTCACCACTTTCTCCCCTCGAAATAGGGATAGAGGTTGTTGCCCTGGCCAGTATTGCCTTGAGCATTTATCTGACAGCGCATGCCTGGGCTGCATTGCCAGCGCGCATCCCTGGCC
>NZ_JADGHT010000282.1 GCF_019683755.1 Thermogemmatispora sp. | reverse complement strand
GGCCAATCCGAGGCGGGGACGAGGAAATCCTCCGGGGAGGGGGCTGGGCGATAGCTGCTCCGTTGCTCATCCTGAGGAAAGTACTGCGCACTGCCCGCCGCCATGGCCTCCACTGCCCGAACCAGCAGTTGGGCCCCGCAGAGCGCACAGCGGCGCTCAAGCTCGGCGTAGGTGATCCCATCCGGCACACTGATGCGCTCTTGGGCGACGATTGGGCCGGCGTCCAGGCGCTCCTCCAGGAGATGGACAGTCACCCCCGTTTCACTGAGTCCCTCGCGAAAGACCCAGAAGAGCGGCTCAGGCCCGCGCAAGGCCGGCAAGAGCGAAGGATGCAAATTGACGGCCCCCAGCCGTGGAAGGGTCAGTAAAGCCGTGGGCAGACGGCGGGGAAAGCAAGCGACACAGAGGAGGTCGGGCTGGTAAGTGGCCAGAGTAGCGTAGGTCTCCTCAGCATGCAAACGAGAGACCTCCCAGACAGGCAGACCCGCCTCCAGAGCCAGGGTAACAGGAGAGACAGACCAGGCGCTATTGATCACCGGGAGGAGCGGGCGGGCACCCGCTCGATGGCCAGGAGCTGGCAGGCGCCGTAGCGGGGGGCGCGCCGAGTCTGGAAACTGACCTTGACCTGCATAGCTCGGGCGCTGGCCCGTGGGTATCACGAGCGCGCAGACGGGGATGCCCGCCTGCAGGAGGGCCTGCAGCGGCAGGGCAGAAAAGAGGCTCTCCATCCCGAAGAAGAGCACGCGTGGCCCTCGCTGGGAGGGCGCGACGGTAGCAATCTTATTTGACATTGCTCTCAGCATTGGATACCATGTAGCCAAACAGCATTCTCAGGGAAAGCGTGGGGTATCTACCATGCCACGAATGGTCAACTGTGTCAAGCTGGGCCGTCAACTGCCCGGCTTAGAGAAGCCACCAATGCCTGGCGAGCTGGGTCAACGCATCTATGAACAGGTCTCAGAGCAGGCCTGGCGCATGTGGGAGACCCAGCGCACGCTGCTGATCAATCACTACGGTCTGAACCTGGCCGACCCTGAAGCGCGCAAGTTCCTGCGCGAGCAGATGGAAGAGTTTTTCTTCGGCAGCCAGGAAGAGAAGAAGCCCGAGGGCTGGATTCCCGAAGATGCCGGAGTGGGAGTGGGACCAGGCCGCAAGGGCGGCGGACCAGCACGCAAGAAATGAAAGCACCTGGTGCCATTCTCTTGCTCTCCTGCTATGAGCTGGGTCACCAGCCGCTAGCCCTGGCTTCGTTGCAGGCGCGCTTGCGGGAAGCCGGCTATCAGCCCCGAGTCATCGATTGCGCTGTTGAGCCGCTGGGAGAGGAAGAGATCCGCGCAGCCCAGCTAGTGGCCATTTCTGTGCCCATGCATACAGCGTTGCGCCTGGGGGAAGCCCTGGCGCGTCGGATTCGCGCCACACACCCGCAAGCCTATCTCTGCTTCTATGGCCTCTACGCTCTGCTGAATGCAGACTATCTGCTGCGTGAGCTGGCGGACGCTGTGCTCGGGGGCGAATACGAGGAGCCACTGCTGGCGCTGGTAAGGGCCTTGGAGCAAGAAGGGCAGGTCAGAGAGACTGAGTGCCAGGAGCCGGGCCGCCGAGCGCTGAAGTTGCCAGCGGTGCCAGGGGTACGGACGCGTGAGCAGCGGGCAGGGGCCTGGCTGCGGCGGCCAGCCTTTGTCGTGCCGCAGCGGCATGGCTTGCCCGAGCTGCAGCGTTATGCCCGCCTGGAGTGGAACGGGCGCTACCGCCTGGCTGGCTACACCGAAACAACGCGTGGCTGTAAACATACCTGTCTCCACTGTCCGATCACCCCAGTCTACCGCGGACGCTTCTTTGCCGTGCCCCAGGAAGTCGTGCTAGCGGATATCCGGGCCCAGGTAGAGCAGGGAGCAGAACACATCACCTTTGGCGACCCCGATTTCTTCAATGGCCCGACCCATGCGCTGCGCATTGCGCGTGCACTCCATCAAGCGTTTCCAGCAGTGACCTTCGACGCGACGATCAAGATCGAGCACCTGCTTAAGCATCGTCACCTCTTGCCTGAGCTGCGCGAGCTTGGCTGTCTCTTTGTGGTCTCTGCCGTTGAGTCACTCAATGATGAAGTCCTGCGCCATCTGCGCAAGGGGCACAGCGCAGCAGAGGCAGTCGAGGCCTTTGCCCTCATGGAAGAGGTCGGGCTGACGCTGCGCCCGTCGCTGTTGCCTTTTTCGCCGTGGGAGACACTGGAGAGCTATCTCGCACTGCTTGACTTCTTCGAGGAACGCCATCTTGTGGAACAGGTTGATCCGGTGCACTTCTCAATCCGGCTGCTTATTCCGCCGGGTTCGGCGCTCCTAGAGAGTGAGGAGAGGCCCGCCTGGCTAGGGGAGTTGGATGAGGGGGCCTACAGCTATCGCTGGCGCCACCCTGATCCACGAATGGATGAGTTGCAAGAGCGTGTGGCAGTCATTGCCGAGGCAGCGGCGCAGGAGGGATGGAATCCCGTAGAGACCTTTTTCCGCATCAAAGAGGAAGCGCTGGCTATGGCCGGGCGTGCCTTTGATCGCGAGGCAGCCCAGCGGCGTTATGGCGAACCAAGGCGTCCACCCCGTCTCACCGAAAGCTGGTTCTGCTGTGCAGAACCGACGCGTGGTCATCTTGCTTCCTGCTGTGGCGTATCCAGCCGGGGGCAGGCAGTCGCAGTCTCCTCCACTCGCTGCTGTAGCGCAGGTCGCTGATCATGCGCCGCCCCAGCGAGGGCCGGGGGAGATGGGTGGGGAGAAAAGGCCAGGTGTTCAGCGCAGGTCGTCTCCCCTCACAGACCTGAGCAAGCCCGCCCGTGTGAGCAGAGTCTTGGGCTGGTCTTGCTCAGGTGTGGCCGAGGGGCGGTGTTGACGGCAGCGGGCCGGCGTTCAGCACAGGGAGATCGCGGCGGATGTCGAAGCGCAGGCAGCGATGGGCGGTGCGCAGAGCCTCCTCTACCGCAGCAGGTGAGTCACCTCGGGCGAAGATGAAGCCCAGGTAGCTGGCGCCTTCTGGCAAGGGGACAAGCCGATTATTGAGAGGAGCCGTGATCTCGACGCCTGTGATAAGCGGGACTTGTCGAGCATCCTCAACGCCATAGACGCCCTTGAGGATGCCCGCCCTAGGGATAGGGATCATCATGACGCCAGCGGCCTCCGGGCGGCGTTCGAGCGAAGGCAGTTCCAAGCCCAACGCGTGCCGCAGGATCAGCTCCTCCAGGCACATGCCTGCGCCGAACTCCAAGATGGTCGAACAGAGTCCACCAATCGACCGCCCCGCGATCTCCAGCATCCACGGCCCCTGCTCATTGACGCGCAGCTCAGCATGAGCCGGGCCTTCCCGCAGGCCGATGGCTGCCGCCGCCAGCTCGACGCAGTTCCGAATCGCCTCCTGAACGGCGTAAGGAAGGCGCGAAGGCGTCACATAGATAGTCTCCTCGAAGAAGGGGCCGTCGAGTGGGTCGGGTTTGTCAAACAAGGCCAGGACCTGTAAACGCCCACTGGTCAAGAGGCCCTCCAGGGCTACTTCAAAGCCAGGGATGAAGTCCTCGACCAGAAAGCCTGTCGTCTGCTCATCGAACCCCTCGGAGAGCAAGATGCGCTTGAGGCGGTAAAAAGCCGTGACGAATTCTGCTGGAGTATTGGCCCGAATGACGCCACGACTGCCCGAGAGACGCCGGGGTTTGAGCACGCACGGGTAGCCAACCATGTGCGCGATGGCCTCGGGGTCAGCCGTCAGCGGGAAGTGGCGAAAGACCGGGCAAGGGACCCCAGCGGCAGCCATGCGTTGGCGCATCAGGTACTTATCACGCGCCGCCTCAGCGGCGGCGGGGGCATTGCAAGGTAAACCCAAGGCCTCGCTGGCCAGCGCTGCCAGTTCAACAGCGCTATCATCGACCGAGAGCACGGCCTGGAGCGGGCGCTGGTGGGCCAGGGAGACAATGCGCTCGACCGCCTCCTCTGGGGCTTTGAAATCGAGGGCCAGCACCTCGGATGGCCAGCTCGTAGCCAGCCCCGGCGGGGTGTCTACTCCAATGACCACGTCCAGCGCCAGGCGACGGGCAGCCTGGACAAAGGCTCCCCCACGATAGGTAGCAGGAGTCATGAGGAGCAGAACGCACTTGCGCTGCTCGGCCTGTGGCTGCACAGGCGATAGTGACTGAAGTTGCGATGATTGGCTGTTCATAGGCGCTTGTGTCTCTCGCTTGGCATCAAAGCACAAAGCTCGTCGCGCGAGCCAGGAAGGCTGCTGACACGCTCACCGTCAGGCTCGGCTCGCAGCGAGCTATCGGCTACCAGACAGGCGACCGAAAGCAGGAGCAGAGGAGAAAGAGATTTCCTGCAGGCCTGCAAGGCGGGCGCTGGCCAGACCACAGGCCCAGCCCGGATGCCTCTGCCTGCCTGTCTGCCTGGACAGGGAGAGCGTAAGGAACGTCGCGCGGATTACGAGCAGTCCTCTGGCATTATAGCGCATCCGGCCAGCCGACGACAGGGGGCCAGAAGAAGAGAGCACCCCTGGCCGTCTGTCACCGTGGGCGCAGCTCAGACGTGTGGAACATGGCCCCTGGTGCCTGTCTGTCTGCTAGGGGCATAGTGACCACAAGGGAGGTCGAGGTCCCCATCCGCATGTTTCCTCCGGCCAGGAGGAGCCACGGCGAGAGACGAACCAGCCAGGGAGGAAGCTATGTCACAACTCGTTTTCTGGATAGACGTCGATAACACCCTGCTCAACAACGACCAGGTGAAAGCTGAACTTGATCGCGGGCTGCGGACCTTGCTCGGGGAGGGGCTAACAGAGCGTTTCTGGAATCTTTACGAGGCGGTGCGCCATGAGAGCGGCGTGGTTGACATCCCCCAGACCTTGAGGCATCTGCGAGAGCAGACCCCGCTGTCAGAGCTGTCGGATGAGGCCTTCCAACAAGTACGCGCCCTCTTTGAGCACTATCCTTTTGCCACAGCTCTCTATCCCGGGGCGCTGGAGGTGCTGGAGCACCTGAGTCACCTCGGGCTGACGGTTATTGTCTCCGACGGAGATCATCTCTTCCAGGCCGAAAAGATTGCTCACAGCCACTTGGCTGAGGCCGTGAGCGGGCGCGTCCTGATCTATGATCATAAGGAACGCCATCTGGAAGAGACCATGAGGCGCTACCCAGGAGAACACTATGTGGCAATTGATGACCGGCTAGATCTACTGGCTGCCTGTAAGGCTCAACTTGGAGAGAAGCTGACAACGGTCTTTGTGCGTCAGGGGCGGCATGCCGAGCAGGGATTACGGCAGCCGGGGCACTATCAGGCGGACAGGAGCGTGGCAGCCATCGCCGAATTGCGGCACTGTCGGGAAAAAGATTTCATGCCAGTGCGTGGCAGCTTCTAGCGCTGCCAGACAGCAGAGGCTTGCCAGGTGCAGGGGCGGTGCTTTATCATCTGCAAGCGGCAGGAGCTATCACAGCCAGCGGGATCAGAGGAGATCAAGGTATGCCACAGGAGATGCAGGAGGCAGAGGCTGGGGCACGGCAAGGTACAGTCGTCCTTCCCCGTGAGGTCCAGCGCACCTTACTCTGGGATGTCTGGAATCGAAGACACGTCGAAGCCTGCGGACTGCTCAGAGGGTCCATCGATGCTGAGGGGAACTGGCAAGTGACCGCGGCCCATCCGCTGCGGAATATCGCGGAGTCGCCATTCTACTTCGAGTTCGCACCAGAGGAAGTGCTGCAACTAGAGCTAGCCTATCCCGGCCAGATTATTGGGGTCTATCACAGCCACCCACAAGGCCCATACGGGGCTAGCCGTACTGATTGTGAGACCATGCGGCGTGTCAACCAGGAGGAGCAAATCCCCTGGATCTGGCTGATTCTCTGTGGGCCGTGGACTTCTAGCCCACACGGGGCAGAGACTCGGGCCGATGATCCTGTGGCCGAGGCCGAAAGGTGCGGTTGGCTCCGTCAGCATCTCCTTGCCTATTATCATGACCCTGGTCAGGGGCTGCGGCAAGTGGCAGTCGTGTTGCAAGGGGAGGAAGGAAGAAGCAGGTGACTCTGCAGTGGCCCAGGTGTGACGGCCAGGCTCACGGGAAGGGCTGGGGAGCAAGGGGGGCAAGGGGAG
>NZ_JADGHT010000281.1 GCF_019683755.1 Thermogemmatispora sp. | reverse complement strand
GATGTTGGGGGGGCGAATTGTGCATGGGGCACATGGTAGCGCGGGCGCCTTGGGCTGGCTGGTCTTGGACCGGCAGCAGACGCCAGATCCGGGGCATGGCTATCTGGATCTGTATGCTTCGGCCTCAGCGCTGGCGTCGCAGGGACGCTTGCTTGATCCGCCGCTCTCGCCGGAGGAAATCATTGCGCGAGCGCGTGAGGGGCAGGTGACCTGTGCGAAGCTGGTGGCGGACTGTGCGGCGGTGCTGAGCATCGCTGTGGCGGGTCTGGCGAGTCTTTTTGATCCCGAGGTGTTGATCTTTGGCGGACCGCTGACGGGCGCCTTCGATCTGTTTGCGCCGCTTCTGCGCGAAGGGTTGCAGCGCTATGGGTCGCCGAGTGTGCGGCAGACGCCGGTGGTGGCCGCTCAGCTTGGGGGGGATGCGCCGGCCTATGGAGCCTTGCGGGCCGCGATGTTGTTGCAATCGGTGTGGGCTTGACGATCAAGGCTGAGTGAGACTATCGGGTGCGGGGCCTGCATCACTGGCGGCCTGGTGAAAGGGTACGAGCGGGCGGGATCTCTTGCCTTTTCGTGACCAGTCGTGCTATAGAGAGGAATGCGATCTATGGTTGAGTGGCTGCCTGCGTGCCGTCTGGGGGCCGTGGGCACTGGCACGGCGGGCGCGTGGGTGTGGCGGGCGCGCTGAGCAAGCTGTGAGCTGTGCGAGCGAGTAAGCGCGTGTTGAACCGAAGGAAGGATCTTTTCGGAAAGGGGTGCCTGATATGGTCTACCGCAGTGTGGGACTCTATCGCGTCTTGGGGGTGCTCGGTCTGGTGGCGACGCTGCTGGTGGTCTGGCTGGGCTGGCAGTTTGAGGTGGCTATTCGCAATGCGTTGCTGATTGTGAGCCTCTTTTTCCTGGTGATTGCTTGTATGTACTTTCATTTGGGGAACGAGGAGGCGCGCGGAGCTTTCTTATAGTTTAGAGAGTGGGGAGTTGTGGCCAAAGAGGAAGTAGGCCAGAGGCGGGCCGGTGCTGTGGCATGATAGCTGCGGTGCCGGCCTGCTGGCTTTTGAGGGGCTGTGAAATGAGTCAGGGCGAGGGATGGTCAGTCTTCTGCTGGCTGGAACTGGCGGTAGGTCTCGCGCACCTGGCGAGTGAGCGGGTGATTGGAGCCGGCTGCTCGCTCGTAGATGGCCAGGGCGCGCTCAAGCAAGGGCAGTGCTTCCTCGCGGCGGCCCAGGGCGCGCTCAAGCAAGGGCAGTGCTTCCTCGCGGCGGCCCAGATCCCTATAGAGCAGGGCCAGATTGTACAGGGTAGTGGCTGCGCGCCGGTCACTTGGACCAAAGGTCTGCTCGCAAACTGCCAGAGCACGCTCTAGCAGAGCAAGGGACTCAGTGGTATGGCCCAGGCGGCGATAGAGGAGAGCCAGATTATGCAGAAGAGTAGCCATAAGGCTGGGGGGCGATTGATGAGCCTGCTCGCAGAGAGCCAAGGCCCGCTCAAAGAGCGTGCAGGCCTCTGGCAAACGATCCAGGCGCTCGTAGCAGAGAGCCAGCGTATTCAGAGCAGAAAGCGTCTTAGGGTTGGACGGACCAAAAACCTGCTCGGCGAGCGGGGCCAGGCGCTCGAGAAGGGGGAAAGCTGTGGTCAAACGACCTGTGCTCATATGGAGGAAAGCCAGGGACTCAAGCGTAGTGACGGTCAGAGGGTGAGCGGGACCGAGCGCCTGCTCGCGGATGGAGAGCGCGCGCTCAAGCAGAGGGAGTGCTTCCGAGGAGCGACCCGCGAAGCGATAGACGAAGGCCAGATCGTAGAGAGAGGTCGCCGTCTCAGCGTGCTCGGGGCCGAGCACCTGCTCGCGGATGGAGAGCGCGCGCTCAAACAAGGGGACTGCCTCCTGATAGCGTCCATGCTGGCGCAGATAGGTGCCAGCCTGCTCAAGCAAGCTGGCGGCAGGAGCGGTCTGCAGCGCTGGCTCTCGGGCGATCCAGGCGGCGCAGTGCAGCGCGTGCGGCAGCAGAGCCTCATAGAGGGGCCAGTGCTCCGGCTGCTGACCCGGGTAAGCGGTGACCAGAGCCTCGATGGCCAATGGCTGCCAGGCTGTCAGCTCCTCTGCAGGCAAGTGCTCAGTCAGGGCCTCCCGCACCAGCTCATGGACCTGTAGATTGCCGCTCTGAGGGTCGCGGGTAAGCAGACCATCAGCCTCCAGGGCCGCAAGCGTGACCATCAAGGCGGAGTGATCGGCGGCCAGCGCGGCCAGTGGGTGTGACGGTCGGGCCAGCCCCTCTGTCAGCAGGCTCTCTGGAATAGGTGCAGGTGCCAGGCAGGAGCAGAAGCGCAGCAGCTCAGCGGCGGAGGCGTCGCGCTGGCGAAGGCGCGCAAAGAGCAGGCTGCCCAGAGCACAGCGTAGACCGCGCTCAACCTGGCGCAGTCCCTCCTCGGGATCGTCGCGGCTGGCAAGCGCCTGCCCATCGACGGGCAGCGGCGTCAGGTCGCCGACCGCGCTCTCTCTCCAGGCGCAGGCGCGCAGCACAACCGGGATAAGCACAAGTTCCCCGCCGGCATGACGTCGCCAGACCTGCTCTAGCTCAGCCACGCGCTCGGGAGCCGCCAGATAATCGGGACTGAGCAGGACCAGAAAGAGAGCGCTGCGGGCGAGAGCCTGGGCCCGTTCCTGAGCGGCGGCAGTCTCGGTAGCCGGCGGACCGCCCTCCCAGAGCGCAATCAGATTCTGGGCTGCCAGCGGCTTCAGCATCGTCAGCACCTGCTCGCTCCAGGGCCCGTCGGTGGCGGTCCCGGACCAGGAGCAGAAAACCGTGATCATGTCGGAGGTTCTCATAGCCCTCCTTCTCGCGCTGTCCGTCTCAGAGTGCAGCGGCGCAACATTTGAGTAGTAGCAATCCATTGCTCACCAGTATAGGTGAAAGCAGTGAAGAGGGCAAGAGAACAGCGAAAGCCTGATAAGGTAGAGACTGCTGCCCACAGTGCGCAGCAGGCAGATGGAGGTCAAACAAAGCAGGGCGTCCAGCAAGCTAAGCCCGGAGCGCCCTGCCTGCTATACAGTGGAGTCGTCAGGTGCCGACCTGATTAATTAATTAATACGCTTCTCGCGACCGGCCCACTCGCGTTCACGCAGCACAAACTTCTGGATCTTACCCGTCGATGTCTTGGGCAGCTCGCCAAAGGAAACCGCCACTGGGCACTTAAAATGTGCCAGATGCTGGCGGCAGAACTCAATGATCTCCTGCTCTGTCGCGCTCTGGCCGGGCTTCAGCGTCACAAAGGCCTTCGGGCGCTCGCCCCAGGTTGGATCGGGGATACCGATCACCGCGCACTCCAATACAGCGGGATGGCGTGCCACCACCTGCTCGACCTCGATCGTTGAGATGTTCTCGCCGCCCGAGATGATGATATCTTTGGCGCGATCGCGCAGCTCGATATAGCCATCGGGGTGCCAGACTGCGATATCGCCAGAGTGAAACCAGCCACCGGCAAAGGCCTTCTCCGTCGCCTCGGGATTCTCATAATAGCCCTTGGCCACATTATTGCCGCGCATCAGCACCTCACCCATCGTCTGCCCGTCCCAGGGCACATCGTGCATCTCGCTGTCGACCACGCGCGCCCGCTCGGCGACCACGTAGCCCTGGCCCTGGCGCGCCAGCAAGCGAGCCTGCTCCTCCTCCGGCAGCGTGCTCCATTCCTCGTGCCACTCGCAGACCGTATACGGGCCGTAGGTCTCCGTCAGCCCATAGACATGGATCGGGCGCATATTCAGGCGGCGCATCTGTGCCAGTAGTGTCGGCGAAGGCGGGGCACCGGCTACTGTCACTGTCACTCCGCGCTCGATGGGGTGAGCCTTTGGATGGTTCACAATAAAGATATGCACCGTCGGTGCTCCATTGTAGTGCGTTACCCCTTCCTGCTCCAGCAAGTCCCACACCAGGCCAGGATCAACCTTACGCAGGCAGACATGGCGCGCCCCCACAGCGGTCACCGCCCACGGGAAACACCAGCCATTGCAGTGGAACATCGGCAGCGTCCACAGATAGACGCTGCTGCTGCTCATGCCTGTCTCGATGACCTCGCCCAGGGCGTTCAGATAAGCGCCGCGGTAGGTATACATCACGCCCTTCGGGTTGCCCGTTGTACCCGACGTGTAATTAATCGAAATTGTCTCCTCCTCGTCCTCCAGCCAGCTCTCTGGTGGTTCTGGCGAGCCGGCGGCCAGAAACTGCTCGTAGGGATCAGCGGGCTGCCCGGTGTCGTCGATGCGCACCAGCTCTACGCCGGGCAGCTCTAAGGATTCCACCAGTGGCAGCAGCTCGGCGTCGGCGAAGAGGAAGCGTGAGCCGGAATGCTTCAAAATATAGTCGATCTCCTTACTGGTCAGGCGCGTATTGATGGCGACCAGGATGCCGCCGGCGGCGGGCACGCCGAAGTGGGCTTCGAGCAGGGCGGGCGCATTGGGGCTGAGGAAAGCGACGCGGTCGTGTTTGCGCAGGCCGGTGGCGCGCAGTTGGTTAGCCAGGCGATAGACGCGCTCGGCGAACTGGCGGTAAGTATAGCGGCGCTCGCCGTGGACTACAGCCACCTTATTGGGGAAGACGAGAGCGCTGCGCTCCAAAAAGCTGACCGGTGTCAGCTCAGTGCGGTAGACCTTGGTGGTGGCGACCATACAGATTCTCCCTCCTTATCGTTCCCGTCGACAAGGGGACGGCGCAGGCCCGCGGAGGAGCCTGTTGCACCTTCTTCCTTCTTTGGTCTGGCCTGCTGATGTTGCCTGTATCTCTGCCCAGACAGCAGGCCGGCCAGACTGACCATAGCTGTTATTGCTTAGTATACATCATGGCGGGTCGCCCGAGGTCCTGGTGTCGCTCTTACGTCCAGGCGTCGCGCCCTTGCATCATCGCGGGCCTTTCAGGCTAGCTGAGCCTCACGGTTCAGAGGATAATAGCTATAATCACCTGTGCCCTGGAAAACTCTGTTATCAGGTCAGATCAATTAGTACTCTCAGATATTGATAATCATCTGTTTGCAGGGTATATCATATGCAAGATCATGTATATAGAAGGAGCATCATAAGCATCAGATTCTGATCCTCTGCGATCGCCCCCTCTTTCTATATACAGGCCAGCCATCTACCGTGAGTAGCTTTGCAGCAACGAGAGGAAAGGAGCAATCAATGAGTCAGAGTAAGGTAGCAAGCGTTGCTTTGAAAAAAAGTTATTTTTGAGTATTCTAATCGTTATTACCCTGATCCTCTGGTCAAGAGAGACAGCATTAGCGTCAAGTTTGGTGAGCAATCCTCAAGGTATCCGTGTCGGCCTGCGTGTGCTCAAAGCGCCACCTGGCGCTATTCTTCCACATGGAAGAGATGCGGCTGATGGAAACTGCGGACACGCTGAATTGCGGGCCAATCCTGGAGCAACAGGCTCTAGAGGTATAGCCATCAATATCATCGTGAATTCCTCTAAAGGGTGGGTAGCTTTTGGTCACTGGACCCTGACAGTGAACAACTCTGGAACTGATTCAGGCGGCATTGGCCCACAGGCTAGCCCAGATTGGCGTGATGGGTATACCCATTATGCCCCTCGCTCGGGAGTTGTTTATGGTGTCTTTCTCACTGAACTCACGATTAACACCTGGCTAGGCTATACGTGCGATCTTTTTCGCACGCTGAGAACGGCAGCGAGGAGCGGCTGAGTCACAAGCGTACCCGGATCCCAACGCGAGCGCCGTTGCTCATGAAGAGCGAAGGAAGATGAGCAAGCCGCCTGGCAAATCTCTCGCTGGCAACGCGCCTGAAGGATGCTGTTGTTGGCCATGAGTTGCCGCTGCAGCTGGCTGCCACAGCGCTCAGTCAGTGGCAGCCGTGTTGCTCCTGAAGAGGAAGTTTGTCACCTGGAGAGCTTGAACTATTAGCTGGTATCTTGTCTGTGGAAGTAGTCCGACCAGGGCCGGATAAGGTTGATCATTAAGAACCTTTGCTAACGCTTCTGCGTAGCTTCAGGCAGGGGAGGAATGCTACTATGCGACTGCTACAGAGAGAGCAATCGTGGCACTATAGCATACGCACGGAATTAGGGATAGACTTCTGCCTCTGGATGCTGAGGATTGATGGACTACGGG
>NZ_JADGHT010000280.1 GCF_019683755.1 Thermogemmatispora sp. | reverse complement strand
CTACTAATGAATCTCCTGATCCTCTCTTTAGCTATCCAATAGTCTTGGGATCGATCGAAAGAAGGTGAGATCTCTATTGGGAAAGCCTGTTGTGTAGTCTGGCCCACGCGATAGTAGCGATCTCTATACACAATGGAAGGTTGACGTAGCCATATTGTGTAATCCCCGCTTCAGAGCCTGGCCTTGCGCGAAAGGATTTCGCGGGAGTAGCTCCATGAGAACAGAGGAGGCAAGCAACGGACGCTGACTTTCAACGGCGCAGGCTTCTTCTCGCGCCGCGGAGACTACCCGGCTAAAGTGGTAGCCTCTCCGCTCCTCACGGCGTCGGTCTCCCTCTAGTACTGCTCGGTCCCCTCTCCTTTGCGCGGATCAATGGCTGTGGGCCAGCGCGCTTAATGCTATCGGGCCTTGAGACTGCTCCTTGTTACCAGCATTGTCTTACAGGGGGAATATCGTGTCGCAACGTGTCTCGCGTCTCGCGTTGCATCGAGGCACCCCTGGAAAGGAGCGTCAGCCTATGACGACTCGCAGACAGTTACTCAAGGTTGGTGCCGCCCTGGGTCTTGGGAGCCTCTTTCCACTCTCGCTGCTGACAGCGACGCGCGTCTCGGGCTCAGTTCAGACTCCTCAGACACCCTTGCCAGGGGCCGAGATTCCGCAGTTTGTCGAACCGCTACCTACCTTTAGCGGTTCGCGGGTCAGCGCCTCTCAGTTACTGGTGCGCATAGTTGAATTTCAGCAGCGCATTTTGCCGGCTAGTCTCTACGCACACCTCAGCCCTCCGTTCAGCGCTGGTACCTATGTCTGGGGCTACCAGGTAGATGGGCGCCCGCCGCACTACCCTGGCTACACGGTCGAAGCGCGGCAAGGAGTGCCGACGGTGGTGACCTACGTCAATGCGCTGCCCTTACCAGGGCAATCGCAGCTCTTGCCCCGACTCACAGTTGATCAGACCATTCACTGGGCTGACCCCTTAGGGCAGATGGGGTCAACCGCGCCTTTTGTAGGGGCCTTTCCGGCGGTGGTTCATCTTCATGGAGGCGAGGACCCCTCCGCCTTTGATGGGGCGCCCGAAGCCTGGTTTACAGCTGATGGGCGGCATGGCCAAGGCTACAGCACCTATCTGCCAACGGCTCCGAATGCCGCGGTCTACTGGTATCCTAATGGACAGCCAGCGACAACGCTGTGGTTTCACGACCATACGCTGGGTGCGACCCGTCTGACGCTCTTCTCCGGCCTGGCGGCCTTTTATCTGATCCGCGATGCCTATGATACAGGGCAGCCGACTAATCCCCTTGGTCTGCCGGCTGGGGCCCAGGAAATCGAGCTGATGATTCAAGATCGCCAGTTCGACACCCGTGGCCAATTGCTCTTTCCCGACGGAACGCCACCTGAGCAGCCTACCGGACTGAATGGGCCGCCGCCCAATCCCTCAATCCATCCCTATTGGATTCCCGAGTTCTTTGGCGATGTCATTGTCGTCAACGGCAAGGCCTGGCCATATCTACAAGTGGAACCGCGGCGCTATCGCTTTCGCTTCTTGAATGCTGCCAATGCGCGCTTCTTCCAGATGCGGCTAGTCGACGCCCAGACCCAACAGTCGGGACCGATCTTCTGGCAAATTGGTACGGATGGCGGGTTGTTAGATAGGCCGGTCAAGCTCAATGATCCTTACGATCCGGCTGCGCCAACGCTCCTCCTGGCGCCGGCGGAGCGTGCTGACGTGATCATTGACTTCGCTCCCTACGCTGGCCGTACGCTGCTCTTGACCAACAGCGCACCGGCCCCCTTCCCGGATGGTGACCCTCCTGATCCGGCCACCACTGGGCGGATCATGCAAATCCGGGTTTCGCTGCCTCTGTCGGGAGCGGATACAAGCTACAATCCTGCCAGCGGCCTGCCCCTACGGGGTGGGTCCAACCAGCCACCCGCCCTTGTGCGTCTCGCCAACCCTAAAACAGGCACGCTTGCGCCTGGGGTCAAACCGATAGTCAGGAGGCTCCTGGTGCTGGTAGAGGTTGAAGGACCCGGCGGGCCTGTAGAGGTGCTGCTCAACAATACAAAATGGGATGGCATACGTGAGGGGAGCCAGGAACCGATCGCGGGAGCACGCTCCGATCAGCAGGGACAAGGCCTTTACCTGAGCGAGCTCCCGCGCGTTGGAGCTACCGAGATCTGGGAAATAGCCAATCTCACCGAGGACGCTCATCCTATCCACATTCATCTCGTTCAGTTCCAGTTACTCAATCGTCAGGCGCTGGATGTCGACAGCTATCGGGCGCACTATGACTCGCTCTTCCCAGGCGGGACCTATAACGGTCTCCGGCCAGACGGCTCGTGGGGGCCGGTGCACTATCCGGCGGGGGTCTTCATTCCGGGATATGGCCCGCCCTTGCCCTATAGCCAGCCGAACGCTGGCGGGGCGCTAGGAGGCAATCCCGATATCACTCCCTACCTGCGCGCTCCACTCAATCCCCCTGACCCTGGTGAAGAGGGCTGGAAAGACACCATCAAGGTCTATCCGGGTCAGGTCACGCGCCTGGTAGTGCGCTGGGCTCCGATTAGCACCCCAGTTGCTGCGGTCAGGCCGGGCCAGAATCTCTATCCTTTTGATCCTACCCAGGGGCCGGGCTATGTCTGGCACTGCCATATTCTCGATCATGAGGATAACGAGATGATGAGGCCGTATCTGCCTGTTCCCTAGGCGGTACCCTGATCATCCTCCCGGTACGCGGTAAAGGAGCTGGGAGGACCTGCCTGCTGGCTGGGCTGGAGCTGCTCCTGGGTAGGAGAGCAAGCAGTGGTCTGCTGCCAGTGGCGCATAAGGCTAGGCCTCTGCTCGCTGGAAGGCGCCTGCTCTTCACGGGGAGAGCGGCACTGATGGAGAAGAAAGGGGAAGGGCGAGGGAAGATGCACAAAGGGCGTGGGCGCTAATCCCTCGTCCCTTCCCTACCAGGGCCAACTGTGCTCGTTGGGGAAGGGTCAAAATCTGACAAGCTAACTCTCACCACTCAGGGCAGCGGCTGACAGGCCAGTCCTGAGCAGGCCGATGAAAGAGTGCAAGCTGATGACTGGTGACTGATCGACCAGTGGACTTGCGCCGCTGATGGCCTTCAGGCGGTGATAGGCACGTTCCAGTTCCCGCCTCCATTGTTATCCCAGTTATTAGCGTCGTCATGGAAAGCGAAGTTGATCTGCGTGGCATCTGTTGGCACACTAATCGTCACCTGCCAGAACCCATCACTGCGCTTGACCAGGGCTGCATCAGGCGGAATATTCTGCCAGCCATTCTCTCCCCAGCGAATATAGACATGGGTATGCGAGGCCAGCCAGCCGTTGTAGTAGATCGTCAGGGCCTTGCCTGGGTGGAGCTGACCGGGATCGTAGTCGACAACCCAGCCGCTATGAGGCTGGTAGGCGTTGGTCACATAGCGGCTATAGGTGATGGAGGGCATATCTACCACGCTATGGCTGGCCTGGGAGAAAAGGAGCACGATATACTCACCCATTGCCCAGTTGAGTGGATTCATGGACTTGGTCGGTGTGCCGGGCGTATAGCCAGCAGGAGCAGCCAGATCCCAGATCTGTTCAGGGATCATTCCAGAGGCGTTGGCGGCTGCCATCAGGGCGCTCAGATAGAGATCTGCGTCGCCACCGGCGGCGATCGTATAGATCCCGCGCTCCGCTGTCAGCACCGGCCACAGGCGCCCAATACCCGTACCATTGTAGTTTGAGCCATCACTGTGCTCGCCGTAGCCGTCGTGATTATAGCGGAACCAGTAGGGGTAGCCATTCACCGTCTCTTTAATGGTGGCGTCGACCACCGGCAGCGAGAGCGTGATATAAGGCGAGTTCGCCGGCATGACTCCCAGACGCACTAGCTCCAGGAAACCGGCGTCCACGATTGTCCGCTCATCGTAGGTACCGCCGCCATTGGCGATCGTCAAAGATGCGCCATCATTAGGATTACCATTGCCATCGATGCGCTCGAAGTAGTAGCCTCCTCCCAGAGGGCCGGTCGTCGTGAACGTCCAGTTGGGCACCATACCCTGATAATAATCAGCGGCGTTGGTATAGCGAGTCTGATCGGTTGTATCGCCGTTGACGCGGGCAATGTCTGCGGCGCAGAGCAGACCGGCGATCTCCGCCGCGATAGTCGACGGGCTATAGCCGCTATTCTCTTCCCAACGTTCTTGACCGGTGCGGGGGCCGTTGTTGAGGATATAGTCGGCGGCCTTCTTGATGTGGTTCACAAACGTGCTATTATCTGTCACTCCGAGCTTCCAGGCCAGGATAATCGGGAAAGCCTGTTCATCCATCTGGATGCCGTTCCAGTAGGGTGTTCCATTGACATAGCTGTTCTGGGGAAAGTGACCATCAGACTGCTGCTGTGTATTAAAAGCCCACTGGACGGCGCGCAGAGCGTCAGCGCGATCGCCAGCCACGATCAGGGCACTGGCGATCTTGTACATATCGCGCTCCCAGACCAGATGATAGCCAGCGTCACCGTCGCCGTTGGAATCACCCCAGGGCGTACCCAGGCCGGCGACAAAGGCTCCCGTCTGCTTATCCTGAGAGGCCTTCAGCACGTTCGCTGCTAAATAGTACTCCTGTTGCCGGGCCTGCTGGATGGCTGTCGTACTGCCCACCGCCGGCGGGCTGGTGAGGCTATTGTCAAAGCTGTTCCACTGGGCCACGTAGGTGGCTAACATATTCGAGCTATCACTCAAGGTTGCATTGAGCGTCTGCTCAGCGACAGTGGTCGCCGACGTACTCCCGCTGGTCTGACCGAAAGAGAGCACCAGATTGAAGGTGAGCGAGGTGGCTGTACTTGTATTAATGCTGCCTCCGTTTGAAAGATCAAGCAAACCCATCTGGGCCGTATTGCCATTACTGGCCAGGCTATACGTGTAGGACATCGTATAGTCAGGACAGCTCGTGCTCCCGCAGTTGCTGGAGGCCTTCAGATCGGTCCAGCCGTCATTCACGCCCACGAAGCCCGAGCTAGTCATACCTGCAACATAGGGAATGGAAGCGGCCAGAGCGCTGGCGTAGTTGCCAGAGCTATCGGTGGTCACCAGCATCGTCCGCCCGTTATAGCTCTGGGTCGAGCTGGTATTATTGTTGCCGGCATTGTGGATGGCCGGATTATAGAGCACATAGAGCAGGTAGTTAGCCAGCGTCCCGCTGAGAGCAGTAAAGGTGACCTGCTGAATCAGCGAGTTGCGTGCGGGATCAGTATAGATAATCTTGGTAATGCGGTAGCGACCGCTCTTAGCAGTATTCGTGACCTGCCAGGCCAGCGAATGAGCATTATAGAGCTGGACACTAGAAGTGGTAGCGACTTTCTCCTCGTCAACCCAGGTGTGACCGCTATCGCCGATCAGAAACTGCAGGTCGGTAGTGTTGGCGATATCGGCGGTTGGAAAGAAGACCTCGCTAATGATGCCGTTGAAGCCGGTGAACCAGACATCGCTGACAGTATTGGCGGCGGTGCCCAAAAAAGCCTTATTCGATGGCGCCCAGATCGAGGAGTAGCCTGGCCCATTGGGGGCGGTACCTGCCGCCTGCACCTGACGGAGGCCATGCGGAAAAAGGAGCGCGCAGACTACCAGCAAGGCTAGCAGGCCAAAGCGCCCGCGGCGTAAGAGCCGGGCAGCACGCCAAGGCATAGAGTCGGGAAGGATCGCATCATGCGTTTTACTGCCCATAGAGTCTCTCCTTTGCTCGGCTTGAACAGGTCAAAGTGTCATCTCTGACTCGCAGCAACTGCACAAGCAGCTCTCAGGTCCTGACGACGACCTGGAAGGCCCTGCTTCTTGTGCTCCTGACTATCCCTGACACTCTTCAGTAAGAGCAACCATCGTGCCAAATTCTGTGTAACACACTGTGACGCCGTGACTCTGGCGGCCTGCACTCAGTAGCAGATGAGCACACGTAAGCAGGTAGCTGCTTGACAAGCCGGCTGCTTTCTCGCCAGGAGTGGCCTCCTTTGATCTTGCCTGGTGTGAGTCAGGAGGCCACAGAGCAGATCTCCTTTACCCATTTCACCTTGCTCTTACCCTCCTCATCTGAGGGAATCGCTGTCCCGCTGACCTTGATCATTTAGTTTGAATGTAGTATAGTTGGTTAG
>NZ_JADGHT010000020.1 GCF_019683755.1 Thermogemmatispora sp. | reverse complement strand
CACCACCACCGCCCAGGCCGACCCCGACTCCTACCCCCTGCCCTGGTGTCAACTGCAATCCCTGGGGCTACAACTTTGAGCCGGGCAACCTGATCTACTCACCGCCGCCGGACTTCTGCCTCTACTTTGCCTGCATCAGCAATTTCTGGAATGGCCGAGGTTATGTGGTCGAATGCAGCGACGGCATGTACAGCAAATCGGGTGGCATCCGCGGGGCCTGTTCCTATCACGGTGGCGTCTGGCGCCCGCTCTACGCTCATTAGGTTGCCAGGTCGCTCGCTTGTTACATCGGCAGGCTGGGGCTGGGTCAGACTCAGCCTCAGTCGACGGCGCGGCAACCCTCTGCGGCGGCAGGCTCTGCCTCAGTGGTTGTGCGGGAAGCAGAGGGAGGCTGCGGCCCAGAGCTGGCTGGGGATAGCTTGCCCCGTGTATTGACCAGCAAGACGCCGACGATGACCACCAGGCCCCCGAGCAGTTCCAGCAGCGTCGGCATCTCGTGCAGCCAGAGCCAGGAGATGACAAGGGCCAGGAGAGGCGAAATATTCAGGAAGCTGGTGGCCAGTGAAGCTGGCAGACGGGCCAGCGTGAAGGCCCAGGTAGCGTAAGCGATGGCCGCCGGGAAGAGGCCCAGATAGACGACCGCCAGCGTCGCCGCCGGCGCGGCTTGCGGTAACTCATGCCAGAGAGCCGGGGCAAAGGGTAGCATAAAGAGCGTTCCGGCCCACATCGTGTAAGCTGTCATCTCGCTGCTGCTGTAGCGCTGCATGTAGCGTTTCTGAACGATGAAGTAGACGCTTTCGCAGAGCGAGGCCAGCAGGACCAGCAAGGCGCCGGGGGTGAAATGGAGACCCTCCTTGCCGCCCAGCGAGATAATGGTGACGCCTACGATGCTGATGGCGATGCCCAGCCAGCCCCAGAGCGTCAGGCGTTCGCGCAGTACGAGCAGGGCCAGCAAAGCCGTGAAGCAGGGGACCGAGGCCACCAGGAAGCTGGCTGTGCCGGCGTTGACGGTCAGTTCACCGAAGGTCAGGCCGGCATGGTAACCGGTAATGCCGATCAGGCCGAGCACAAGCAGGCCAGGCAGATCACGCCAGGCCGGCAAACGCATGCGCGTGAGCAGGGCGTAGAGCATCAGGGCCAGCGAGGCCACTAGAAAACGCAACAGGATGAGGGCGCCTGGTGAGTAGCTTTGCAGGCCGGCGCGGATACCGGTGAAGGCAGAGGCCCACAGCAGTAGAGTGATGATCAAGGAGAGCGCGGCGCGGGCGTCGCCTGGTTTGCTTGATGTGTGCATCGTTGCAACCTCCATTCCCAATACAGGTTAGTAGTATAGTGCAGATGGGCTGCGCTCTTCACCAGCCAGATGGTCAGGTCTGGAACCGGCCAATTGCTCGCTGGACAGCCCACAGCGCCGCGCCGCGACTCGCGAAGCATTAAGCGCCCCGGCTGAATCAGACAAGATGCCCTACCTGGGATCAGGCTGCCACGTGTTGATGCTTTGCAGTGGGTTTGTCGCTGAGAGGAGAGTGCGCGAGGGCGAACACGGCCTTGGTGGTCGGCGGCAGGGATGATCACCAGTCTGCGCAAAGGAGGTAATCCATTTGTACAAGCTCTGCGTATCGTTCTGACGAGGCGGATGTGGATGGTCAGGGCAAGCTTTGCCGCTCTGGTTTCTCAGCAGCGACGGACCCATCCCGGTTCGGTGAACGGAGCGCACGCCGTTCCCCTCCTGGCTGTCACGTCCGCCTTGCTGTTCGGGCAGGCCAGGGTGTTCTTTGTTGCTACTACGCTATCAGGGGTGTCCTCATCAAAATAGGCGTCAATCCCTACAGATGCGAATACCTGTATTATCCATTCTTAAGGGAAATAGGCGACGGTGAAGCGAGGTGCTGGTATGTTTCGACTAGCGGAATAATAGCGCCCTGAATCTCTTGAGCTTTGTTGCTTGAATGCTCTGTATACCTACGCCATGCTGTCTCGATAAAAGCAATAGGAAGCCCTTGCCTCCAAGGCGTTCCACCTTTCTCTAGAACAAAGTCCAGATCATGTGCATTGCCATACAAATCGCGCCAGGTAACTTTGTTTCCTGCCCTTGCAGGGCGAGATCCCTTCTTGTCCAGGTAGAGACCATACCGCAGAGCAACCTCTTGCAAGAGTGGCTCTACAGCTTTCTCCAGAACTTCTCCAATGATTTGGCCAAAGCGATGGGTCGGTGACTGAGCCATAAAGCTATCCCTCAATCCAGAGCAAGCCCTCTTGCAAGAGAACACGATGCTTGCGATTCTGCCATTTGACATTGCGAGCGCGCAGCGGCTCAAAGCGCCAGGAGTGGAAGCCGTTGGCCAGGGCCAGCCTACCAAGCCACTCCTCCACTGGGACATGAATCCCATAGGGGGCGGAGTCCCCTATCACCGGGCAGACCAGTCCCCCCACGGCGGTGACACGGCGTAGCGCCTGCCAGCTACGGGCCATATCCAAAAAATAGGCGGCGATCATGGTATGGTAGGCTTTTCTGCCGTCATGCAAAAGCCGCTCCTCCTCCAAGCGCGCGCAGGTGGCTTGCAGCTCTGGCTGCAACGGGGCCAGCAGCGGATTAGCCAGCAATTGATCGGTCTCCTGCACCAGGGCACTG
The DNA here is from genome assembly GCF_019683755.1 of Thermogemmatispora sp. GTDB lineage: Bacteria > Chloroflexota > Ktedonobacteria > Ktedonobacterales > Ktedonobacteraceae > Thermogemmatispora. Next base: position 24,174 of record NZ_JADGHT010000020.1, on the reverse strand, counting down.
ACGTGCTGAGTACAGGAGCGAATCAGATGGCGACGGACCGCCGGCTGCAGATCGCGCCAGCGTTCGATCTCCCCAAAAAAGCAGAGTTCCAGACGGGTGGCATCGGCATAGTCATAGTCGTTGGCATAGGGCGGGGAGGTAATCACCAGCTCGGCCCAGCCGGCAGGCACTCCCTCGCAGGTGCGCGCATCGCCTCGCAAGATGCGCCCTTTGCCATCTCGCGCCTGCCGTTGCCAGCAGGACATGTCATCGGCCATCAGCTCGACCCGGGAGAGAAAGGCCTCAAAAGGATCAGCAACCTGGGCTTTTGTCTTAGAAGGCAGGACATATTGCCACTGAGCCGTTCCAACCGAGGCACAGGGACGCAGAATAGCGGCCAGGGCCAGCCAGAGGAGTGCGGAGAGTGTCGCCGGCCAGGCAGACACCTGCTCCTGCCAGGCCCGCAGCAACTGCCTCAGCCGCTGGAGCGTCTCAGGCCGATAACATCTGAGTAGCAGCTCAGACGGCTCCTCGGCAATTGGCGGCAGCCTCCGAGCCAGAGCCACAAGATCGGAGGCAGCCCGTCGCAGCAAGGAGGCCTCTTCTCGCCAGTGCAGCTTCGCCTCCGCTACCCGTACAAGGAAGGGATGGGCCTCCAGACCCACAGCCTCCGGGCCAGCATATTCGGCTTCAAGCGGCACTGTCCCCGTGCCACAGAAAGGATCAAGCACGCGCCTTCGGCCCCGGTCGCGCTCACGCTGCAGAAGCTGACGCACCCAGAGGGCAGAGAAGCCAGCAGGATAACGGAACCAGCGATGTACAGGCAGGCTCAGATTGTCGGCAAAGGTGCCACTGCGTTCAGGCCGCACCTCTATCGACAGCGGCTCCAGTTCGGGAAAGAGTGTTTCAGAGAAATAGCGCTCTTGTGCCACAGCTCTCGCGACAGCCTTCCAGGTTGATGGCAACCAACTATCCTACCACCAGCCCTGGTCAGCCTTGCTCCTCTCTCAGATCCAACATGTGTGCAGCTCGTCCTTAGTCTACCACAGACAGATCTCACCACCGGCCCGCCCTGGTCCAGCAGTACTGCGGCTGCCTCACGCGGGGCCGAGACAGCGACCCGGAACAGGCCAGCCAGCTCACCTCCCTCCTTCCGGCGGAGCCAGCCCGGTGACCGGGCACCGGACTGCCTGCCACCGGCCAGGCTAGGAGTGGCTCAGACCGCCTCTCCCGAGCATGGTGAGGACAAAGCGAGCCGCATTTTCAGCGGCACGACGCTGGTTCTCGGCCTTGTTCTCGCGCTTATGACCATCTCCCCAATCGCAAATGGCCTTGACCACGATCCACTCGCAGCGCTCGCGCATGGCCGCGGCATAAAGGCCAGCGCCCTCCATCTCTCCCCCAATAGCCTCCCGTTCAAGGGTAAGCAACTGCTTGAGCAGATCTGGATGATCAACAAGCTTCTCTCCACTGAGCAGTAACCCGAAGTGCGCTTTGGCCCCGGTCCAGTCGAGATCGAGATCTTGAAAACGACTCAGCAGGCGCACCGAGGCCGTAACGCGGTCTCCCCGCGGGATCAGAGCCATTTTCCCCCCATCGCCCACGCCAACGCGCTGCGGCTCGTAGCTCATGAGCTGCTGTGAGACCAGAATGTCACCGAGTTGCTGCTCGCCGGGCCGCAGGCCGAAGGCAATGCCAACCATGATCACGGCCTCCGGCCTTAGCTTACTGATGGCCTCGCTGACCGCTAGTGTGGCCCCACCAGCCCCTAGAGCCCCCATCTGTGTGCGCAGTAGCCAGGTGGCAGCCCCACCAATCTCACCCAGCGAGTAATAGGTTTCGATGCGACTATACTGACGCTCGAAACGCGCCCCCCACTCGTTGACAGCCAGCTCGCGTACGGCGCGCGTCTCGACCTCGGTGGCCGTCACAAGCAGGACATCGCAACGCTGAGCGGAGAGCGTCGAGTCGCCGCGAGCAGCCCCCACTCTCTGACTCATGGCAGGAGAAGCCGCTAGCCCAAAGGAGGTAGCAGCGGGGGCAGCCGTTGTTGCTGCAGGCTCGGCTCTCTCTTGTACATTGGCTTCCAGCTCCTGAGCCAGAGTGCGAATCTGAACGACCAGCTTCTTTAGCTCCCTTTCGCGCTGCGACACTGAGAGGGCATGGAGCGACTTCCCATTAGGGGGGAACATCTCGAGCCCGGCAAATGGCTCTAGCTCATAGGAGCATTCCCGCAGCTTCACAGGCACAAGGCGTACACGCTCAGGATCACGCCGGTGACGCTCCCAGGCGAGTTGACTCAATTCTTGATAGAACGGTTCATTGAGCAGGTCAGGACTGAGGAGAATCAGGATAACCTGGGCTTCGCTCAGACGCCGACGCAGCTCCTCGCGAATCGGTTGCCCGGCACGGAGCTGCCGCAGCTCCCAATCGTCGATGAGGTGGGCAGCACGCAGCGGGCCAAGAAAGGTTTTGAGCTGCTCAAGCAGACGCCCATCGTCATCGCTGCGCGAGCAAAGATAGAAGAGCTTAACACTCACAAATCACCTCACATTCTTCTTGCAGAACTTCTCTCACGACGATATCTACAGTATAGCTACAAGCTAGCAAAGCGACAACACAGGCAAGGTAGCTAGAGGAGGCTGTCGGCCTGATCAGGTGCCCGGACAGCAAAGCTTGCTCCCTCCTTTCTGATTCTCATCTCATTGTGCTTTACTCTGTATTCTTCTGCTCCATATAACTATTGTAGGCAAAAAGGTGCTAGCATGCTTATAGCAATAGCCTGTTTGTCAGTAGTGGCTGGATTCGACTAAATACTGCTTGCTTGCTAACTATAATAAATAGTTAGCAAGAGTAAGAATTGATGGTAACGCCATTTACAATAGAGCTAACAGATTGTATTTTAGAGAAAAGAGCTATGTCTATGAGCAGGTCCTCCTGAAGGTGGATGGATATTTGCTTCAAAATGAAAGCATCCCCTTCATGGAAATAGTGCACTCTCTGAGGACGCAACAAGTGAAATAGTTTATCTGTCCTGACGGTGCAGCAGAAAGGACTGCATCATGTCATCACCATCAAATTTTCAACGAACGAGGAGAGCCCTCATTGTAACGCCTCTCGGGCTAGAGATGAGGGCCGTACAGTATTATGCCCGCGCAATTCAGCGCTGGCGCCCCTCTCTGACCAGCCCCTATGACTATGAGATTGGGGAGTTCGCGGCGAGCGGCACACATTGGGAAATTGTTTTCAAGGAGAGTGGACCACGCAATACGGCCTGCTCCCTGGTAACCCATCAGGCTCTCACGGATACCCAGCCGGAGCTAGCGATGCTGGTAGGGATCGCCGGCGGCCTGCGCGATGTCTTCCCTGGCGATGTGGTGGTGCCTGACCAAATCTATGACTACACTTCAGGAAAGGCCTCTGAGTCTTTCCTACCACGACCACGTACGTTCTCTCCTGATGCTGCCTTGCTTGAACAGGCGCGCCGTTTAGCTCGTGACCAAACCTGGCAGCGCTGGATTCCAGCCCCTCCTGAGCGCAATCCCTCTGTTCTGTGCAAGCCCCTGGCCGCCGGTGATATCGTCATGCAATCACAGTGCTCAGAGACATATAGATTTATTCGCATCTATTATGAGGATGCCGTCGCCGTGGCCATGGAGGATGCCGGCTTTATGGAGGCTGCACATCGTAGTCGCACACCGGCGATTGTGGTGCGCGCCATCTCTGATCTGCTCGATGACAAAGCCGAGCGTGATGCTCAGGGCTACCAGGAGGTGGCCGCTACCCATGCCAGCGCCTTCGCCTTTGCTCTGCTGGCTTCTGGCCTGCCTCCTCTCGGAAAAGGCTCTGCCTGTAGTGGCTCTTCCACGCTGGCAGAGATGACCCGGCCTCGGACGTCGAAAGCAGCCCCCGAGGCATTTTTTCCTTTGCTGGTGTGCTTGCCACGCTACAAGGAGCAGCTTCAGCAAGCCCTGAATGAATTGTCGGCTGAGCAGGAGATCTACCCAGGCCAGTGCCGACGCTATGAAAAGTTGCTTGAGGAGCTGGCTTCCTCGGTACGGCAAGCCTTGGCCAAACCACCTGCCGCCGATTACGCCCTGGCTTTGCGCCTCTCTAATCTGCACGAGGCCGTACAGCAACTTCAGCAGGCGGCGAAAAACCTGCATCATCACTGTCCTCCAGGCCCATCGGCCCAGGAGCGACGCGACTATCAGGCTGCACAACAGAAAACGTGCCAGGCGCTTCAGAAAGTCTTGGGATGTTTGGAGCGCCTGCGTGAGTCCTTCGACAGGCGCCCTCCTTGAGTAACGGTGGCTCCTGGATTATAATGAGGCCCGTGGCCTCGGGTCGCTTGGGACTGTCCTCGCCCGAGGAAACTTCGCTCTGACGAGAGTATCGTACATGGTGAATGAGTCTGATATTTTCTTTTCTCCCGCCTCAGATGACGCAGAGGAATGGACTCACCGGTACTTGCGCACGGTCAGAGGCTGTATCGAGAAAATGCGCGCTGTTTTTCTTTATGAGGTCGATCCGCACGAGATTGGGATCGCTACTTTGCAACGCTTCGAGCAGGAGCTACGTGGCATCCATACCCAACTTGATACCAATGCTTCCCTCAAAGCTGCCCTCAAGAACGTCGATGCCATCATTACGGCTATCCAGAAGGCTAAGACCGGTATCTACCTCGCTATCGACTTACTAGGTATGCGTCAAACATACGAGAATCGCAAGCGCCTCTATGGCGAATATATAAATATCGCTCGTGCGCTCTCCCGCGCCCTCGATTTGCTCTAAACTATTCCCTCCCCGTCTACTTGAACACATGCTCAAATATTTTTTATGCGCCCTTTATGGCGTCTATGGTAATATGGTACCTGCTATCGGCTTCACCGTGGAGATAAGGCAGGCGGATTGTGAGCAGATAATGATCGAGAGTGGGTGGCTCTCCAGCCAGAGGCCCAAAGGCATGAGGAAAAGAGCAGGTTGGTGCGTCTATGTGAGTGAGTGAGTAACATGATCAGCCGCACTGGAGCAGCCCGCTTGTCTCGATCAGCGAGAAGATCGATCTTTGGTCTCTCACGCCTATCCAGCCATAATGCACTTGACATACAAGGAGGGAGGTCCGCCTTGAATGACACTTTGGGCAGGTCGTCGGATCTGTTCGCCACCCCAACGACGATGCACTCGCTCGACCAGTTCCGCCAGCTTCTCAATCATTATTTAGCGGTCATCGGCCAGCAACAAGAAATACTCTCGTCGGAGTACCTCGCTCTGCAGGGTCAGGCTTGCTTGCGCCTGGAGCAGCGCCAGCATCTGCAGCGCTTGCTCAGTCAGCATCATGAGCAGCTCCTCTCATTCCGCGGCCTGTTGGAGCAGCCGCAGGCTCTTCCTGATGAAATCGTTCCCCGCCGCTACTTGCCACTTCTCTTTCTGCAGAATGCTGAGAGTCAGATCCGTTATCTGCTTGATCTGCTCACCGCACTCCCTCCTGTCGAGCAGGAGCGCACATCCACACGCCAGCGCCAGCGGCAACAGCAGTCATTTTTACAGGGCTGGGAGCGATTGCTCCACTCTTACGAGGAGCTGGCCTTTCATACCCGTGTGCTCTCTGACCAGACACGCTTTCTGCTGCGTCGCCTCAGTGCCGAACAGCGTGAGCAGCGCGCTGTTCTTGCCGCTAGCCAGGAGCGCCAGAGCGACAAGGCCACTCTCGATGAGCAAGCTGAGTCAGGCGCTGTCGCTTCTCCCGGCGAGCAAGAGGCGCTGGCAGAGTCCTCTCTGGAGAGGCTGGATACGACAGAAGAGCGTTAGCAGCGAGTGGGCAGGCGCTGGCAGGCTCTTGCATTGAGGGTCACAGCGCGCGACAATAAGAGGTATGGAGTACCGCACACTTGGACGAACCGGCTTGAAGGTCTCGCGCCTCTGTCTGGGCACCATGCAATGGGGCTGGACGGTCGACGAGCCGACAGCTTTCGCTATCATGGATGCCTTCGTTGAGCGCGGGGGTAATTTTTTCGACACCGCTGATTTATACGCGCGCTGGATTCCAGGAAAGCGCGGCGGCGAGTCCGAGGAGATTATTGGGCGCTGGCTGCGCAGCCGGGGAAACCGCAGCCAGGTGATCATCGCGACGAAGGTCTATCACCCGATGGGCGAGGGTCCCAACGACCGCGGCCTGTCGCGCAAGCACATTGTGGAGGCCGTTGAGGCTTCGCTGCGCCGCCTGCAGACCGACTATCTTGATCTCTATCTGGCCCATGCTTTTGACGCGGAGACGCCGATTGAGGAGACAGTGCGCGCCTTCGATGATTTGCAGCGCAGTGGGAAGGTGCGCTATATCGGCGCCTCGAATTATCCGGCCTGGCGCCTGGTCGAGGCGCTTTGGTGTGCGCGCTATGAGCGCACCGCCCGCTACGAGGTCTTGGAGCCTCACTATAACCTGGTGCATCGCGCCGAGTTTGAGCAAGAGCTGCAGACGGTCTGCCTGCAGTATGGCCTCGGCGTCATCCCTTATAGTCCTCTGGCCGGTGGCTTTCTCGGTGGCAGCTATCGCCGTGGCCAGAGCCGGCAGAGTGCACGCGCTGCGGCGGTGCTGGGGCGCTATGATCACGAGCAAGCCTGGCGTACTCTGGAGACAGTGCAGGCCGTGGCTGAGGAGACTCATAGTACCCCTGCGGCGGTGGCCCTGGCCTGGCTGCTGGCGCAGCCGGCGGTGACTGCCCCCATCATTGGCGCCAGTCAGCCGGAGCACTTGGAGGACGGCTTTGCCGCGCTGCAGTTGCAGCTTGCACCTGAGCAGCTCGCCCGTCTGAGCGCAGTCTCTCAGGGCCTCTAACTCGCTCTCTGCGCGAGAGTAGAGCGGTCGGCTGTCGCGCTTTGGCTGGCTGTCGAGCAGGCAGTGCTCTTCAGCGGCGAGCAGGATCAATCAGCAAGGCCACCCGCGAAATAAGCCTGGTCGGAGCCGTTGCCCTCGCTTCCTTCTCTGGTTTGGCCCAGTCTGGCCAGAGAGGCCACCCGGGGCCAGAGGCAAGCATGGGCAACGGCTCGTTGGCTTTGTCTATGGCGCTTCATCTCCGGCGCTGAAGGCCTGCCATTGCTCCGGATTCGAGGCTGTTCTTGTGCTTGGGAGCCTCGTCCTGATTGTGCTATCTATGCTCATCCATGAGAGCAACGGTTAACATAGCGTCGTAGGCAGGAGGCTAACCGCGTCCGACGCCGCTGCTGGCAACAAAGGGGACACGCTGCTCAACGCCAGCGTCTTCGGTGCTGACCTCATGGTAGCGGTAGCTGTTGCCGTCGGTAGGACTGAGATAGCCGGCGTCCTGCACGACCTGGGGAGCATCGGCAACGCTGGCGATCAACACCGGCGTGAAGGCCCAGTTGTCAGCCGGACGCAAGCCACCGATGACCCGCCCCAAGGCTCGATGTTCGGCCTCAATACAGGCGATCTGCCCAGCGACCTGCGCCAGGTCGGGTCGGCCCATGGCGGCAAACTCTTTGATAGCTGCCAGAAAGGCCGAATCGAAGACTCCTTCAAGCTCTTGCTGCGTCTGGATAAAGGTCTTGAGGTCGCTGAAGGTCTGGGCCCCTTTGGGGAAGCTGAAGGTCTCGGCCAGCGACTGGCCACCATTGGCGGCGAAAAATTGCTGGTGGATCTGCTCCTCGACCAGGGCGGCCTTGAGATAAGCCAGATCGTCGCCGCTGAGGCCCAGGGCGTCAGCGTTGGCAATGCCGTTGCTGTAGAAGGTGACGGCCAACTGCTCCGCCGTGCGCGCAATCGAGAGGATTTGCGTGACGGCATCATCGAGCGTAACGAGGCGCTCAGCGAAGGCTCCTTGAGCGCGTACCGGCAGCGGTCGGCCAATGGTCCCCAGTGTCGCCAGCCCCAGGCTTCCTACTGCCAGGCCGGCGGTAGCTCGGCGCAGAAAGCCTCGACGCCCCTGACGTCCCGACGCTTTGTCTGAACCGCAATGGTTCTGATTGATAGAGATTCGCATGGCGATGGATTGATCCTTTCTGTACGCTCTGAGTGAGAGCTTGCTTTTCCGGGTTCCCCTCGCGTTCCACCGCCTTCCATCCTCACAGTTCCACTCTAACAGGCTGCTTAAGAAAAGGATCGATATCCACTGATGCGAGCCTGTCGGGCGCCGGGACAGGTGGGAGAGACGGTTCAGGGGCGCGGCGGTCGTTCGCGTTCCTCGCCGTAGAGCAGGGCCAGGACCAGGCCAAAGGCGAGATGGCGCAAGAGGTTCTGCCCAAAGGAGGGCCAGGTTGCCAGCCGGGGCAACTCTCCGCGGCGAATGAGGGGATGGAAGCGGTCGGCTAGTGGCGTGAGCCACCAGACGGCAGCCAGAAAGCCCTCGCCGAAGAGCAGCCCTTTGAGCCAGGTCGGCCCTGGTAAGCGCGGTCTAACCAGAGCAGCGTAGATCTCGCCAAGTAGCACTCCATTGAGGAGGTGCAACGCCCAGGCCAGTAGACGGCGACTGCGCCGCGGCTTCGCTATTCGCCCCAGCAGCCCCTCAATGAAGCGCACGTCGCTGAAGTGGTTGCCGCTCAGGCGCTGGTCGAGGGCCATGACGAGACTGTAGACAGCGGTAGCTCCCAGGCCAGCCAGGGCCGCTCTGCCCGGTCGCCAGGTCGGTGGTCGACGTTCGACAAGCTCTTGCATGGCGTAATGCTCCTCTTTTTGCTTTCTTCTCTCCGACCTTAGCTTAGCTGGCGCTCAGCAATCGTGTCTGCCGATCAGCGAGCACGCTGCGCGCGGTGCGGGCACCACTGCTGATGGCGCCGTGAATGCTGCTCGAATGCAGGTATTCGCCGCTCAGGTAGAGGCCCGAGAGCGCAGTGCGCGTCTCTGGCAGCCGCGCGAAGATGCCCGGTGGCTGGGCAAACTGGGCGAAAGGCAGGCGATAGACCACCAGCAAGCGCCAGCGCCGCCAGTCATGCTCTGGGAACCAGGTGGCTAGTTCTTGCAAGGTGCGACGGGCCAGCCGGTCATCATCTTCCTCAGTCTGGGCCGCTTCATTCAGGATGGTGACCGAGAGCAGGTGCTGCCCCGGCGGGGCGTACTGCGGAACAATGTTGGTGAGTTGCACGGCATGGTTGATCAGGCCGCCAGGCTCGCAGTTGAGCAGCAGGGCCGGCTCGTCGTAAAGCGACTGGGGGCCTGCGAAGTAGAGGCAGGTGCAGCCCCGACCCGCCGTTGGCAACGGCAGGCCAGTTAGCTGGGCTGCCGTCGGACTGTCGGTAGCGATTACAACGGCTTCGGCCTGCAGTTCCTCGCCGCTCTCCAGGCGTACCCCCGTGACGCGCCCTTGCTCACAGAGCAGGGCCGCGACGCGCGCCTGCAGGCGTAGGCTCCCCGGCGGCAGGCCGGCGGCAAGCTGGTCGGCAATGGCCCCCATGCCCTGCTGCGGTACGACAATGTCACCGCTTGCCAGCATGCGCCAGACAAAGCGGAACATGCGCGCGCTGGTCTGCAGATTTCGATCGAGAAAGATGCCGCCGAAGAAGGGACGGGCAAAGTTGGCAATGAAGCCATCGCGACTGAAACCCCAGTGGCGCAGGTATAGCTCACTGCTCTCGTCAAGCGAGGCAGCCGGCCAGGCAGCAGGGTCTTCCGCTGAGACTGTGCGCAGAATGCTGCGCGTCAGGCGCAAGACGCGCCATTTGTCGGCCAGGGGAATGAGCGGATTGGCGATAGAAGCGGGCAGCCAGCCCGGCTGGCGGCGTGGATCGGCCAGCGGATAGCGCCGGCCTCCTTTGATGAGCACCGCCCCGGGCAGGAAGCGTTCCAGCTTGAGGGCCTCTAGATCAAGCTCGCGCCGCACGGCGGGATAGGCGGTAAAGAGCACCTGAAAGCCGCGGTCGAGCAAGAAGCCGTCGGGATGGCGATCGGTCCTGACGCGCCCCCCCGGGCGGTCAGTGGCCTCCAGTACCAGCACACTTCGTCCGGCGCGGCTGAGGTGACGTGCGCAGACCAGTCCGGCCAGGCCGGCGCCGACAACGATGATCATGGTGATGCCTCTCTCCTTTCTACGTCTCTAACGTCAACAAGCGGCGCGATCGCTGCTTTACCTCACCTGAATGGAGCACGTGATGGCGCCAGCACAAGCGTCAGTTTAGCCCTCCTTGCTGGTCGCACTGGTCGCAATGCTCGTCACACGCGGGTCCGGCAGTGATCAGACCCAGCTCCTGGCGCAGGCGCAGCAGTGCCAGATCTTTGGCCTTGCACTCCAGCATGACATCATAGTCAGACCAGGGAACAGCAGCAAGGAAGGCCCGGAAGCAGTCGGCGTTGACATACTCGCTGTGGGCGCCGAAGCGCTTGCGCGGGTCCTGCTCAGCATAGTGCAGTTTGGGACGGCGCCCTCCCCAGGTGGTCAGGATGCGCTCCCAGGGTAGGCCCTCGAGCGGCGTCTCAGCGGCGCCGTTTAGGGCATGGTGCAAGTTATCGACAACCAGCGGCAGGCCACTGGCTTCACAGATGGGTAGCAACTGGGAGACCGACCAGCAGCGTTCATCGTTTTCCAGGCGTAAGCGGCGGCGCACTCCCTCGGGCAGCTCCTCGATGTGGGCCAGTATGCGCCGCGCCGTAGCCGCCCGGTCGCCGTAGACGCCGCCTCCATGCAGGATGATGTCGCCCTCGATACCGAGGCGTTCCATCACTGCGGCGTGATAGCAGAGGTCGCGATAGCTGCTTTCCCAGACAGGACCGTCGGCGGAGATGAGCGTGTACTGACCAGGGTGCATTGACAGGCGCATGTTTCCCGCACGCCTTAGCCGCGCTATCTCTGCCACCTGGACCGGATCAAAGCGGATCTGTTCTAGCGGGACCTCGGGATGGGAGCCAAGCGGCACCAGATCAGAGGAGATGCGAAAGACACTGATGCCCTGGGCAAGGTTCCAGCGCAGGATGGACACGAGGAGCGCCAGATTCGCATTGACCAGGGCTTGTAGATAGGCAAGGCCGCGCTCGCGTAGGGTGGTCAGGCGCAGACTGCGCATCTTGCCCCCCAGCGAGAGATTGACGCAGGCGTAGCCCAGCCTCATCTAGCCACCTCCCCGGGCGTCAGGCCCTCACTTAGATGGGTCATGTCAGCTCCTCTCGTTGCTAGCCTGAAGCGCCAGATCTTGTCGGACCAGGCGCGCAGTAATGGAGGCGGAGAGCAAGACGCCGGGAATACCCGCCCCGGGATGAGTACCAGCGCCTACGAAGTAGAGGCCTTCAAGGTCGGGGGCCCGATTGTGGGGACGAAAGTAGGCCGACTGGAAGAGGGTCGGCTCTAGCGAGAAGGCCGCCCCCAGATGGCTGCGCAGCTCGCCGGCGAAGTCAAGCGGCGTAAAGCGCTGCTCGTAGACAATGCTGGCACGTAGACCGGTCAGGCCCGCTTGCTCTTCGAGATAGCTCAGGATACGCTCGCGCAGGCGCGGCGCCTCACGTTGCCAGTCAATACCATGCCCCAGATGCGGTACCGGTGCCAGCACGTAAAGGCTCTCGCCCCCCGGTGGCGCCAGGCTGGCATCGGTGCGGGTCGGCGTGTGCAGGTAGAGCGCCAGGTCTTGGGGCAGTCCCTGGCCGTCAAAGAGGGCGCGAATCAGGCCACGGTAATCGCGTGGCATAAAGATCGTATGATGGCGCAACTGCGGATATTGACGGTTCAGACCGAGGTACAGCAGGAAGCAGCTCATCGAGTAGCGCGCTCGCTCCAGGCGACGCACCAGTCCGCGGGGGCGCACTTCGGCGGGGAGCAGCCGCAGATAGGTGGTGGTGACATCGCTATTGGCCACCACAGCCTCGGCCTGCAGCAGGGCGCCATCGGCCAGGAGCACGCCCCAGATGCGTCCAGCGCGCACGAGTATACGCTCAACGGGCTGACCACAGCGCAGCTCGCCGCCCAGTGAGGTAAAGAGGCGTGTCATGGCCTCGACGAGGGTATACATTCCCCCGGGCACGAAGTGGACGCCTCCCAGGCGCTCCAGATAGGGAACAATGCTGTAGATGGCACTGGCGCGGAATGGGTTGCCACCGATAAAGAGCGGATGGAATGAGAAGACCATGCGCAATTGTGGATGGCGGAAGTAGTGGGAGACAAAGCGATAGACGCTGCGCTGGGCCCCTAGTCGCACCAGCTCCGGGGTCACGCGCAGGAAATCGCCCAGACGTAGAAATGGCTCGCCGGCCAGCTCGGCAAAGGCGCGCTGGTAGATGCGGGCCGTGGCGGTCAGAAAGGCACGGTAGCCGGTCACGTCGCGCGGTTCAAAGCGGGCGATCTCGGCCTCGTCTTCGGCAGGACGGCCCCAGTAGTCGAAGTAGCTGCCGTCGACAAAATGAATGCGATAGAAGGGGCGCAGAGCTACCAGGGTTAGGTCGTCTTCGAGACGGCGCCCGGCGGCCTGCCAGAGATCCTGCAGCAGCCAGGGAGCCGTGAGCAGGCTGGGGCCCATGTCGAAGGTGAAGCCGTCGGCTGTGAGCTGGTAGGCGCGTCCACCAGGACGGTCGCGGGCCTCGATCAGAGTCACCTGGGCGCCGGCCGCCTGTAGGCGAATGGCCGTCGCCAGACCGCCAAAGCCGGCGCCGATGACAATGACACGAGGTCGCGCGCCGCTGCGCTCGGCGGGCAGACTGTTGAATGACCGGGCGATGCTAGAGCTGCTCATGAATGGAGCACCTCCTTACCAGGCAGTCTGGTCAGCGCTTGATCCTGGTCCAACCCCGAGAGGAGACGGACGCAGCTCTCTACAGCAGCGATGAACTGGGCGGTGTCGGCATAAAGACGGCGGAAGAGGGGCGTCCCCAGACGCAGGGTCAGGCACGGTGGTCGCGTTGCACGCCAGACAATGCCGGCTGGTAGTACTGGAATGCTGGCGCCGCTCTCGCGCTCGGCCAGTTCTACAAGGCGGGCAAAGCCAGGTCGAAAGGGCAGCAGCGGCTCCGTTGGCTGGCGTGGCGATGGCAGAGGATCAACGACGGGGTAGCCCTCGGGAAAGACTACCAGCAGGTCGCCGCGACGCAACACGTCGACAGCCTGACGCCAGGCTCGCCGCAGATAGGGAGTCACCTCGCTCGTGCGGTAGGCACTGGCGGCAGCGCTCGCGGCACCGAGCCGCAGGCGTTCGGGACGCAACATGACCGGCCAGCCAGCCAGTGCACAGAGCCGCTCCATGAGGAGGCGCTGCCAGCGCGTGCGCGCCCAGTCGAGAGCCACCAGGATATGTACGGGACGTGGTACTACCCCCAGTAAGAGGCAGCCATCGTAGAGATGGTGATAGTGGCGGGCGGCCACAATGACCGGGCCACGCGCTGGCAGATGCTCGCCGCCCTCGATGGCGATGCGCAAGCCGCGACGCCAGAGCAGGAAGGCGGCGCCGCCGCGCATCACCAGGCGTGTGATGCTCTGCAGGCTGCGCTCTACCAGGCCGCGACTGCCGTGGGAAGGCTGCACCTGAACCTGGGCCAGCGCGGGAGCTGTTGCCTCCTGCACCGCTCGCCCGCTACCGGAAGCGCCGGGTTCGTCACCCCCACGGCGGCGCAGCACGAGGGTCGCCGGCACGATGCCCAGGAAGAGGCCCAGCAGCGGCGGCAGCCATAGCCCGACGCTCAGGTCGAGGACAATGGCAAAGAGCGTATTGGCTGTATAGACCCCAAAGGGCAGCCAGGCCACATCAAGCAGACGGCGCTCCTCGAGATCGCTGCGCCAGAGCAAGCGGCTCACTCCCATATAGAGCAGTCCGGTCACTGACCAGCCGACCAGATTTTGCACGGGCATGCCAAAGTAGGCGCCCTGGACCCCCCACTGCCAGAAATGCAGGGGCAGGCGCTCGCTAGCCATTGCCGGATCAAGCGTCAGGTCCCAGACGGTCAGCAGATAGGCGCCCAAGAGCACAGCCCACAGGCCAGACCCCCTTTGCGATTCTGTTCCCCCGCGGCGGCGCGTGAGCAGCAGGTGGGCCAGGATGTAGGCGGAGAAGCCCATGTAGAACCACGAGAGCGGAATCGAATAGGGCACGTGGCCCAGGATCTTGAAGCCCAGGAAGGTATTGTAGGAATAGGGACCGAAAGGAAAGCCGGTCGAGGTTCCGATCAATTCGATACTGAGTGAGATCAATGTCGAGGCGGCAAAGAAAATGAGCGTGCGGCGCACGCCGACGATGCGCAGGCCAAAGAGCAGGACCGTGGCCGCCCCAAAGAGGATGTGTAGCGAGCCGGCGTAGTTGATACCAAAACTGAAGACCGAGATGAGTAGCGGGCTGAAGCTCCACAGCTCGGGATGGGGCAGGGCGATCAACATCCCCGCCAGCCCGAAAAGGAGCGCCGCCAGGTGGCAAATAAAGAGTACTTTCACCGCTTTCATGCCATACCTCCAGGAGCGTTTCCACGGATAATCAGGCGTCCGCGCCAGCGATGACGACGACGCAGGGCCTGTCGGCCAAGCTGCAAGGTCACCGCCAGGTCGCAGAGCGGAGAGAGCCAATATGTCCACGGCGGGCGCCGATAGGCGCGCCGCATTCCGGCCAGAGTGCCCAGGCGCAGCAAGAGCAGGCCACCATTGAGGGCCAGCGCCAGCCTCAGCCCTCGCCTCAGCGGACTGCGACTGCGCTGTCGCTCGCGAGCGAGAGCAATGGCGCCCAGGCCTAGCAGTGGCAGCGGCAAGGCCTGCACAAGCAGCACCTCCAGCCAGCCAAGCAGAGTATGCCAGGTCGGGGAGAGAGAGTCGTGCAAGGGCAGCGAGCGCGTCCAGTTCTGCCAGGCGGCGCGCGCTGTAGGATACATTTCGACGCGAGCCAGGTTCCCGCTCTCGACAAAAGCCACGCGCTGGCCAGCCCGGACGAGGAGGCGCGCCAGGGTGATATCTTCGCAGAGTGAATGGCGCAGGGGAGCAAAACCACCGCCAGCGGCCAGGGCCTCGCGTCGTACAAGAAAACACTGTCCATTGGCCTGCACGCGCAAGACGGCGCTGGGGCCTGCATAGATGCTGCCGGGACTGCCATAGCGATAGACCAGGGTGGTCAAGAGAGCAGGGTGCAACAGGCCGAGGAGAGGCGCCGCTGGCAGCTCCTGCAGGGTTGCCAGACTGATGGCGGTCAGTCTATCGCGCCGGGCCCGGGCCAGCATGGCTGCAACCAGGCCAGGCGCTGGTCGCACATCTGCATCAACAGTGAGCACCCAGGGGAAGCTCGGCGGCAGCGCACGCCAGCCAGCTTCCAGGCCCCAGACCTTGCCATTCCAGTCTGCGGGAATCGGCGCGGCCTCGAGTAAGTGGAGACGCCGGTCGCGGCGAGCATAGGAGCAGACAAGCTCAGGTGTGCCATCTTCTGAGCCGCCGTCGATGACCAGAATCAGGCCAACCTCGGAGCCTTGCGCCAGCAGGCCCTCCAGACAGGGAGCCAGGCGCTCGTATTCGTTGAGGACAGGCACGAGTACCGCTACAGGCCCCTGCTCTTCGAGCCCAGACCAGCTTGCAGCGACAGGCTCTAGGGCCCGGCCACCAGCAGTGCGCAGCAATCGCCCTATGACACGCAAGGCAAGGATCAACTGCGCCGCCAGTCCCATCCAGAGAAAGAGCAGCGGCACCCTCTGGCTACGCCTCATCTGTAAGCTCCACCTCCAGCGAAGGATCAGCAAGCTGCTCGCCGCGACGCCAGAGGCGATCGAGAGTCAGGGCTAACATCGCCTCACGTAGCTTCTCGCTCAGCGTCGTATGGGCGCGCGCGCGCAGCACATCATAGCTTTGCTGCTCGATGGCATGTAGAATGCGGCGGTAGAGCCGTCCGGCCAGCAAGATTGGCAGGCGCCGATCTGGTGGCAAGAGCCAGACGCCGGGCAGGCTCTGAGCATAATACAGGTGAGCACGTGCCACCTGGTAGCGCATCAGTGCCCGAAAGGGCGCATCCGGTCCCTGGCCAGCCTCCAGGAGCTGGAGCAAATGAGAGCGCGAGAGGCCGAAGCGCGCCAGGTCTTCCAGAGGCAGGTAGAGGCGGCCCTTACGCAGATCGCCCCCTACATCGCGCAGAATATTCGTCAGTTGCATAGCGATCCCCAGGCCTTCGGCGGCGGAGAGCGCTCCTGGTGAAGTGGCGCCCAGGACATGCGCCAGAGCCAGCCCGACCGTGCCGGCTACGCGATAGCAATAGGCGCGCAGCCGCTCGAAGCTGGCAAACTCGCGTGGCCACAGATCCCAATGTAGCCCTTCCAGAAAATCGAGGAAGAGCGTGGTTGGCAGGCCATAGTGCTCAATCAGTCTGGCCAGGCGCGCCCCAAGCGGCTCGCGCGGTGCTGGGCCTCGGCAACTCTCTAGAAACCAGGCGCGCCAGGCCCGCAGCTCACCAGCAATGGCTTGTGGAGACTCAGCCGGATCACGCTCATCGACTAAGTCATCGAGCGTGCGGAAAAAGGCATAGAGCGTCACAAACGAGGGACGCAGCTCCCCTGGCAGGAAACGCGCCGCGAAATGAAAGGTGCGCCCGTGCCGGGCTAGCAGCGCCTCCTCTTCAGACTCGCCCTGCACAGCAGCGACGGTGGAAGCGGGACAGCACAAGGCGGCAGCTTCCTGCAAGAGTTCACTTGAGGGTGGCCCCACTCTCTGGGAACTCGGCTTTGGCATGCGCATAGCGGCCATCTGCTCCTCTCCAATGGACCCGGCGCCGCTCGCGCTTTGCTCGCTGTGAGCCAGCGAGCCGAGCACCCGCACCGCTTCCCCCAGATAGCCCGCGCCGGGGAAACACAGAGATAGCTTCTGACCCTTGTGCTCATGGCTCTCCTTCAGGGATCACTCTGCTCGCTCAGGGGAGAAGACGGCGTCAGGTAAGCATCACGGGTCTAGCGAGCGTCATACGCTTCAGGTCCTTCTCATATGACGCCTCGCCAGGCCCATTCTAGTAACGGCTCTTTGGCGCGGCGGGCAGCCACTGGCGTAGAGCCTGGCCGCAAGCATGGGTCGAGGCCATCAGGCCCAGGCCGTGACGAGCGGCCGGAGCCGCAGGCCAGGGCCGCTCGAGCCTGGCGGGGCCTATGCCAGGAGGGCAGGCCCCGCACTTGCTTATCAGCGCTCGACTGAGCCTGAGCGTTAACGTCAATGCCGAGCAGAGGGAGAGCTGGGAGGAGAGGAGAAGGAGAGTGGAGCCAGAAGCTGCAAGCTGCGCTGTCCATTGGCCGCCACGTGGACGATCAGCAGGCGCCCATCCCGCAGCCAGAAGGGAAAGAGCTGGCGGGCTCCAGCCTCGGGCTGCGGCAGCCGGATTGATGGCCCGGCAAAGATGTGGACATGCAGGCGACCGCTCGCGCTGTAGACCAGGTCGTGGCTATCCGGCGACCAGCTCCAGCCGTCAAGCTCGCCCGCCACCGGGAGGCTGAGCAGCGGACGCCCGTCCGGGATCGCCAGCGTGATCAGCAGCGTCTGCCCCTTCGCATCGCGGCGCGCGTAGGTCAGGCGCTGCCCGTCAGGCGACCAGCCAAAGCTGGTGATGGTGAAATCCCCAACAGGCACCAGGGCCTTCACCTGGCCCGTTTCGTGCTCCATGAGATAGATGGCACGGCCTGGACCGCTCAGGCCCTCGCTGCTGGCTAGGAGGGCTAGATAGCGCCCATCAGGAGACCAGGCCAGATGCTGCACGGTCAGCCGCAGGTTCATGGTCGCCAGCAGTTGCGGCGGATGGCCTCCGCGCGTCGTCTGCCAGAGCTGAGTTTGTCCGTTCGTCCCTGTGACATAGGTAATGGTCGTACTGCCCGTGCCGGGGGTCCAGGTAGCGGCCAGGGCCGCTTCGCCTAACGGATACATATACTGGCCATAGGGCACGAGAGCGAGCAAGGGCTGCGAGGCGCCAGGTGGCGTCACCACGGTGACCAGGGCCGAGCCGTCGGGCGACCAGGCGGCATCGTGGGCCTCGCGCATGGCCAACACCTGACTGCTTACAGGATCGCTCAGGCTCGCTGTGTACATCACGCCCGGATCGCGCCCATCCTGAATTACCAGGTGCTGCCCCGTGGGGTCGACCGCGACCAGCCGCCCACCCTGAGCCAGAGCCGGGGGAGCCGCCAGCGTCTGTGCCACCTGGTAGCGCAGTATAGCAGTTGCGGGGGGCTGTGGCGCACGTGGCAGGAAGAGAAGAAGCACCAGCACCAGGCAGAGCAGCAGCGTCAAGGTCGCCGCCAGCGCAAGCGCCAGGCGTGAGCGACGCCAGCGTGAGCGCTGAAGAGAACGCGGCGGCAGCCCGCTGAGAATGCGGGTGCGTAGCTCGGGCGAAAAGTGGATCTGGGCCGCCTGCTCTTCCAGGGCGCGGCGAATAATCTCTTCCAGGAGCAGATCATCCGCCGTGGCTCGATGGTTGACTTGCGACTGCTCAGGCTCACGCCGCGCATGTTCCCCCTGCCGCCCGCGGCGCTCTGCAGACTGATCCGGCTGCAGCTCCTCGCCTGGCTGCGGCTCATTCCGCGCATCACTCATGCTGTTCCTCCCTCCCTGAAGCGATCTGAAACGGGGGCGCATCGGCGTCGGCGCGCTCTTCCTCGTTTGCCGTGGGCGCCTGCTGATCCGGCGGCCTGATCTGCAAGAGGCGACGCATCTTCTTGAGCGCCAATTGCAGGCGCTTGCGCAGGGTGTTTTCGGCCACCCCCAGCATGGCGGCAATCTCTGGCATGGTCAGGCGATGATAGTAGAAGAGGACAAGCACCACCCGCTGTTTCACCGGAAGGCGCTGTAAAGCTGCAATGACATCGAGCCAATCCTCTACCCGCCCCTCGCGCAGCGACGTTTTCGGGAGCAGTTGCTCCGGCTCTTCGCCCGCGAGCCGCTCGCGCAAGAGGGCGGCTTGCCGCGCAAGCTGGCGCTTGAGGCTGATGGCCTGGTTGACCAGGATTCTGAGCAGCCAGGAGCGCAAGAGCGCCGGGTCGCGCAAGGTCGCCATGTTTTTCCAGGCCAGAAAAAAGGCCTCCTGGACCAGGTCCTTGGCAGCTTCCTCATCTTTGACCAGCAAATAGGCCGTACGCAAGAGCAGTCCTCCATAGGTATCAACGATGCGCGCGAAGGCCTCTTCGTCGCCGGCCAGGCAGCGCGCCACTAGCTCTCTCTCCCAGGAGGACCCCCCAGCTTGACTTGCTGCTGCCTCTGCTTCTATTCGCTTTAGCGCTTCTACCTCTTCCGAGCCAGTCTCTCCAGCAGGTGGCCCCAACCGGCTGTCTCTCTCCACTCCAGATGGTTCCTGTGACACAATGCGTACCTCTCGTTCACAACATGGCGGCTCCCCGGCCCCATGCTTGTCTTCCTCATGGTGGCTTCCTTGATTCCATTCTCAGGACGTGCAGAAGATGGCGAATGGGTA
Organism: Thermogemmatispora sp.; assembly: GCF_019683755.1. Taxonomy (GTDB): domain Bacteria; phylum Chloroflexota; class Ktedonobacteria; order Ktedonobacterales; family Ktedonobacteraceae; genus Thermogemmatispora. The sequence continues at coordinate 4,878 of NZ_JADGHT010000020.1, read as the reverse complement.
AACGAGCGCTGATGTTAGAGACTGGTACCACTTTGGTCACGCCCTGACGTCTCCTGGGTTGGATCTTGTAATTCCGGGTACCTCTCTGTTCACGACTTCCCTGGATCAGGGACGATCGCAACTTTGTCCTGTTGTCTTGTCATCCTACCTTTATGCTGGGATGACCCAGACATGGACACGGTGGCTCTCGCGGCTGGTGCACGCCAGGCCGTCTGAAGTGGTGTGCACCAGCCGCCAGCAGTCTATCTTTAACAAGGAGGATACTTGATGCGTCGCAATGCTCTCTTGGCATGTATGAAAGTAGCACCTGCCTTTATGCTGATGGTGGTGCTTGTGCTGACGCTCTGGCTGCTGCCGGGCGGACGGGCCGCGGCCCAGGGGAATGCTCTGGTGCGCGTTGTCCACGCCTCGCCGGCAGCCGGCTCTGTCGATGTCTTTGTCGACGGCGGCAAGCTCCTGAGCAACTTCACCTTTGGCACGGTCACTGACTATGTCTCGGTGGCAGCGGGGCCGCACCGTATCCAGGTAGCCCCGGCGGGCAAGGGGATCGATGCAGCGGTCATCAATCAGACTGTCTCGGTCGACGCTGACATGGCCTACACGGTGGCCGCCATCGGCGATAGTGCCTCCAATCTCGGTCTGCAGGCTTTCGTCGATAATAACCAGCTCAGCAGCGGCATGGCCAAAGTGCGGGTCTACCACCTTTCGCCCAATGCCGGCCCGGTTGATATCGCTACGGGTGGCAAGACGGTCATTAGTGGACTGACGTATAAGAACGCCAGCGACTATTTGAGCGTGCCGCCCGGCTCCTACACCTTTGATGTGACGGCTACGCAGGCCAACGCGACTGTGCCGGTCTCGGCTACGCTGCAGAGCGGCATGGTCTACAGCGTCTTTGCGGTCGGCCTCTACAAGGGGACGCCCGAGCTGAAATTTGTGGTCGCTGCTGTCAGCGGGGTGCCAGGCATGCCCAACACGGGGAGCGATCCGAACGCCATGCCACAGTCGACGGCCTCAGCCACAGCTCTGCCCTGGGTGGTCGTCCTGCTGGCGCTACTTGGTCTGGGCGCTGGAACCGGGACACTCGGCGCCCTTGTCCGACGGCGTCGCTAGGTGGGACTGCAAGGGAGAGCAGCCAGTTAGCTAGCTTCACAAGAGTCGTTCTCGTCACGGCCTTCTCTCCCCTCCTGACTGGCGGTGTGGGCCTCACAGGTAGCTCCTCGTGAGTCGCACACCGCCGCCCGTCTTAGTACGTATGAAGGAGTATTGTGCGGTGCCAGGAAAGGCCCAGCTCGCCAGGCGGTGCAACGGAGGAGCGCGCCGCGGGTGGCTTTCTCTGCTCTTGCTGTTGAGTGTGAGCAGCGCGCTGCTGCTCAGCGGCTGCGAGGCCCCCTTGCAGATGGCGCCGTCGGCCAGTGCCAGGCAGGTGACCGACGGGCAGGTCGAACAGATGCCCCCAGCTACGGCGACTCCTACCTCTCAGGCACAGCCGCGAGGTCCCGCGCTCCCCGTGCGCCTGCTCATTCCTAGTATCGGCGTTGCCGCCGCTGTCGAGAGTGTGGGCCTGACTGCCGCCGGCATGCTGGCTACGCCGCAGAGGCATCCTTGGGACGATGTCGGCTGGTACAGCCTGGGACCGCGTCCGGGAGAGCAGGGCAGCGCCGTTATTGCAGGCCATCTCGATCGGCCCGGCGGCTATCCGGCGGTTTTTTGGAACCTCCATCGGCTACATGCTGGCGCGGCAGTCATTGTTATCGATGCGCACGGTCAGCGCTGGTTCTTCCGCGTCACGGGGGTGGCCTCCTATCCCCCTCAGCGCGCGCCGCTCCTGCGCATTTTCGCCGACCGCTCGGGGCGCTACCTGAATCTGATCACCTGTGCCGGCACCTGGATTCCGAGCGAACATCAGACCAGTGAGCGGCTGGTAGTCTACAGCGTCCTCCAGGGGGCTTAGCTGCTTTGGGCACCGCTGGCAGAGGTCGCCGCTGGCGCCGGCGCAGTCGAGGTGCGCTCTTCAGCCGCAGCGCGAGCTTCCGCCAGGCGCGCTCGTCCGGGTAGGGTCAGCGCCAGCACGGCAATCGCCAGCGCCAGCCAGAAGGTCACGATATAGGCATCGTTGATGCTTTGCATAAACTGCTGCGGTACCAGTGAGCCGAGTAGTTGCCCCGCGGCGGCCTTCTGGGCAGCCGCGGCTGGCAGGCCACGCATCTGCAGTACCTGCACGAGCTGCAGGAAGCGCTGACCAAGGGCGGTGGCAGCATTGTGCAGGTCGTTGCGAGCGGCATCCTGGTAGGCGGTTAGCTGATGAGTCACGATGGTGCCCAGCATGGCGATGCCAAAGGACTGGAAGACGTTACGGGTGGCATTGAGCAGCGAGCTGGCGCGCGGCAGTTGAGCCGGCTTAAGGCCAGTCAGGGCCACTGTCAGGGTGGTCTGCAGGGTCAGGCCCAGCGCTACGCCGCGGATGGCGGCCAGCGTCATGATCTCCGTATAGGAGGCGTCCAGCGTCAGATGAGCGAAGCCCCAGGTGTTGACTGCCAGGAGCAGGCTGCCGGCCAGGATCAGCCAGCGCGGGCCGATGCGGTTGTAGAGGGCGCCGGCCAGAGGCGTGACAATGCCTGAGCTGATGGCCAGCGGTAGGACAATCAGGCCGGCCTCCAGGGGTGTGCGACCGCGCAGGCTCTGCAGGTAGATCGGCAGCAGGAACTCTGCGCCGAAGAGGGCGATTGTGCTCACCCAGCCGATGACGCTGGCGACGCTAAAGGTGCGGCGCGTGAAGAGGCGCAGGTCGAGCAGAGGATCGCGTCGGCGCAGCTCTACGACCACAAAGACGGCAAAGGTTAGCAGACCGATCGATAGCAGCGTCAGGATGCGGGCCGAGGTCCAGCCCTCGCTCGAGCCGCGCTGGATAGCGTAGAGCAGGGTTCCAAAGCTGATCACTGAGAGCAGGACCCCCGGTATGTCGAGGCGGGCGGCGGTGCCGCGCCGGCTCTCACGCAGCCAGATCAGGCCCAGAATGAGACCAGCCAGGCCGACCGGGATGTTAATCAGGAAGATGTAGCGCCAGTCGAGGTATTCGACAAAGTAGCCGCCGAGCACGGGGCCGCTGGCTGGGGCCACAACGAGGGGAATGCCGTAGAGGCCGAAGGCCAGGCCGCGCTGTTTCTCGGGAAAGGCCCCGAAGAGCAGGGAGATACCCAGAGGGGCAAGCATGCCACCACCCAGCCCCTGCAGGGCACGAAAGGCTACCAGCCAGGGCAGCGAGGGAGCGAAGGCGCAGAGCACTGAACCCAGCACAAAGAGAAAGAGCGAGATCAGGTACATGCGCTTGATGCCAAAGCGTTCGGAGAGATAGCCAGCCAGGGGCGTGATGATGCCCAGGGCCAGCACGTAGGCGGTGAGAACGCCGTCAACCTGGTCAACTGGGGCCTTGAAGACATGTTGTAGGGTAGGCAGGGCTACGTTGACGGCGGTAGCGTCCAGGATCACCATGAAGGTGCCGAAGACGACCGAGAAAAGAACTTTCCAGCGATAGTTGGGATCGGCAGGCCCGGCCTCGGTCGCTGTGGTGGGTGTCGCCGGTTCTTGCCGCTGGGTTGCCGGCTGACCTGCCAGGGTCCTATCTGACTCCATTGTGGAGACCTCCTTTTACTTATCAAATGATAAATGACGGTTACAAAAAAAGCGTGCGTTCAGCGCGCCAGGCCATAGAGGAGGACACGCACCAGCAGGGCGGCCTGCTCGCTGGCAAGGGTCTCACGACGATTTTCGGCCACGGCAGGCAGGGTTTCGCGTCCCCAGACGACGAAACGGGACATCAGGCTCATAAAGAGATAGGCGGCCATCCTGGCGTCGACACCGCCTTCGCTGGGCGAGCGCAGCAGGCCCTGCTCCAAACCTTCGTTGAAGACTGCTGCAATGGGCGCAATCAGGCTCTCCTCGAAAAGCGTGTGGAGCTGCGCACGCACTTCGGCTGATAGCTCATAGCGGATGTCGTGCAGCATCAGCGCCAGGTCGTGGCGGGTCGTCGTGAGCAGGTAGCTGGCAAGGCGGCGCAGGCGTTCAGACACTGGCTCGCTGCGGCGTGCAATGCGCTCCAGAACTCCCTTGAGACGGGCCAGCTCTTCCCGAGCCATTGCCAGATAGAGGGCTTCTTTGTCGGCAAAATAGTGATAGAGCGCCGGCTGCGTCAGGCCACAGGCATCAGCGATCTGTCGCGTGGTGACGGCCCGATAGCCGTATTCCATAAAGAGCTGTTGGGCGACCTGTAGAATGAGGCGCCGTGTCTCTTCGCTCTCTTCTTCCCTGACGATGCGCGTCTGACCCTCGCGAGGGCTGCGCCGCGCTGGCTTTTTCATGCTGGTGAGCCAGGCCGCCTTTCTTCCCCGGTTGGTCTGTTTATTTATCAACTGATAAATAGTATATCCCGGGATGGCAAGGATGTCAAGGGCCAGCCACGGGAGAATAGGGAGTAGCCAGCAGGGGCCTGCGGCCCGTTTAAGGTGGCGCTTCAGAGGAGGGCAGGAGAGGCTTGTGCATTCTTGGTGAGTGTTTCCTGATGGGATCCGCTAGATCGCCTTTGGTATGGACTGGCACATGTACGTAGGGGGTCACCAGTCTGTGATCTTCCTGGTGCGCCTGCGGATTGCTGGCCTGCTCTCGCTGTACCATCCGTCCTAGTGCGCCGCTCTCCTCCTCCCTCGGGGCCTCCTCTCTCCCTAGAAGGGATACGGGGGCTCCTCCTTCCGCTCCTCTCGCGCTTCTTCGAGCCGCTGCAGCTCCCGCTGCAGCTCCCGCTCCGCCTCCACTGCCTCCTCCTCCCTCCCCAGCGCCCGCAACACCTCCACCTTCTCCCTCCAGAGTTCCACCCCCCCTGAC
>NZ_JADGHT010000279.1 GCF_019683755.1 Thermogemmatispora sp. | reverse complement strand
CTTCTTCCCTTATCATACCATATGCCCGGCACGAGGATATAATGAAACCTGATCTGTATTTTGGTTTGGGTTGGGCCACCGCCCTGCCCATCATTCTGTTTGCTCAGTAAGCGACTAGCAGGAGGTACTTTGCAACTCTTTGTCTTTTTTACTCCTTCGGCGATTCTGCCCGATCAGGCCCAGGCTGGGGATGTCTACATTGTGATCGATGTGATTCGGGCCACGACGACAATGACGACGATGCTGGAGCGGGGCGCACGGCGCGTGTTGGTGGCTGAGTCGATCGAGCAGGCGCGCGCTGGTGCCGCTGCCCACCCCGGTCGCGCTCTCTGCGGCGAGCGCAATGTACGGCGTATCGCCGGCTTCGATTATGGGAATTCGCCGCGCGAGTTCGCTCAATTGGATCTGACGGGTCGCGAGCTGATCTTGACGACGACGAATGGTACGCGTGCCTTCCATGCCTGCCCGCCTGAGACGATCCGCCTGGCTGGCTGTTTCCGTAACGCTCATGCGGTGACTTCGGCGGCTCTGCGGCTGGCTCGCTCCCATGATCGCACTATTGCTCTGGTCTGCGCGGGCGAGTTTCGCTATTTTGCTCTCGATGATGCGGTCTGCGCTGGCTATCTGGCTGCGGAGTTGCTCCGTCTGGCCACCCTTCATGAGGCCGAGGTGGACGCGCCGGCTCTGACTCCCCATGAAAGCGCTCTGGCCGCTATGGCCCTCTATGAGGCCTTTAAGCCTCCACGCTTGCTGGAGTGCAGCCAGTCGTCGCTGACGGTGCTGCAGGCCGGTCTGGTTGATGATCCTCCTTTCTGTATGGAGATCGATCAGAGTACGGTCGTGCCGGCGATCTCTGGCCGCGAGGCGGATACGGGCCTGTTGATCGCCGAGCCGCTGGCCCTTTAAGGATCAGCGGCGCTGGCAACTCCGCCATCCGGTCCCTCGCGGCTCCCCGCTTCACTGTGGGTTCTCTCTCTGGCTTCGCTCACCACTGTTTAGGTCTATCGTTGGGTCGCCCGGCTGACTGCGAGGGACCAGTATTTCTACTGAGGTGGCTCCTCTCTTGCTTTCTCTGGCCTGAGCCTTGTGAGAGGCTCGGACGGCTTGTAACCGCTTGTTAAGCCTTGCCATCCTCTTTACCTTTCTTCTCCGCTCTGGAAGGCGAGTTGACTCCCTCTGGGGGTCTGATCCGTGTAACAGGTGACATCAGTAATGACCCAATGGCGATCGGAGTACCTTCGACAGTAGTGAGCACTGTCCTACTAGATCGCTTCAGCGAGAGGAGGAGAAAGTCCATATGGTAACGGGTTTTGTTCTGGCGAGCGTGCTGGGCACGCTGTGGGCCTGGATTGTCTGGATTATTATCGGCGGTTTGGCCGGCGCGATCGCCGACCGCCTGGTGCAAGGCGATCAGCTCGGCATCCTGGGCAATATTATCGTCGGCATCATCGGCGGTCTCTTGGGCGGCGCCATCCTGGGTGCCCTTGGTATTACGGTCAGTGGCATTTTCTGGACGTTCGTGACGGCTCTGCTCGGTGCTATCATCCTGCTTGTGATTGTGAAGGCTGTGACCGGTGGACGCGGGATCGGCGGCAAGCGTCCTACGGTCTAGTGAGCCTTTCGCTCTTCGCCTCCTTTCTTCGACGCACCGCGGCGCCGAAGTCTCCTTTACAGCGGGCCGGCTATCGATGCCGGCCCGCTTTTTGTTTGCCCAGGAGGCTGAGGCCGCTTGGTTGATTGGTTGGCCGGGTAGCTCTGCCTCTGTTGGTTGCGCTAGTGAGTGCTTGTCGCGTTGCTGGCTTTGGTAGTGCTGCTGCCCTTCTTATATGTAGTTACACAAGATAACTACAGAGCTATGCAAAAGGTCCTTTTTCTTTTTTCAGATGCCTTGCTTTTGTTTGATAAGATCTTGCCAGCTTCGTCTATAGAGTAGCAACATGATGGCAGGCCAGGACGAGACAGCTCGCTTCCTCTGAGTGAATAAGTGCCTGCTTGCCATGACTGGCTCGGGCCTGGCTGCCTGTTGCTTCTTTGCGAAAGCGAGATGCGGGTGGAGATGTCGTCTTGGCTGGCGCTTTCGCCCTCCGGTCTGCATATGCCAGGCCGATAGGCCGGGAGGAAGTGTCGGCGGTGACAGCTAGTCGCTAGGAGCAGGAAGGACGTGGTATATGGCTAGGAGGGAATTGACCCCTGATCGATGTCGCGACGGCCTGCGTCGCTCCAGATCTGGCCTAGATCCAGCGTGGGCCTGACCGGATAGTGGCGGGCGGCCTTGGCCGATGGGAAGGGCAAGAGTGCCACAGCAGGCAGCCACAGGTGAGAGTCTGCGCCTGTAGTCTAGTCTGAGGCTCTGTGAACGGAACGGATTAGCCTTTTCCCCTGCTGGTCTTCTGCTGGTGTGTGCACTCAGATCGCCTCATTTATGAACGCAATTTTTTGCATTGATTACACTGACCGCTGGCTCCCGCTTGCACAATGCCCAAAGCGGGAGCTTCAGACGACTTGCCTACAGCCGAGGGCAGCTTCGGGCTGGCGTGTGCGCGGGTTTCAGCGCTTGAGAGCTTTCCAGTGTCTCATCTGGAGGGCCTGGCATGCCAGTCGGCGCGAATGCTGCGCGAGTTCTTGTCGGCGGTAGCGCGCCCAGCTCTGGGTTCAGAGCAATTGCCGACGTAAGGCGTAAGAAGAAGGTCGTGCTATGGAGTTTACACAAGTCATCAAAAGTACTGTAGTTGCTCGGGCCATTTACGCTTTAGAGCAGATGGGATATCGTCATGAGGATGCTTCCGCCGAGGAAGAAGGTCGCTACGAGATTACTGGACGCAGCCATGCAGAGGAGGTGGTCCTGCGCGGGCCGCTACGCACGGCGTTGCAGCGTTTAAATCCCGAGGCCAGTGCAGAGCAGATCGCCCGTGCCTGTGCGCTGCTGACACGCGATCGTAGCGCTATGCACCCGATGAGTGCTAATCGTGAGGTCTATCATCTGCTGCGTGAGGGTCTCTCGTTGAGCGATGCGGATGGGCCGTCGGCGACCTCCAAGGCCAGGCCGAGTCAGCGGTGGCTCGCTGGCCGGACCGAGACCAGGGCGGCTACCGCTGCCGGCATGCCAAGGTCTGGTCCGATGCTGCGCCTCATTGACTGGCAGCAGCCGGCGGCGAATGATTGGCGGCTGATCTCCAATTACTGGGTACAGGGCCGCTGTGGCCGGCATTGTCTTCCTCTGGTTGGCTTCCTCAATGGTCTCCCTCTCCTGCTGTTTGTTATTGGCGCCGAGTCACTGGAGCAGCTCTATCAGCGCTATGTGCGGCGCTATCGCCTTGAGCTCCCGCAGCTCTTGTGGTATAACGCCCTTGTTCTGCTGTCGAACGGCCCTTTGAACCGCGTGGGCAGTATCGACAGCCCCTGGCCGCTACTGACCCCCTGGAAGCGTGTCCGGGACGAGGATGAACCGGAAGACTGTTCGCTAGAGACCGCGCTCTACGCTACCTGTCAGCCGGAGCGCCTGCTTGACCTTGTTGAGCACTTCACTCTCTTCCCGGCGACGCCACGTCCCACGAAGATTGTGGCTCGTACCCATCAGTATTTTGCGACCAATGCCGCCTATGCCCGTTTGCGTGAAAGTAGGGCCTTACGGGGTCGCCTGGGGCTGCTCTGGCAGACGCATGGTAGCGGTAAGAGTTATACACTGGCTTTTCTGCTGCGGAAGGTGCTGCGTCAACGTGACGAGCCAACGTCAACCTGTCTGTTGGTAACCGGTCACGAGGATCTGTGGCGCCAGCTTGTACGCTCACTGACGGAGTGCGGCCTGCTGGCGAAGGAGGCGAAGGCGGCGACTGCCCCGGTGACGACGGCGAGTGAGTTGCAACGTTTGTTAGAGCAGTCTCCTGCGGGTTCTGGCGCGCCGTCCCTCTATTTCGCGCTGCCTTCGGCCTTCGTCTCCCCTGAGTCGTTGTCGCTGCGCGCAGATCTGCTGGTGATTGTCGATGAGCTGCATACTTGCACGCTGGAGCAATTGCAGCAGATGCGCCAGGCGTTGCCCGCCGCGGCTTTTCTTGGGCTAACGGCCATGCCTTGTACTGAGGCTGAAGAGCCGGCCCTCCGCAGTCTCTTTGGTCCTTATCTTAGCTGCTATTCCTGCGCTCAGGCACTCGCCGATGGCACTATTGTGCCTGTCTACTATGAGGATCGCAGCACCTGTCTCGGGTTTCAGACCCCGCCTGGCTTCGCCGAGGCGATGCAGCAACTGGCCGAGGCCGCCGGTCCCTGCAGTGAGCATCAGGAGGAGCTGGCTCACCGCCTGCGCACTCCTTATGCGTTGCTCACTCAGCCAGAGCGCCTCGATCTGGTGGCGCGCGATCTGGTCGAGCATTGGCTTGCACGAGGTCAGGGCGCTAAGGCGCTGGTGCTCACGCTCGATAAGATTACTGCCGTGCGCCTCTATAATCGGGTGCTCTCTCTCTGGGAGCGGATGCTACGCCGGCTGCAGCGCGAGCGCGATGAGACCTTCGAGTGGCGCCGCCGCGCTGCGCTTGATGAACGCCTGGCCTCCTACAGGCCCATTGAGATGGCTGTGGTGATGTCGCCGTCGCCCGATGACTATCGTCGCTTCGCCGATTTCAACCATACGCCGGGCCGCGTCTATTGTGAGACGGTCGAGATCCGTCCTCATCATGAGCGTCTCTACGCTGAGGATCTGGTCGCTCGCTTCCGCGATGCAAATGATCCATTGCGCCTTGTCTTTACCTGTGATCCCTGGTTGGCGAGTCTGGCTGCTCCGCCCCTGACAACGCTCTATCTTGATCGGCCTCTGCGAGGCCCGCTGTTGCTGGCGGCCTTGACGGCGGTGAATCGGGTCAACGATGAGAATAAGATCGGTGGGTTGGTCGTGGACTATCTCGGTCATTGGCCGGCGCTTTCAGCCCTGCAACAGCAGTATACTCGGGCCGCTGAGCACGTGCTTTCTCAGCCGAGAGGCGCCCATCGTCGGGCCAGCCGCGCAGCCTTCGTCACCGAGACCAGCGCTATTCAAGAGAAACGCCAGCTTGTGGCCGAGCTGGAGCAGGCCCTTAAGGAGACTCTGGATTTCTGCGCACGCCACGCCGTCGACGTTGCCACGTTGTTGGCCCCCAGCGATGAGCGATTGCGTGACAGCGCCGTGTCTCAGGCTGCTGATCGCCTGCTTAGAGGGAATGACTTGCGCCAGGCCTTCTTTGCACAGGTGAGGCGCGTTGAGGCTTTGTATGCGGCGTTGCTGCCCGATAAGGAAGCGCCTCGCTTTGCTGGCCCGGTAGAGGCTCTGGGACTGACGGCCAGGCTCATGCAGCGTGCGCAGCATTGTCGCAGTCTGGATGAGCTGCTTGAGCATCCACGCGCTGTTATGGCCGGGGAGGGTCTGGCGCTACCCTCTGTTGGCAGAAGCGCTGAGCCGCCGGGCAGGAAGCCCTCGCTGACCTTGCTCGATTTGCGCCGCGTGAGTTTCTCGCGCTTGACTACCTTGCTCGGGAAGAGCAAGACACCGCTGCTGAAGGCCGAGCAGTTACGCAGCTTTTTGGCCTGGAATCTGGAGTTGCTGAGCAGCCAGCAGCCTCGCTATGCCGAGGCCCTGGCACGGCTAGAGGCGCTGCCGCGCAAGTATGAGAGCGGTCAGGCTCCCTGGGAGCAGTATCCCGCTGAGTTGTTAGCCTTTGTGCGCGCTTTGCTGGAGCAAACCGCCGCCGAGCCGCCATCGCCCTCTCCCGAGGCCGAAGGCTCCCGCTCGCGGCGACGCCCCGGCAAGGGACAGCGGGGAGGTCCCGCTCAGCTTCCGGCGGAGAGCTGAGGCGGAGACCTCGCGCGGCGCGAGCCGACAATGCTCGTCGCGCGCCTTTGTTGACCTGCCTGCCGGGCTGACCCGAGTTGTCTCTCCGGCAGGCAGGTCTCCCGCTATCCGTACTCCCGTTCCTCCCTGTGGTCAGTGAAGGTGCCCGTTGCCTTGGAGCGGCTCCTCCAACAGCAGCAGACCGTAGATGCGACGCTCAACTGCCTCAATCACTTCCTTGAGGATGAGGCTGGCCTGGCGATCTCCGGCTAGCTCGGCCAGCCGCTCATAGGTCTCGTAGGAAGGGGCAGCATCACGCTCGCCGGCCCGCAGCGCCTGTGCATACTCGTGCGCTAGCCGCTCCTTCAGGCGCTCAATCTCCTGGCTCGCTTCTGGCTGCTCACGGTCACGCTGCTCTTCACGCTGCTCTTCACCCTGCTCCTCATGCCATTCTTCAA
>NZ_JADGHT010000278.1 GCF_019683755.1 Thermogemmatispora sp. | reverse complement strand
ACCTATGTGGCTTTTTTTCGCGCGCTCAATGTGGGCGGGCATGGAGTGGTTTCCATGCTGGCTCTGAGGAGGATGCATGAGGCCCTGGGACTGCAGGCAGTCAATACCTATATCCAGACAGGCAACGTGCTCTTCACCAGCGACGAAGGTGACGCCCTGAGTCTGGCTTGTCAGATTGAGGGGCGCTGTCTCCAGGAGTTTGGCTTTGCCAGCCGAGTCGTCCTGCGCAGAGCCGTTGATCTGGAGGAGGTCATTACGACGAATCCCTTCCCGTCAGAGGCCGAGCAGGCGCCTGAGCGTCTCGTGGTGCTCTTCCTGGCCGCGCCTCCGGTGCCAGCGGCGGCCTCAGTCTTGCAGCGACTTGCCGCCGCTGGACCCGAGAAGCTGCAGCTCTCGGCACGTGGTCAGGAGCTGTATATCTGGTATGCCGATGGGATCGGACGCTCGAAGCTGACGCCTGCTGAGCTTGAGCGTGCTCTTGGCTGTCCAGCCACGGGACGTAATTGGAGGACCTTGCTCCAGATAAGGCGGCTTCTCCAACAAAGGCAAAAGGGAGAGCGGCGTAGCCTCGAGAAAGGCATCATCAGGGGATCAGGAGCAAACAGCTCGCCCGCCCCGCTGGTTGGGAGCAAGCGGGTGCGGGCGAAACAGAGCTGTGGGACGGGGAGAGGTTCCTCGCTGCTGGCTGGTGTTGCTGTGGCCGGCCTCACGCCGTGCCCAGGCGGGTCAGCAGGTTATTCAGGCGATTGACGAAGCTGATCGGGTTCTCCAACTGGTCACCGCTGCTGAGCACAGCCTGATCGAAGAGGACCCAGGCCCAGTCGGCGAAGCGCTCCTCGTCCTGCTCGTGGCGCAGGCGCTGAATAATCGGGTGCTGCGGGTTAATCTCCATGATTGGCTTATCGGCGGGGACGGCCTGGCCGGCAGCCTGCAGCAGGCGTTTCAAGTTGGGATCGATACCGCCCTCGTCGACCACCAGGCAGGCGGGTGAAGTTGTCAGGCGGCTTGTTGTGCGCACATCCTTGACTTTCTCGCTGAGGACCTTCTTGAAGCGCTCCAGCAGGTCGCGGGCCTCATCGGCGCTCTTCTGGCGTTCCTCCTGCTCCTGTTTATCCTCCAGCTTGCTCAGGTCGACCTCGCCACGGGCGATTGACTGGAAGGGTAGGCCGCCGTATTCGTGTAGTTCGTGCTGCACGAAATGGTCGATGGGATCAGTCCAGATCAGGACCTCGACGCCTTTCTGCTTAAAGATCTCCAGCAGTGGGCTGTCCTTGGCGGCCTCGTAGCTTTCGGCCAGCAGGTAGTAGATCTTATCCTGGCCTTCCTTCTTGCGCGAGACATAGGTTTCCAGCGAGACCGACTGCTCTGGGCCGCTGGTCGTTGAGGCGAAGCGTAGCAGGCGGGCGATCAGATCGCGATTGGCCTTATCCTCGACCAGGCCCTCTTTGAGGACGCGCCCGAACTCGCGCCAGAAGATGGCGTACTTGCCCGGCTCCTTCTCGGCCATATCGCTGAGCAGGCCGAGGATCTTCTTGGTGGCCGTGGCGCGCATCGTGTCGATCAGACGGTTCTGCTGCAGCATCTCGCGCGAGACGTTGAGGGGCAGGTCATCGGAGTCAATGATCCCTCGCACGAAGCGCAGGTAGCGCGGCAGTAGCTTATTCTCGATGTCGTCCATGATATAGACGCGGCGCACATACAGCTTGACGCCGTGATGGCGCTCACGCAGCCAGAGGTCAAAGGGGGCCTGCGAGGGAATGAAAAGCAGGAGCGTATACTCGTGGGTGCCCTCCATGTGGCTGTGGACCCAGGCCAGTGGATCAGCGAAGTCGTGGGAGACATACTTATAGAAGTCCTTATACTCCTGTTCGCTGATCTCGCTCTTTGGGCGGGCCCACAGGGCTGAGGCTTTATTAACGACCTCCTCCTCATCCTTGCCCTCGACCTTCATCACGATGGGGAGCTGGATATGGTCTGAGTACTTGCGGATGATCGAGCGCAGGCGGTAGCCATTGAGCAGGTCGTCCTCGCCCTCGCGCAGGTGCAAAATGACGTCGGTGCCGCGAGTTGGTTTCTCAATGGTTTCGATTGTATACTCGCCCTGGCCGTCGGACTCCCAGCGTACACCTTGCTCGGCTGGTAGGCCGGCGCGGCGTGTCAGCAGGGTCACGCGGTCGGCTACGACGAACGAGGAGTAGAAGCCGACACCAAACTGACCGATGAGCATGGCGTCCTTGCGCTGGTCGCCGGTGAGTGACTGGAAGAATTCGCGTGTGCCTGACTTCGCAATGGTGCCGATATTCTGAATGACCTCCTCGCGCGACATGCCAATGCCATTGTCGCTCACTGTGATGGTGCGGGCGTCGCGGTCGTAGGAGACGCGGATCTTGAAGTCGGCGTCGCGCTCGTAGAGATCGGGATTTGAGAGCGCGTCGAAGCGCAGGCGGTCGATGGCATCTGAAGCATTAGAGATAAGCTCTCGCAAGAATATTTCTTTATTGCTGTAAAGAGAATGGATCATGATGTCAAGCAATTGCTTGACTTCCGCCTGAAAGCCCAGTGTTTCCTTATGAGTTTCAACTGGCATGGCACACCTCCATGTTAGCTACGCAGGTCCCTGGGAAGCTTGGTGAGTTGCCTTGCTTGTATCGAGTCAAGTGGTGTGTGGTTTCTTCCGCTCTGCGGTGGTATGGTACACCTCCCCACGGTACATATGATGCCATAGGCTATGTTAGAAGAGTGTGGGAGAAACGTTAGAAATCTGTTAGCGCCTGGCTCCCTGTCAGGAGCTGGTCAGCCTGCTTTGTTCTGTGCTACTCTGCGCGCGCAGCCAGGGCCAGGCTGGAAGAAAGGGGACTGTCGTCCGCTGTATTGGGGCTGGGCTGGCCTGCCAATGCCGGAACTTAGGGAATAAGCTTGCTGCACGCTATCGTCTGGCGCTGGCCTGCTTGAGGGCCGCCGCCAGCCGGAAAAGGCCAGGCAGTGATGGGGAGATTGATCAGGAGTGGTGGAAAGGTAGCCAGTGGGCCGGTGCCTGTTATTCTCTGACTGAGCGGGAGGCAGCAGCGTGTCGCAAGCGGCTCAGCGTCGGGCAGGCCCGGCTTTGTGCAGCCCAATGAACTGGCGCAGGCCCGTGCGACTGAAGCCAAGGGTTCCCCGGCCCCAACAAGAATCTGCAAGCTCAAAGGAGGGATCTTGTAGATCTGTCTCGTAGACACGGGTGAAGCGCAAGCTAAAGTTGCCGTAGCCATAGCGGTAACTAGTCTTACCAGGGCTATAAGGAGGTAGCTGAACGACGCGCATCCCTTCGGGGAGAGTCTCCATAGAACGGACAGACTCTTCTGGTTCGTAGCGATACCAGAGAGGAGGTGATGGCTGTCCGTTTCGGTCTTTGCGTAAGAAGAGGGGGTCAAGCCGCCAGGCTTTGAGATCCTCAGAGCTGAGGAGATGGAACAAGGGAGCAGAAGAGAGCGGAGCGACGGACTCCTGCAAAAGACCTTCGAGAAAGTCTACAACGAGCGTGAGGCGGTGGGGAGAAAACGCGAGATAGCCAGCTCCTTCCTGATCGGGAAGGAAGGGGGATGTATCATCTGAAGGGTCATCGCTGAAAAAATCTTCATCGAGGTGCAGCAGACGAAGCTAGACAAAAAAGCGGGCTGGCAGGCGGCAGTAGGCGATAGCCGAGCGCATCGGCTGTCCAATCCATCATGGGGGCCAGGTAGAGGGATGAGCTAAAGATCAGATAGCGCCAGCCCTGGGCCTGTGAACGGTTTAATCTGAAGAAGGCAATATCATCAGAGGAAAGGGGATCAAGGTGTTCTTCCTGGTCCATGCTATAACTCTGCTCCCTTCTTGCTAGGACTGGCGAAGTCGGCCCTGGAGGGTCACGGCTTGGCCACGCCGGTCCTGTAATGCTACTATGGATGGCCAAACTTCCAGCGCTCGCACTTGAGCGTTCTGAACAACCGGCGAAGGCTGGCTACTCCAAGATCGCTTGGGTCAGCCGCCAGGACAGGTGTGTCGGTTATGCCGGCCTGCTGGAGCGCGGCGAGCAGTCGGTTATCGAGGGTATACCATGCTCCATTCTCGAGATAGGCAGGGTCTCCACGCAAGCCGCCCCGGGAAAGCGGGCCCCAGGCGTCCATCTCTGGAACCTTGCGAAAGACACGGATAGGCAACAGATCGTCGGGGGTAAGCCTGTCGCTGCGAAGAGCTGCCGTCAGATCATCGATTCCCAGCAGGCGAGGGCTGGCAAGCTCCCGCCTATCTCCCAAGAAAGAGGCTGTAGCAGGCTCTGAAAGAGGGCTAAAAGTTGGTGGTCGGCTGGCAAGCCCCAGCCGTTCCAGGCGAATTTGCAGCAGATCGAGGAGTGCGCGCAAACTCGCCTGGCTGAAGCCGAGCGTGCCTCGTCCCTGAGAAGAATCTTCCAACTCGAAAGTGGGCTTGCCCAGGTCTTCAGGATAGACGCGCGTGAAAACGAGATGATCGAGATCGCCAGTTGCATCGCTGGGAGACCACCAGGGTATGGCAAGCAGGCGCTGACCCTCTGGGAGGCTTTCTCGAGAGCGAACCCCAGGCTCAGGGTCATAGCGATACCAGTAGGGATGTGCAATCAAAGGACCCGAGGAGGCAGGAATCTCAGGCTCATAGGCAAGGAGAGAAGCGTGCAGGTGCCAGGAGCGCAGCTCTTCGCGACCAAGAGGAGAGAAGCTGGTCAGGTCAGCTTTTCCCTGGGCAGTCGATCCATCTGCCAGCAGTCGCTCCAAAAAGCCAGTCAGCAGAGCCAGGCGTTGGAAATTCAGCCGTAGGTAACTGTCGGCCTCTTGCTCGGCCTGGAAAGAGGAGGAATGGCTGCCACTGGTAGTAGAGAAAGACAATGGGAAAAGGAGCCACTCAAGATCGATATGTAGAGGGCGAATCTCTATGAAAAGAGTAGAAGAGTCGTCAAAAGTGCGGTAACCGAGCACATCCCAGGCATCGTAAAGCGGCGGGTCGAAGGTCAAATAATGCCAGCCCTGAGCTTGCGAGCGTTGCAGTCCCAGCCAGGAGGCCAATTCGATGGAGACAGGAACGAGATTTTCAGCGCGCATAGAGTATCTCCCCATGGTAGTCTTCATCGCCCTTGGCGCGGCTGAAAAATATAGTCAGCGGGTGCTCTTGCGGCGAGCCCGCCTTACCCAGTAGCTTCGGGAGGCCCTCTTGCAGACCTTTTCTCAATGGCATCCTTCGTCACTGTCTCCAGGAGGTCCTTTAGCAGCGTCTTCTCTGTGGGCTTGGAGACGCCCTTCATCGAGGTCGTTGTCAATAGGATGAAGGGGAGGTTCTTTTCGGGGTGTTTAGCTGTGCCGGAGGGGTAGCAGCGGAGAAGGCACCGGTCTAAAGGTGGCTTTCCCCGCTGCTGGCGTCAATTATCCGGGTATCTGCTCTTTTGGAAGTCGGGGCGCCTGCTGGGCCGATTAGCTAGGAGAGGAGGGTGGAGACGGGCCAGAGGTCGACAGAGAAGGGGGAGAGGGAGGCGAGGAGGGAGCCGTCGGGTGACCAGGCGCAGGGGGAGGAGGCAGGGAGAAAGAGAAGGGGAAGGCCAGGGCGGACGGAGCGGATTTCAAGACCTTGTAGACCCTCGAAGGCGAGGAGGGAGCCGTCGGGTGACCAGACGGGAGCAAGGAAGGCGTGACAGGGCCAGCGGTGCAGAAGGCGGCCCGAGGAGGGGTCCCAGAGATGGAGAATCGAAGAAGCGGGGGGGTCATTGGGGGAGTCGCTGGAAAGGGAGGCGATGAGAGAACCATCGGGAGACCAGGAGACGGCGTAGATATCGTGGTGGTGACCATAGTAGTGTAGGAGGGGCTGGAAGGTATCGGCTTGCCAGATGGAGATGGTTGGAGGGAGCAGATCGGACCAGGCGGTGACGGCGAGGCGAGAGCCGTCGGGGGACCAGGCGAGGGAGGGGGACCAGCATTCGTGCTCGAAGGGCTTAGTGAGGAGAGTCTTGCCGGTGAGAGGGTTCCAGAGGTGGATCAGGCCCTCATCGTCGGCGGAGGCAATGCGGGAGCCGTCAGGGGACCAGGCGAGGGCGACGACTTTGTAGGAATGGGAGGTATAGCGGCGGAGGAGGCGGCCGGAAGGGGTGTGCCAGATGGCGACGGTGTGGTCTTCTGAGGCGGAGGCGAGGAGGGAGCCGTCGGGGGAGCAGGCGAGGGCGGAGATGGGCTGGGAATGGGCGTGCAGGAGCAGGGGGGGCTGGCCGGAGGAAGGGTGCCAGAG
>NZ_JADGHT010000277.1 GCF_019683755.1 Thermogemmatispora sp. | reverse complement strand
AAGGCATCGAGGGCAATGGCTGGCTCCAATCGCTGTTCACGGTTGGGGTGGGGGAGGGCGAGAGCGACTGGAAGGGCGGGAAGCCTTCGGAGTTCGAACCAGCGCCCGGCTGACGCGCCGGGGGAAGGGCATTATACATGCCAGCGGACGTCGGAGTTGGCTGAGCCTGAGCCGTAGCAGTGACCGTGCGGAAAGCGCCGCTCAGAGACTGCTGACTCTCCGCGCCATCCTGGACCGTCAGCGCGTCAGTGAAACCCGTGGTTGACAGATAGCTCTGATCCTCATTCAGCTTGAAGGCCTCCACCGAAGCGCGCAAGCGCTCTACCAGGCGAGCCAGACGGCCCATTGCTTGCGCAGCCTCGCGCGTTGTCGTGCTGCTGCGCTGAGTCGCCTCAGAGACGCTGTGCATGATCTGTACCACGGAGCTGGACGATTCCAGCTGCTGGTTAGCCATCTGGTTGATCGTTTCGATCTCATGGGCCTGTTGTTCAATCACTGAGAAGACTGTTTCCAGGGCACTGCCGGCCTCCTGCGTCAAGCGGGCACCGGCCTCCGTCTCGCGCTCCGTGTCCTGCATAGCCACAGCCACGGCGCCGATATCCTCGCGGACACTGCGGACGATGCGTGTCACATTGCTGGCCTGCTCCTTCGCGCGTTCGGCTAAGCGGCGGATATCGGCGGCAACAGCCCCGAAGCCCTTGCCATGCTCGCCGGCCATCGCGGCCTGAATAGCGGCGTCAAGAGCCAGGCGATTCGTCTGGTGAGCAATGCTAGAGATGGCCTCCACGATATTATTGATCTCGCGTGAGCGATCACCGAGGACCTGAACCTTCTTGGCGGTTGCCTGCACGTTTTCATGGATACGTCCCATCCCAGCAATGGCCAGCTCCACAGCCTCGCGGCCTCCCTGCGCATCCTTGCGGGCCTCAATGGCCACATTGTGGAGCAGCTGGGCGCGTTCCGCCACACGGCGGCTGGCTGCTGCCATCTGCTCAACCTCGACAGCAGCCTCATTAATCTGGCGGAGCTGCATATCGTCCTCTTCCACCAGTTGGGTCATTCCATCGATGAGCTGGCTTGTGGTCTGCTCCACCTCGCGGGCCACCGTCTTGACGCGGATCACCAGGTTCCCCAGCTCCTCGACCATATAGTTAAAGGAGTCCGCGAGCACACCGAGAGCATCAGCCGTTACTTCGGCCTGCACGCGCAGATCACCCTCACCGACGCCGCTGACCTCGCTCACCAGCTTCTCCACCTGGGCTTGCAGGTTATCGCGCTGCGCCTGGGCCTCCTGGATCAGGCGCACGATATTATCGAGCATATTATTCATCGAATTGGCCACGATGTAGATCTCATCGCGGCTATTGATCTTGACGCGAGCGGTGGTATCGCCCTTGCTGATGCGCTTGGTCAGGTTGGCGAGCTGGCGCAGGGGGCGGGTGATGGTCAAGTTAATGATATAGCCAATAGTGATCACCACCATCGCCGTGGCCAAAATAGCGATGACCGTGCCGAGGGTGATCATCCCAATCTGGTTAGAGCCGATGGTTGTCACCTCATTGCTAATGGTTTGCGTCACGGTCACGAGCTGCTGCCAGCTTTTGAGGAGCGAGGCGTACCTGGTGTTCGCCTGTTCGAGGAGGCTGTGGGTCTGGCTGTGCGGTAGATTGGCCTTCAGCGCTGTTAGCTCTGCGTCCTGAGCCTGTTTATAATCCGACCATTGCTGGCTGGCCGTACGGAAGATTTGCGCCTGGTTAGCGGCCTGAGCGTCGATGTCTCCTGGGAGGCTCCGACGCACACTATCCATATTCGGGGACGATCCCAGCAAGAAATTCTGCTGGTAAGTGCTCAGCTCGTTGCCGAAACTATGCTCCAGGTCGAGGATCTCCGTCTCGGCAGAGGTGGCCATGCGCGCCATAGCGCTACTATTGAGGCCATAAGGACCCTCGTTTGCATAGAGCGTCGAGTGATACTGACCGAGCAAAGCATTCATGCGCTCAAGGTCTGACATGGCCTGCAGCGAGATGGTCGTTGCCTGATTGGCCACCTGCATCGCTTGGCCGTGGACGGTCAGGGTGTTCAAAAAGAAAGTTCCCAGCACAATAATCACGATGGCGGGAATGATCGCAGCCAGCGCGAAGGCCAGGAAGAGCCGGAGGAAAATAGGCATTCGCGTAATTGCTCTCATGACAGCTCTCGCCCCCTCTAAGAAGGTACGCAATGATCTGTATTGCTTAAAGGAATGGGCCTTGCCGTTGCCAGCCTGTTGTTGATGTATGGGCAAACGTCAATGAGACCTGAAACAACCTGACAAAAGACTCCCAAGGTAGTGTACTCCACCCTGGACAAATTTGAAACTCTCTTGTGAGAGATTACCCTGTTTTTCCTAGATGCGTGGCGCGGACAGCGCGGAAGGGAGAGATGAGGCTAGGCCGCCAGTCGGCAGTGGGGCGGTGGGGGAACGACTGTCTGCGCTACACGTTTATAACGATAGCGGAAAAGGCTGCTTCCGGCAAGTGATGTCCCCCCAGCAGGCCCTTGCTGCCATCTGCCGCAGGCTGGCCTTTGCTGTGGAGAGGGCACTTAGGAAGTGTAGCTTGAGGAGCGGCCTGAACCGAGCAACTGGCCGGGCCGTAGAGCGCGGAGTAAGCTTATGAGGCGAGCAAAGACCAGAGGAGCAGCAGGCTGCTCGAGTCCCTCCACGCAAAGGCCGCAGCTCCTCTGGCGGAAACTAACAAAGAGGGAGGATACAAGCCTTCGCTCGCCCGGACGGCCAATCTGAGGCTCAGCTTCTGTTGCCAGTGGCTACTTAATACCCGCGAAAACGCTGCTGACATCGGGCAACAGGCCGAAGTTGTTGGCTCCTAGCGGCCAGTAGACCAGGGTGGCTTTGCCCACGATGTCTTGTCTGGGAACCGTCCCCCACTGACGCGAGTCGGAGCTGTCGCCGCGATTATCGCCCATCACGAAGTATTGATCGGGACCAATGACCAGGTTGCGGATCGGCGGATAGACGGCCAGACTGGCCGGATCATCAGGGTTGACATATGGTTCATGAAGGGTAACTCCATCAACAATCACCGTTTGCCCGATGACAGTGATGGTGTCACCGGGGACAGCGATAATGCGTTTCACATAATCTATATTAGGATCTCTTGGATAGTGGAAGACAATGATATCACCGCGCTGCGGCGGATGGAAAAGATAGGCGAGCCGATCGACAAGGATGTATTCCTGGTTGTGTAGCGTCGGCTCCATGCTTGGACCATCGATGTAGTAGTGCTGGACCGTTAGGCGTACTACGAGGAGCAACAGCAGCGTCAGAGCTACCGTTTCCAGGATGTCGCGCAAGATCCGGCGACCTCTCGCCTCTTTCTCTGGTTTTACGCTCAAAACCCTTGCCGTGCCTCCTGTTCTATCTCAAGGTCAATGCTTGGGGTGGCGATCTGTCGCTCAGGAAGAGAAGTCAGCAAGCAGGCCGAGACCTCCTCCCGTTTCTCTCCTGGCGAAGGCCTTTGATAAAGAGCCATGGCTGCGAGCATTGAGTAGTCGGCAGTGCAGCTACTCGGTAGCCGGTTCTGGCAACGTGAAAGGCGGCGGCATTTGGCGGCTGCGGGCTGCAGCGGCCTCTTTCAGCCGGGCGACGCTCTCGGCAGGCACAGGGTGTCCTCCCAAGGGTGTGGGATGGATACCAGGACCGTGATAGTCGCTGCCTCCGGTGGGGATGAGATCAAACTGACGCGCCAGGGAAAGCAGCAGTGCCTCCTGCTCAGGGGTATAGGGACCATAGTAAACCTCCAGTCCCACCAGTCCGAGAGCGCATAGCTCGGGGAGCCATTGGCGCAGGACCTCGGGACCTGGTAATTCCAGAGGATGGGCAATCACCGGCAGGCCCCGGGCACTGACAATGAGGCGCACCGCATCCTGAGGCGACAACTTGTAGCGTGGTACATAGGCTGGACACCCCTTGCTAAGGTAGCGCGCAAAGGCCTCCTCGATGCTCTGAGCATAGCCGGCCTCGACCAGTGCCTGAGCTACATGGGGCCGCCCAACCGCTCCCTGAGCTAGCTCACGTACCCGCTCCCAGGTAATAGCGACGCCCTGCTCATTGAGCAGCTCAACCATCCGCTGACCACGACGCTGCCGCGCATCGCGCAGCGTGCGCAAGGCTTGCTGAAAGGCCTCCTGCTGGTAGTGCAGGAAATAGCCGAGCATATGCACTTCGCCAGCAGGGGTTTCGGTATTAATCTCGATGCCTGGGATAAAGTCGATGTCAAGCTGGGCGGCAGTTTCAGCGGCTTCCGCCAGCCCTTCAGTGCTGTCGTGATCAGTAAGAGCCAGCACACGCACCCCCGCCTGGTGAGCCTGCTGCAACAGAACCCGCGGCGCATAGAGGCCGTCCGAGGCGGTCGAGTGCGTGTGCAGATCAATCGCATAATCGGTCATATCTCCTCCAGCCTGCCTGACCCGGTGTCGTTGGCCTGGACTTGTCGGTATCGGCATCCAGGCAGTAGCTGCGCGCGCCGCGCTGGTTGGGAGCGGCTGCGGCTCGGCTTACCTGGCATAGTCAACGGCGCGCGTCTCGCGCACCACGCAGACCTTGATCTGGCCGGGATAGTCAAGGCTCTCCTCAATCTTATGGGCGATTTCGCTCGCCAAACGGTTGGCGCCGTACTCGTCGATCTCGTCAGGCTTGACAATAATGCGAATCTCGCGTCCGGCCTGGATGGCAAAGGACTTTTCGACGCCAGGGAAAGAGTTAGCGATGCTCTCCAGAGCTTCAAGGCGCTTGAGATAGAGATCGATCGTCTCACGCCGTGCACCAGGCCGGGCGGCGGAGATGGCGTCGGCAGCCTGGACAATGGCTGCCTCCAGGCTCTGTGGCTCCATCTCGCTGGCGTGGTGAGCGACCATGGCGTGAATGATCTTCGGTGACTTGCCAAAGCGACGGGCGATCTCGCCGCCGACAACGGCGTGTGGCCCCTCCACCTCTTGATCGATGGCCTTGCCGATATCGTGCAGTAAAGCGGCTGTCTTGCAGACGTTGACATCAGCCCCCAGCTCGTGGGCAATGGTGCCCGCAAGAATGGCCACCTCTACCGAGTGGGCCAGCACGTTCTGACCGTAGCTGGTGCGAAAATGGAGACGGCCCAGGATCTTGAGCAGCTCAGGTTGCAGACCGTGAACGTTGGCCTCCATTGCCGCCCGCTCTCCTGCCTCACGAATAATGTTGTCGACTTCCTGCTGCGCTTTGGCGACGACGTCTTCGATGCGTGTGGGGTGAATACGCCCGTCGAGAATCAAACGGTTCAGCGCCAGGCGCGCTACTTCGCGGCGCACGGGGTCAAAGCCCGAAAGAATGACCGCTTCCGGTGTGTCGTCGATGATCAGATCAACGCCGGTCGCGGCCTCCAAAGCACGAATATTGCGACCTTCCCGCCCAATGATGCGCCCTTTCATTTCCTCATTGGGCAGGGGGACGACCGAGACAACCGCCTCGGAGACCTGGTCAGAGGCGCAGCGCTGAATGGCCAGGGTGATAATTTCACGCGCCCGCGCCTCAGCCTGCTCACGCGCTTCTTCTTCGATAATGCGCGCCCGCCGCGAGGCCTCGGCCCGTACCAGGGCCTCCATACGGCTCAGCAGAAGCTCGCGCGCTTCCTCTTCGCTCAGTTGGGAGATGCGCTCTAGCTCGGCCTGCTGCTGACGCTTCAGCTCCTCAACTTCCTGACGCTGCTCCTCAACCGCCCGCTCCCGCGCCTGCAGTCGGCGCTCACGCTGCTCTAAAGCCTCAATCTTGCGTTCGAGGCTCTCTTCCTTTTGCTGCAGACGACGCTCCTGGCGCTGCAGCTCTGCTCGCCGCTCTGCATTTTCTCTCTCGATAGTAGCGCGGAAACGCGCTGTCTCCTCGCGCGCCTCGCGCAGGGCCTCTCGCTGTTGCTGCTGCATTTCAAGGAGGAGGCGCTCACTGGCCTCTTTTTCAAGGCGGAGACGCTCCTCAAACTTGCTTTTATTTCGTGCCTCCCCTAAACGGTATCCGATGACGAGTGCGATCCCGGCTCCAAGGAGCGCCGCCAGGATAATGCCCGCCGCGAGGATGGCGATAATGGTCGGCGTCACGTTAGCCTACCTCCAGAGTGATCAAAGGCAAACAGACCCGCCTGCTGGGTTGGGGGTGACCGAGTGCTTGCTGCGTTCCATCGTATCGAGAGACGGTATATGCTAAGTATACTATATAGAAGGCGTATAGTACGCCGAGCATACTATATAAGAG
>NZ_JADGHT010000276.1 GCF_019683755.1 Thermogemmatispora sp. | reverse complement strand
ACATCACGGGCCAGAGGGCGAAGGTCATACCGTTGATGGTAGAGCTGGCCGCCAATTGAAAGGGCATCTGCCAGACAAAGACGGCGATCAGCAGCCCGACGATCAGGCCGGCCAGAGCCGAGAGCCAGGCCGAGAGACGGACCACTCCCAGCAGGATTAAAACAACGGCAATGGGGATGATCCCGACGAGGAAGGAGAGAAAGAGATTATTGGCAACAGGAGTCAGTAACTGATGAAACATCGCTGTTTGCTCCTTGCGTCCAGACTACGGTGATCCTGGTTCTGCTCTCCGTGTCTTGCGATGTGCCTGTTCTTCGTCGCAATGCGCAGACCAGACCCAAGGGGCGACCGACGCTGGTCAGCACCAAGTACCAGGGCAGGGCCATAATGGCTCAGCTTAGCTGCACTGCTGCTATGGGGAGACGGGCGCTGCGCTGCGCTTGAGCTGGCCTGGTCTGGCTGGTCTGGAAAACTGGCTGGCCGTGCCAGAGACAAAGAGAGCGTGCCTTGCGTTGCGCAGAGTAGGTACGTCAGTAGGCAGGGGAGTCTCTGGCTGCTTGCCAGAGCGCCGCGGTGATCGCCTTGTACTGGGCCATCGCCTCCTTTCATTGAGGCCGTTGCCTTGCCGCCTTGCCCGATGCTGTCCACTCACCCACCGACAAGGGCGGGTGACGGCAGCAGGCCAGGCGCTGGAGACGTTGTCATTGGGGGCAGGCGTAGCAGACAACGAGGGGAAGGGAGCTGCAGGGGCAGGCGCTGGGAACAAGCCAGAAGTGTATCCCGGCCAGCCAGTCAGCCAGCCAGAGACCGGCCTGGCTATCAGTGGCCCGTCTGATAGACTAGCCGACGATCCGTCTGTTCGCCTCTAGGGCTGCTGACGCCGCTTGATCGTGAAACATCGATCGGAGCGGCTGAGCTTCACAAGAGAGCTGAGAGCGGCTTACTCTGGCCGTTCCTTCCCTCCCTGTCATAGAGCCTTATTACTATAGAGTGTGGCATTACCTGCAGGCTCCTGTCAAGATGGGCAGAGTCATCAGCACTGCGCCTGGCCGAGGAGACCGTATGATATAATGAATAAGAACATGGGCCGGTCAAGTGGTAGCATCGCCGTCAGAGGGCACCCCGCCAACACCAGCCAGCAAGTCATACGGACGAGCATGCCAGCCGGGCTGCAGGAGAAGAGAGCGACATGCAACTGTTAACCAAGATTCTGGGAGATCCCAACCAGCGCGAACTCAAGCGTATCCAACCGATTGTTGATCGGATCAACGCACTCGAGCCCGAGATTCAGAAGCTCAGCGACGAAGAGCTAGCGGCCAAAACAGCAGAATTCCGCGCACAGCTTGCCCTCCATCTCAAAGGAGGGCGTGTTTTAGAGGACGAACTACTCAAGCTCTTCCGAGAGGCGGTCACCAGTGTAGATCGTCTGGCCGGGCGCTGCAGCGACGAGCAGCTCCGCGAGGCCATCACTGACTACCGCCAGAAGCTTGACCGGCGACGCGATGAGGAGGAGGTCCTGCGTGACCGGCTGGCTGACGTTCTTGACGAGCTGTTTGAAGCTGGCTACGAGCGGCTCAACCCTGCGCTGAACGCTCTACGGGTTGAGGCGGTCATGGATCTGGTGGAGGAGCGGCAGCTATGGCCGGAGGAAGGGCCCAACCCTGAAGAGGCCATCATGGCCTTACTTCAGGAAGTAGAGCCAGACCTGGCGCAACTGCCGGAGGAGGAGCGTCAGCGCGCTTTTACCAAAGCCTGGGCCATTTTTGAAGAGGAGCGCCGGCGGTCGCGCAACCCTGATGATGAGGCTGATGAACGTCTGGAGCGGCTCCTGAGCCGCATTCTTACCTATCTGCAGCCGGAGCTGGTTGCCTACAAGGCCGAGGCCATGCAGGCTCTGAGCGAGGATCTGGCGCGGCGCTATCGCAACAAGGGCAAAACCCTTGACGATCTCTTGCCCGAGGCTTTCGCCGTAGTGCGTGAAGTGGCGCGGCGAGTTCTCAACATGCGCCACTTCGACGTCCAGCTCATCGGTGGGGTCGTGCTCCATCAGGGCAAAATTGCCGAGATGAAAACTGGCGAAGGAAAGACCCTGGTGGCCACCTTGCCCGTCTATCTCAATGCTCTCACTGGCAAGGGCGTCCACGTGGTCACAGTCAATGACTACCTGGCGCGCCGTGATGCCGAGTGGATGGGAAAGATCTACCGCTTCCTGGGCATGAGCGTGGGCGTCATCGTCAACGCTGTTGAGCCGCAGAGTCCCGAGCGGCGTGCTGCCTATGCCGCCGACATCACCTACGGCACCAACAACGAATTCGGCTTTGACTACCTGCGCGACAACATGGCCACCGACCTCAGCCAGTTGGTGCAGCGCGAGTTAAACTATGCCATCGTCGATGAGGTCGACAATATCCTGATCGACGAGGCGCGCACGCCGCTCATCATTTCTGGCCCTGGTCCTGAATCCACCGATCTGTACGTCAAGTTCGCGCGCCTGGTGCCGCGGCTCAAGCCCGAGGTCGACTATACCGTCGACGAGAAGACGCGCACGGTCATGCTGACCGACGAGGGCATCGAGAAGATGGAGCGCATGCTGGGCACGCAGAACCTCTACGCGGAAGAGCACCTTGATCTGACGCGCTACCTGGAGAACGCCCTCAAGGCGCATGTGCTCTTTAAGCGCGATCGCGATTACATTGTCAAAGATGGCCAGGTGATCATTGTCGACGAATTCACTGGGCGACTGCTGCCGGGCCGGCGCTACAGCGAAGGGCTGCACCAGGCGATCGAGGCCAAAGAGGGCGTGCAGGTCCAACGCGAGAACCACACCTATGCGACGATCACCTTTCAGAACTACTTCCGCCTCTATCGCAAACTAGCGGGCATGACAGGCACTGCCATCACGGAGGCGGAGGAGTTCCACAAGATCTACAAACTGGACGTGGTCGTCATCCCGCCCAACAAGCCGATGATCCGTCAGGACCTGCCTGACCTCATCTATCGGACCGAAGAGGCCAAGTGGCGAGCCGTAGTCAGGGAGATCAAAGAGCGCCATGCTCGCGGGCAGCCGGTGCTGGTCGGAACGACCTCGGTCGAGAAATCTGAGCATCTCTCGCACCTGCTCTCGCTGGAGGGCATTCCCCACAATGTCTTGAATGCCAAGCACCACGAGCGTGAGGCTCAGATCATCGCCCAGGCCGGGCGCAGTGGGGCTGTCACTATTGCCACCAATATGGCCGGGCGCGGTACCGATATTCTCCTGGGGGGCAATCCCACCAGCTACTTTGACACCGTGCTGCGTAAGCATGCTGAGAAGGTTGCCTACATCCGTGAGATGCCGGAGAACACGCCCGAGGAGCGTGAAGAGAAAGAGGAGGCTATCCGCCAGTATATTGAAGGGATGACCGAGGAGGAGAAAAACGAGATCCTCCAGGGCCTGATTCGTGAGTGTGAGGAGGATCACCGGCGGGTTGTCGAATTGGGTGGCCTGCACGTCATCGGCACCGAGCGTCACGAGTCGCGTCGCATCGACAACCAGCTCCGTGGCCGTGCCGGACGTCAGGGTGATCCTGGCTCCTCGCGTTTCTATCTCTCGCTGGAGGACGATCTCCTGCGCCGCTTCGGGGCCGATCGCGCTTCGTGGCTCATGGAACGCGCCGGCATGGACGAAGATACGCCCCTGGAGAGCGCCCTGGTGACCCGCTTCATCGAGCAGACGCAAGCGCGCGTCGAGGGCTACAACTTCGACATTCGCAAGCATGTCGTCGAATATGACGACGTCATTGCCAAGCAGCGCGAAGTCATCTACGCTGACCGACGGGCCGTCCTGGAGCGGGCCGACATGCACGGGCGTATTCTAGAAATGATCCGCAACGAGATCGGCGCCCTCGTTGATCGCTGCATTCCTGGCCAGGCCATCAACGATGAGAGTGAGCTAGAGCTGCTCTTTACTCAGATTGAACGCTGGGTCCATGTTCCCGAGGACTTCCTGCCGGAGAACCTGCATGCGCTGCGCAAAGATGAGCTGAAGGAACGCCTGAGCCAGCTAGTCATCGAGCACTACGAGGCCCAGGGCCGTCGCCTGGATGAACTGGCGGAGGAGCATGCGGGTCAAGGTGTGCCCAGCCTGCGCGATCTGGAGCGAACCATCACCTTGCAGGTCGTCGATCGTCTCTGGATGGATCACATCGATGCCCTCGATGTGATGCGCTCCGGCATCCAGTTCCGCGCTGTGGGCCAGCGAGATCCATTGACCGAGTTCAAGAACGAAGCCTATCGCATGTTTGAGGAGCTGAAGCGCGCTATTCAGCACTACATCGTCGACGGGCTGCTCAGAATGCTGCGTGGCGAGATCACGGTAACTGTGCAGCGCCCACAGCCGAAGCCGCGTCAGTTGCCGCGCAACCTGCGCACCAATATCGACGAAATCGCGCGCCTCAGTGGTCAGGCCAAGAGCGATGGCAACGGTACCCGCCCGCGCGCCAGCAGTGGACGGCGCCCGGCTCGTGGCAGCCCAGCGGTTGCTAGCGCTCCAGCGGCCCCGCCGCGAAAAATTGGGCGTAACGACCTCTGCTACTGCGGCAGCGGCAAGAAGTACAAGAAATGTCATGGCGCCTAGTCTAATCGAGGCCAGACTGGCTTGAGGGCCACCTATCCAGGTGGGGAGCCGGCTTGTCCTGAAGAGCAAAGAGACGAGATGAGCCGGCTCCCCCTCTTTGTCTCTCCAACCTATAAGTCTTTGGTTATTGAAAAGCTTACCAGCTTTTAACTTATTTCATGGCAACTTCGCCTGTTCATGTGTTATCCTTGTTATTGAGCGAGCGGGCCCCATAGATCTATAGGTCAAAACTTATCGAAGCGCTTCTGGAGAGAGGAGCAGAGATCCTAATGAGCAGTCAATATACTATGAATGGCAATGGCGCGCATGGAAAGCGACAGACGCCCTACAGTGGTCCCAGTGCCGAGGAGCTGGAGCGTTCTTGGCGCGAAGATCCGCGCTGGCAAGGCATTCAGCGGCCCTACAGTGGTCAGGATGTGGTGCGTCTGCGCGGCTCCATTCAGATAGAGTACACCTTAGCGCGTATGGGAGCCGAGCGACTCTGGGAGCTGCTGCATAGCGAGCCCTACGTGGCGGCGCTAGGTGCTCTCACAGGCAACCAGGCGGTTCAGCAGGTCAAAGCCGGTCTTAAAGCTATCTATCTCAGCGGCTGGCAAGTGGCTGCCGATGCCAACCTGGCGGGGCAGATGTATCCTGACCAGAGCCTCTACCCCTCCAACAGCGTGCCACACGTAGTCAAGCGCATTAACCAGGCTCTCCAGCGGGCTGACCAGATTCAGCAGGCTGAAGGGAAAGGAGACATTTACTGGTTTGCCCCGATCGTGGCTGATGGCGAAGCGGGCTTCGGGGGGCCACTGAACGTCTTTGAACTGACCAAAGCCATGATCGAGGCGGGGGCGGCAGGTGTGCACTTTGAGGACCAGCTTGCCTCAGAAAAGAAGTGTGGTCACCTGGGTGGCAAGGTGCTGATCCCTACGCGCCTGGCCATTCGCAATCTGATTGCCGCCCGTTTAGCGGCGGACGTCATGGGGGTGCCAACCATTCTCATTGCACGTACCGATGCCAACGCGGCCACCCTCATCACCAGTGACGTTGATCCGGCAGATCATCCCTTCCTCACGGGCGAGCGCACCCCGGAGGGCTACTTCCGCACGCGCCCTGGCCTGGAAGCGGCAATCGCCCGCGGGCTGGCCTATGCTCCTTACGCCGATCTCATTTGGTGCGAGACCTCTGAACCAAACCTGGACGAGGCGCGGCGCTTTGCTGAAGCCATCCACGAGAAGTATCCGGGCAAGCTACTAGCCTACAACTGCTCGCCTTCGTTCAACTGGAAAAAGAAGCTTGATGCCCATACGATTGCCACCTTCCAGGAAGAACTAGGCAAGATGGGCTACAAATTCCAGTTTGTGACCCTGGCCGGCTTCCATGCCCTCAATCAAAGCATGTTCAAACTGGCGCTGGGCTATCGCCAGCGTGGCATGGCGGCTTATGCCGACCTGCAAGAAGAAGAATTTGCTCTGGAGCGTGATGGCTATACTGCCACGCGCCATCAGCGCGAGGTTGGCACCGGCTACTTTGATGAGGTAGCGATGGTCATCTCCGGTGGCCAGGCTTCAACCGTGGCCCTGGCTGGTTCAACCGAAGCAGAACAATTCCACTGATCTCCCTTCATCCATCCATCTTCTGGTCACTCCTGACGGGTAGCGGCGAACGCCGACGCGCTTGAGCGTGCCTGCACCGATGTCGTACAATGGGGGGGAAAACGACGGA